>NZ_JAYEET010000051.1:0-150419 GCF_034653255.1 Pseudomonas spirodelae | reverse complement strand
GCGTACAGATCTCCCAGGGTAATTCGCGCGACCTTCCTGCTTATGCCTGTCGGATCTACGTCGCAGCGTTCCGTGCAAGTATCGGGCTTTGGCGATTATGGCCACCTCACCCCGCTGCGCCGCCTCATCCGCTTCCTGTTCGTCAGGCCAGCATTTTGCCTCGGGCTTCCTTCAGATTCGCAGTCGCCCGCGACACCCTTGCCTTCAGCTAACACTTCCCCTTGCCGGGTGTGTAGAGGACTTTCACCTCCAAGTCGCCAGGCTCACCACCACAGTGAACCCGACAGCGCCAGTCACGGCGCTACGCGCCATGCCTGGCGCACCATAAAAAAACCGGCCCTTTCGGGCCGGCCTTTTATGCAGCTTTACTCAGGTTTAGCGAACGCCCGCCTGGCGCAAGGCCGCTGGGGTGTAATCGCTTTCCTTAGCCGGATAGTCGAACTCGTAAGCGCTCTTCTCTTCGTTCTTCATGCCCAGCGCCAGGTAACGACCGGACAGCAAGTCATACAGAGTCTCTACGCTGTACCACGGCACTTTCTTGTCGTAGTAGTACTGAGCATGGGCCTCAGCCACACGCCACAAAGTACCGCGACCGTCGTAGTGGTCAATTACAGCTGCTTGCCAGGTATCTTCGTCGAGATAGAAGTCACGCTTGGCATAGATGTGGCGCTCGCCCGACTTCAGGGTGGCAGTGACATTCCAGACGCGGTGAAGCTCGTAACGGGTCAGGTCCTGGTTGATATGACCAGCTTTGATGATCTCGTCATATTTCAGCTTCGGTGAGTCCAAACGGTAGCTGTTGTAAGCAATGTAGATGTCTTTCTTACCGTTGAGCTTCCACTCGTAACGGTCAGGGGCGCCGTTGTACATGTCGAAGTTGTCGGAGGTACGTAGGCCATCGGCAGCTGTACCTGGACCGTCATACGACACCTGTGGCGCACGACGCACACGACGCTGGCCAGCGTTGTACAACCACGCCAAACGCGGCTCTTTCACCTGGTTGAGCGTTTCGTGTACCAGCAACACGTTACCGGCCAGACGCGAAGGTGCCGTTACGCGTTGCTTGAAGTAGAACAGCACGTTGCTTGGCTTACTGGTGTCGGCATCTTTCAGCGCACCCCGGAAGGTGAACTCATCCTGGAAGTAAACCAGGCTGTAGGAGCCATTGGCTTGCGGAGTCGCCTGAGTCACCAGACGCTTCACGCTGCCGCCACGGTAGCGGGTGATGTGGTTCCAGATGGCTTCCAAACCGTCTTTCGGGATTGGGAAAGGAATGGCCTGATCGAAATTCTCAAGACCGTTACCGCCCTCAACCATCTTGGTATTCACAGCGTTTTTCTTCACTGCATCCAAGACAACATCCGGCATGGTGGCTGAACGATGAGTCGCGAAAACCGGCATTCTGTAGCTTTCCGGATAACGCTTGAACATCGCCAACTGGCCTGGGGTCAGCTTGTCTTTGTACTGATCCACGTTTTGCGCAGTAATGGTGAACAGCGGTTGCTCATTAGGGAACGGGTCCGCGAGAAAACCACCAGAATCAACAGCACCTGCGTTAGTAGGCAAACCACCCGTCCAGGCCGGGATCGAACCATCCGCATTGCCAGCCATTTCCGCACCAACAGGCGTCAGCGTAGTTCCCAGCTTGGCCGCTTCATCTGGCGATACTGCTGCCATCACACTGCTAGCCAGCAGCGTGAGTGTCAACGCGCCGGTTTTCAGCAGACTTTTTGTTGTTTTCATAGTCATAGTCGTCCTCAAAATCTCGTCCGCTTAGAAGTTCATACCAAAGCTGAGTGCTACGAAGTCGCGATCATCAACAGTCGAATACTTACCATCAAAGAAGTTGGTGTAAGAAAGGCTGGCGGTGTATGTATTTTGGTACTCAGCATCTAAGCCAAGGCTGACCGCTTTACGGCCTTCTTCAAAGTTACCACCTGGGCCAGGCGAGTAACCGTCAACGTCATGTGACCAGGCTACACTCGGCTTCAGGTTGATACCGGCGAACACATCCGGGTATTCCCAGATAGCACGTGCGCGGTAACCCCATGAGTCGGCCGTAGTAAACCCATCTTTGTCACAGGATTTACCCAGCAAACTGCCATTACTTTTCCCACCAGCAGTGCTGACGTTTACCGGACCACACATTGCACCAGCAGTGCCGAAAATCGGATCGCGGCCATAGCGAATATCATCGCTGCTTTCCAAGCCACCGACGTGAGTCCAGCCTACTTCACCCACCAAGGTTAGGCGGGATGCGCCCATAACTTGATCAAAAAAGTGAGTGAACGTGGTTTGCAACTGAGTGATTTCTTTGCGCTTATAACCGTGTAGTAACCCTTCCGAATCAGGACCTAGAGGCGACACTGCGTCATAAGGACTTAATGATCCTACTGGGTTCCCAGCATTCAAAATGCCAACATTTATTCCACGAAGACCCGCATACAAAATATCCGTGGAATTTAACTGCACAGGAGCATTCGGACGATAGCTAAGCTCTCCACTCCAAGCTGTACCAGTGGGCAAAGTGGTTGAAAAGCTTAAACCGTACAGTTTGATATCTTCAGGGTACTCAATGAAGTAGCCACCATTCGCAGCCATGGTAACCGCACCGATATTTGCAGCTGCAGGCACAGCTGCAGCATTGAAATTACCACTGGGGTTTGCTGCACCAGTAACGAGTGTATTTATTGCACGTGTAGCTCCAGCACTCGGCGATGCACCACTAAAAATCGGGGCACGGCTATGATAATTCATTGCATAGGCGCCAAACTCAGTATCGAGTGGCTCAAACATATAGCGGAAAGCCAACCCCCACTGACCGCTATCACGAGCGTCCACATCTCCACGGCGCGGAACGATTAGCCCCTCGCTGGTTGATGAAACCATTGCTGCATTGGTCCCAAGCGCTGTATTAAGAGCTTTCAAGTTCCCATTAATTGATGCCAATTGTGCCGGACTTAAAGAAGCCAGAACATTCAGATTCTGATCACAACCATCAGCAACGATATCCGCCTGAGCAAAGAACGTGCCGCAGTTGTCTGTTACCGTCTGGTCCCACTCAAGCTGGTAGAACGCCTCCATAGAGAGGTTTTCAGTCAGGCTTTGGGCAACATAGAACATATTAACTGGAATCAAGCCTTCCTTAATTTCCGCGCCAGGACGACGAAACGCTGACACATCAACCGGGTTGATTGAGTTAATACCGTTCTGGATAAAGGTACTCTCACCCCAACTAACAACTTGCTTGCCTAAGCGCACGGAACCCGGCTGATCAGCGATGGAGTAGTTGTGATAAACGAACGCATCGAGAATTTGGGCGCCAGAAGACTTCTGACCCTCTTTACGATTGTTGTCACTGATGTCTTTAAATTCGCGACCTTCATCTTTTAATTCAAAGTCATACCAATATTTGCCGCGAACAAATACACCGGTATCACCGTATTTCAACTCAAGGTCATGGATACCCTTGAAGATTTTGGAGAAAGTCTCTCCACGCTTGAAGTTCAGGTGACCGTCATCTGAGGTTTGCGACAGACCGCGACCACCGTTGTTAACACCGATCAGGTCTTTATCCGCTTTTTGCGTAGACCAGCTGGCGCCAACGGACATCGAGGAGTCGATTTGACCTTCGATCTCACCAATATTGAAGGTAACGCCGAATGCAGGGGCGGCGAGGGTGGATGCGAGGCTGACGGCCAGTGGCAGTCTTGCCAGGCGCCAGGTTTGTTTTGTTTTTGTCATCGACGCTACTCCATGTGTTTTTTTGTTATGGATGGTGCGGACTATAGCCAGCGGGTACTGCTGCTTGATCCCTCGAAAGGGTGATTTTTAGCTCCCAGGCACTCTGGCTCGCTGGTTTCAGCGTGCTCGCCACGACCGGCAGAGCCAAGAATGGTTTGAAGGGAGCAATTAACAAGCCAAACGCTTGTTTGACTGCTCAGTCACTAAAATCAATCTCGCCTGCAGTCACCCGTACAGCGCACAACGCCACACAAGCAACTCTAAAAACTGTCTCAAGAACCAACTTAAGCGCTTGATTTGCATGATCTAAATGACACTTAAAAGCAACCGTGCAACGGACGCCGCCCAAGGCTGCGCCCGCTACAAAAATGCTTAAACAGTGGAGAGAAATGGACTACCGGCGGCCTGCCACTGAACGATATCCAGACGAATACGTTTCTTGTCGAGCTTGCCTACACTGGTCTTGGGAACTTCGGTAACAAGAGCAATCTGCGACGGTATCGCCCACTTGTTGATGCTGCCTTGATCAACAAACGGCTTGAGGTGGTCCTTCAGCCCCTTGGCATCCAGGCTCTGCCCTTCACGCAACACCAGCAGCGCAAACGGCCGCTCGCCCCACTGCGGATCGACCACACCCACCACAGCCACTTCTCGCACCGCGGGGTGACGGCTGATCAAGTCTTCCAATGCCAGGGAGGAAATCCACTCGCCACCGGTCTTGATCACGTCCTTGATGCGGTCGCGGATATCGATAAAGCCGAAATCGTCGATGGTAGCCACGTCACCGGTGTGCAGCCAGCCGTGCTCCCACAGCTCAGCGCCCTTCTCCGGCTCGCGGAAGTACCCCTGAGTCAGCCACGGGGCACGCAGCACCAGCTCGCCCTGGCTCTCACCGTCGGCCGGTAACAGGGTGCCATCGGCGGACATAATGGCGGCTTCTACCAGCGGTACTGGTACGCCGGCTTTGATTCGGTAAGTGGTGCGTTCGTCCTCGCTGCCGGCCATCAACTCATCATTGATATGTGCGCAGGAAATCAGCGGGCAGGTTTCGGACATGCCATAAGCAGCCGTCAGCTGAATGCCGCGCGCCTTGGCCGCGTCGTAAAGCGAGCGGTTGAGAGCGCTGCCGCCGATGATCATTTTCAATCCGCCGAAATCATAATCCTGAGCGATCGGGGCGTTCATCACCATTTGCAGAATGGTCGGCACACAGTGAGAAAAGGTGACCTTTTCCTGCTTGATCAGCTGGCACAGCATGTCCGGCTCATAACGACCGGGATAGACCTGTTTAACCCCCAGCATGGTGGCGACATAAGGGATGCCCCAGGCGTGCACGTGGAACATCGGGGTAATCGGCATGTACACATCGTTAGTACCCAGCAGGCGAATGCTGTCCAGGCTGCCCAGCACACTGGCCTCTGCCAGGGTATGCAATACAAGCTGACGGTGACTGAAGTACACGCCTTTGGGGTTACCGGTGGTACCGGTGGTGTAAAAGGTGGTGGCGATTGAGTTTTCGTCGAAGTCTTGAAAGTCGTAGCGGGGGCTGGCCGCGGCGAGCAGGTTTTCGTATTCACCCACAAGGCCGCCCAAGTCTGCGGTCTTGTCCGCTGCGTCGGTGAGCAGAATGGTTTTCTGCACCGTGGTCAGCTGACTTTCAATACCTTTATAGAGCGGTACGAACTCGCTGTTAACCAGCACGAACTTATCCTCGGCATGATTCATGGTGTACAAGATCTGATCAGCCGAGAGGCGGATGTTGATGGTATGCAGCACCGCACCGATCATCGGAATGGCAAACATGCACTCCAGGTAGCGGTGGCTGTCCCAGTCCATCACCGCCACGGTATCACCGGCCTTGACCCCCGCTTCAGTCAGCACGTTGGCCAGTCGGGCAATCCGCTCATTGAGGGTGGCGTAGCTGTAGCGCATCTGGTCGCGGTAAACGATTTCACGACTTTTCTCATAACGGATGCCGGACAACAGCAGGCGCTTGATCAACAAAGGAGCTTGATGAGCATTCGCGGCGGCGGGAATCAAACGGGTCTGCAGCATGGCGGTACCTTAATTCACGAGTTTTATCAGTGAGGCCAATTTAGAGCCCTCGGCGGTCGCCCAAATCAGCCCAAAGAATGATTTTCCGCATGACTCTTTGGGCATTTTTAGTCACGCAGTAGAATCAATGGCTCGTCATTGCGTTCATTTACCTCATATAGGGAGTTTTCCGATGTCCGATATTGTCATCGTCAGCGGCGCACGTACGCCGATGGGTGGTTTTCAAGGCAGCCTGTCGAGCGTTGCGGCGGTAGACCTAGGCGCAGCGGCTATTCGCGCGGCCGTTGAGCGCGCGGGCATTGCCCCGACCGACGTGCAGGAAGTGATCATGGGCTGCGTGCTACCTGCCGGTCTGAAGCAAGGCCCGGCGCGCCAGGCGTCCTTAAATGCCGGCCTACCGGCCGCCACGGGCTGCACCACCATCAATAAACTCTGTGGTTCGGGCATGAAGGCGGTGATGCAGGCCTTTGATTCGCTCAAGGCTGGGAGCAATGAGGTGATGATCGCCGGCGGCATGGAAAGCATGTCCAACGCGCCCTACATCATGACCAAAGCCCGCGCGGGCCTGCGCATGGGGCATGGCGAGATCAAAGACCACATGTTCCTCGACGGACTAGAAGATGCTCGCACGGGCCGCCTGATGGGCTCCTTCGCTCAGGAAACCGCCGACCAGTACGGCATCACCCGCGAGGAAATGGATGCCTACGCCATTGAATCGCTGAAACGCGCCCAGACCGCCATCGCCAGCGGCGCGCTGAAGGCGGAAATCGTCCCGATCACCGTCAGCGGCCGCAAGGGTGATGTACTGGTCAAAGACGATGAGCAACCATTGAACGCTAATTTGGAGAAGATCCCCGGCCTCAAGCCAGCCTTCCGCAAGGACGGCACAATCACCGCTGCCAATGCCAGCTCGATCTCCGACGGCGCCTCCGCCCTGCTGCTGATGACTGCCGACGAAGCCGCCAAACGTGGCCTCAAGCCGTTGGCGAAAATCGTCGCGCACGCGACCCAGAGCCAGGACCCGAGCGAGTTCACCATCGCGCCGATTGGCTCGATCACGACCCTGCTGAAGAAAACCGGCTGGAACAAGGCCGAGGTCGACCTGTTCGAAATCAACGAAGCCTTTGCCATGGTCACCATGCTGGCCATACGTGAACACGGCCTGGATCACGCCAAGGTCAACATCTACGGCGGCGCCTGCGCCCAGGGTCACCCAGTCGGCTCCACCGGTTCGCGGATCATCCTGACCCTGATCAATGCGCTGAAAAACACCGGCGGCAAGCGCGGCATCGCCTCGCTGTGCATCGGCGGTGGTGAAGCGACGGCCGTGGCAGTCGAGCTGATTTAAGGCAATACAGCCTGCAACAGAGTGGCGCGCGCCCTTGCGTGCGCCGCCGCTCTGGGCAGCAGCCCGACTCAGCGACGACGATTTAACAGTTTGAACATCAGCTGATCCAAAATGCCCCACACTTTCTGCTGCATGCGGATGTACCAGGGCCTGGCCAACCAGGCTTTGCCATCAATCAACTGGCTGTCGGCAAAGTCTCGCTCAAAGCACGCCGCCACGCTGGCGGTAAACGAGGGATCCAGCGCCTCAAGGTTGGCATCCAGGTTAAACCGCAGGTTCCAGTGGTCGAAATTGCACGAGCCAATGCTCACCCAGTCGTCCACCAGCACCATCTTCAGGTGCAGAAAGCGCGGCTGGTATTCGAATATCTGCACACCGGCCTTGAGCAAACTGGCGTAATAGCGCTGCCCAGCAAAACGGATAGGCGGATGGTCCGTATTGTTACCGGCCAACAGCAGGCGCACATCAACACCACGCGCAGCCGCTTGGCGCAGCACCCGGCGCACCCGCCAAGTCGGTAAGAAATAAGGCGTGGCCAGCCAGATGCGCCGCTTGGAACTGCGCAACATACGCACCAGCGAAAACAGAATGTCGCGATGCTGCACCGCGTCAGCAAACGCGACACGGCCCAAGCCATCGCCCACAGCGGGTATTGCCAATAAGGTTTTCACGCGCAGTGGCAAACGCGGTCGCCAGACGATCCAGCTTTGGTCCACCTGCCACTGGCGCTCAAACAGCTGCAACCAGTCGGCCACCAGAGGACCGCTGATTTCCACCATCACCTCATGCCAGCGGCTCTCAGCCTCGCCAGGCTGCCAGAAGGCATCGGTGGCGCCAGTGCCGCCGACAAAAGCGAACTGCTCATCAACCACCAACACTTTGCGGTGGTCACGGTGAAAGTTACGCACGCCATGTCGCCAGCGTACCGGGTTGTACCACCGCACCCGGATACCCGCGGCCTCCAGGCGCTGACGGTCCGCCAGCAGCAAGCCTTGCGCACCATAGCCATCGAACAGGCAACGCACCGCGACGCCGCGCTCCGCGGCAGCACACAGGGCATCCAGTAACGCCGTGGCGCAGGCGCCACTTTCCAGCAGATACAGCTCCAACTCAACATGCCGCTGAGCCGCATTAATACGCTTGAGCATTTGCGCAAAAAAACACGGCCCATCGACCAGCAAGCTCACCGCATTGCCGCGCCGCCAAGGGAATACGCTATAGGCCATGGGGCTCCACACAACACTGGGTTTCAGGCATGACAGGTCACGGACAGCAACGAAGAGGCCACCATAGCCGCCCTGCCCGGCAATGCAAGCCCGCGCAATGGCGTCGGCTTCAAGGCGTAGGCAGCGCAGCTGGCTCGGGCAGCAGCTGGCAACCCTGGCGTGGGCTCAGCCACTGCGCACTGTGCGTACGGCCCAGGCCGCGAGCCGTAACGCGCTTATGCGCTGCATCGTCCCAAAAACCTGAAAGCGGCACGTACTGCGCCACGTATGCCTCGCAATAATCCGCCGGATTGTTGGCCACGTAGCGGCATGAGCAATACTCCTTGGCAGAGTACGCGCCGATGATGTCGGGGAAGGCTTGCAGATGGGTGCGGTTTTGCCAGATCAAGGCGGCGAGCAACAACACAATCAGCAACAACACTCTACTGAACGGGCGGCGACGGATCATGGCTGCACCTCAGTGGCCATGGCCGCGAGTACCAGCTTGAGGAAGTGATTGCGATCAAAGCTGGCATCACGATCATCGGCGTAACGCACGATCACCAGCTTCTCGTCAGGCAGCACATACAAACCCTGCCCCCAATGGCCTGAGGCGACCAACATGTTGCTCGGTGCATCCGGCCAAGGTTTACCCGCGCCAGCTACCGCCACGTTAAGCCACCACTGCCCGCCGGGCACCGCCTCACCAGGCTTCTCGGCCTGCGGCTGGTAGTTGGCAAACGGCGTGCGGTTGAATTCAACCCAGGCCTTGGGCAGCAACTGCTGCTCGCCCCAGCGGCCATCGCGCTGCATCAGCAGGCCAACGCGGGCCAAGTCACGGGCACTCATGTAGGCGTAAGACGAGCCGACAAAGGTGCCCGCCGCATCGCGTTCCCACACCGCTGTCTTGATACCCAGCGGGTCAAACAGCGCGGTCCAGGGGTAATCGGCATAGGCCTCGGCGCCGACCATATTCTTCAGTGCCGCAGCCAGTACGTTACTGTCGCCACTGGAATAGCGAAAGCGCTGACCCGGTTCGGCGTCGGCGTTGTGTGCGGCCGTGAAAGCCGCCATATCGCTGCGACCACGGGTGTAGAGCATCGCCACCACTGAGGATTTCAGCGGTGCGTATTCATAGTCTTCCTGCCAGTTCAGGCCCGATGCCCAGTTGAGCAGGTGCCCGATTTTTACCTGCGGGTGCGCGGCAAATGGCGGGTAGTAATCGGCCGCTGGGGCATCCAGGCGGAAATGCCCTTCACCGTAGGCCACTCCCATGGTGGTCGCCAACAGGCTCTTGGCCATCGACCACGTTAGGTGCGCGGTGTCAGCAGTGGTGGGCGCGGCATAACGTTCGTACACCACTTGGCCATCACGGATCACCAGCAAGGCATCGGTGCGCACGCCTTGGCGGGTGGCGTCATCGCGGGTTGGGAAGGCGTAACGTTCAAGCTCACTGAGCGCGGTACTGGGCGGCGTCAGTTGGCTGGCCCAGTCGTCACCTGGCCAGTTTTCGGCCTGCGCTGTCGCGCCACCCAGGCCGAAGACACACGCCAGTAGCAGCCGCCGTGCAAGAAACAGAGTGAAGGACATGGCGCCGCCTCTACAAGGATCGAAGGCGGCACCCTAGCATGGCGTCGATGACGACAAAAAGCGTCGAACGCGCCTGTTTATCCGGCGATTCGGCGCGAAACGTCAATGCACTTAGCCGCCGATCACTTGGGTAGGCGGTAGTCCTCGGGGCCCATCAGGTCCATGCCGCACTCGAGGTTTTCGATCCAGTAGAGAAAGGCATTGATCATTTCCGCGCCGATAAACGGCCGCCCGTGTTGCGGCACGATCATCGCCACATCCATCTCGCGCACCATGGCCGCCCAGAGTCGGCAAACCTTGTTGCCAGCCATATAGCGCCGATGAAAACCGAGCATGTTCGGCACATGGTTGACGAAGTCCGTCACCGGGTGCGCGTCATCCACCAGGGAGGCGCCCATATCGCCAGAGAACAGGATTTTGCTTACCGGGTCATACAGCTGGAAGTTACCCACCGAGTGCAGGAAGTGCGCCGGCACTGCTTTGAGTTTGCATTTGCCGAGGGCAAACGACTGACCGCGATCCGGCAGTGCGATGATCCGGTCAAAGGTGTTGATGCCACGGCTGAGTGCCAGATAGTTGGCCGTCAGGTGCGGCAGAAAGCGCGCCCACAGCTTGGAGCAAATCACCTGCGCGCGGGTGTGCAGCAGCCACTTGTCCAGCGAAGCGATGATGTCCGGGTCCTGGTGCGAAGCGAAGATGTAGGTCAGGTCCTGCACCGGGATGTGCTTGGACAGCTCCATCGACAGCGGCGTGTAGGTCAAGTCGCCGCCCGGATCGAGCAGCAGGTATTGCTCGTTGTCGGTGATCAGAAACTGGTTGGACTGCACGCCCTCACCGCTGACCAGGTCATCGAACATCATGCACTGATGCTCGCCGTTATCGAACAGCACTATAGGCTCGCGTCGCATGGCTGGCTCTCTCCCGAAAGGCGGCGAGCTTAATGCTGAAGCGAGCCGGCCTTACTGATCTGGATCAAGCCAACATTGCATGCGTTCGTTAGGACTCATAAACCGCTGATCTCTATTTCGTCGTGGCTGGATAGCGCGCTATCCAGCCATTCGTTCGCAACGGTGGATGAAGAGAGCGCCATCCACCCTACGTCTGCGTAGACGCTAGCGGATACATCCCAGGCATTGCATTACAGCGTTGTACCAAGCACTGCCAAAGCCTTCTCCAACCGCTTGCGCCGCGCACTGTTGGCAATCGACAGCAGGCCCTTGTCGCGTTGCCACAACTGCGCCCAGTGCCCATCGCCGGCGGCAAAGGCGGCATCCAGCTCGCCACCCAAGCTGTCGAACTGGGCAAACAAACCGGCCAGCAGCAGATGGCTGTCAGCCGCGCTCGGGCATTGCCGCGCCACTTCTGCACAACCGGCCAACAGGCCAAGCAGGCGTAGCTGCAAGGCTTGCGGCCAGCTTGATTCCTGGCCCACGGCAAACAGCCAGGCCGTCAGCGCCGCCAGCACGTGGGTGTCTTCCAAGGTACGGAAGGGTTTCACGTAGTCATCCCAACCATCACCGGGCAGGCGTTCGCAGTGCGCCTCGTGCACATGCAGACGGCCATGGCTGATATCCGGCATCAGCGGTAACGCCGGCAATGTCTCGACATGCACGCCCGGCGCGCCGTTGCGCACCACACCCAGCGCCAGCCTTACCGGCTGGCCGGGTTCATCCTCACGCGCGGCCACAAGCAGCCAGTCGGCGGCTTCAGCAGCGGTGACGAAATCCTTGCGCCCGGTGAGCGTCAGTGCGCTGATCCGCGTGCTTATGTCCGCCGGCCGGGTGCTGCGGTTTTCAGTCACGCACAACGCGCCCAACGTCCAGGGCGCCGCTGGCCAGAGTGCGCGTAACGCGCCTTGGTAACCGGCAAGAAACGCCAACCCCGGTGTTGCCGCCAAGCGCCCGCCGAGCACCGCCAGCTGCAACGGCGTCGGGTTAGCGCTGCGTTCTAGCAGGCTGGCGTACCACGCCTCCAGGCCGGCGACGGGCAGACGCGCCTGCGGGCTCAACAATTGTTGCCAGTGCATGCATTGCTCCTTGTTGGCGTTATCTGTCACACAAGCATCACCAAAGCTTAACGGTGATGACACCACCGCTACCTAGCCTGAGCTTGCCCAACAAGATCGACCGGCCGCAAGACAAAAAACCGGCTTACGGAGACTCAGGCATGACTCAGATGGCAATCACCCGCGACCGCACTACTCCAGCACGGCGCCTGCAGGCCGAGCGTTTACTCGGTGCTGCCGCGTTACGCGAAGCCCAGGCCTTGCGCTTTCGCGTATTCAGCGCCGAGTTCGACGCCAAGCTCAAGGGTGCCGAGCAGGGTCTGGACATGGATGACTATGACATTCACTGCCAGCACATCGGCGTGCGTGACATGAACAGCGGCCAACTGGTGGCTACCACGCGCCTGCTCGATCATCAGGCCGCAGCCAGCCTGGGGCGCTTCTACAGCGAAGAAGAATTCAGCCTGCATGGCCTCGTGCACCTCGAAGGGCCCGTGCTGGAAATCGGCCGCACCTGCGTCGATCCCGCCTACCGCAACGGCGCGACCATTGCCGTGCTCTGGGGCGAACTGGCCGAAGTGCTCAACGAAGGCGGCTACCGCTACCTGATGGGCTGCGCCAGCATCTCCATGCAAGACGGCGGCATCCAAGCCCAGGCCATCATGCAGCGCTTACGAGAGCGCTACCTGTGCACCGAACACCTGCGCGCCGAACCGAAGAACCCGCTGCCGGCGCTGGATGTGCCGAGCAACGTGATCACCGAAATGCCGCCGCTGCTCAAAGCCTATATGCGCCTGGGTGCGAAGATCTGCGGCGAGCCGTGCTGGGACCAGGACTTCCAGGTCGCAGATGTGTTTATCCTGCTCAAGCGTGATGAGCTGTGTCCGCGCTATGCCAAACACTTTAAGGCGGCGGTATAAGCGCCCGTCGAGCACAGTTGCGCAACTCGCCGGCACGCTGTAGACAGTGCCGGCGTTTGTGTCTTGGCAGCGAGAAAGCCTGATGAAGAAATTGCGTTTATACCTGCGTTTAGCGCGCCTATTGGCGGTGATCAGCCTCGGCACCCTGTTGGCGGCGGGCATCACCTTGCTAGAGCGCCTGGTACGCCATGACCTGATGCCAACCCGCCAGCGCCTGACTCGCTGGTTTCTCGCACGCCTGGCGGCGGCGCTGCCGTTTCGTCTGCAGGTGCAGGGTGAGCTACCGCAACAGCCGATGCTGTGGGTCAGCAATCACGTGTCCTGGACCGATATCCCGCTGCTCGGCATGCTCACTCCGCTGTCGTTTCTGTCCAAGGCCGAGGTGCGCAGTTGGCCCGTCGCAGGCTGGCTGGCACTCAAGGCAGGCACCCTGTTTATCCGCCGCGGATCGGCGGATAGCGGCCTGCTTAATCAGCAACTCGGCAAACACTTGCAGCAAGGGCGCAACCTGCTGATCTTCCCCGAAGGCACCACCACCGATGGCCTCGACCTGCGCACCTTTCACGGCCGCCTGCTGAGCAGCGCCATCGACAGCGGCGTCGCGGTGCAACCGGTGGCCATCCGTTACCTGCGCGGAGGCCAGCCGTGCAGCGTGGCGCCGTTTATTGGTGATGACGATATGCTCTCGCACCTGCTGCGCTTGCTCGGCAGCGACCTGGCCGAGGTGCAGATACAGCTGCTCACGCCGATTGCCAGCGCCGAACTAAGTCGCAATGCCCTGGCGCGCGCCGCGCAGCAATCAATCCGGCAGGCACTGTTTGGTGCAGCCGAGGCTGAGCGACCAGCCACCGTTCAAGACCAGGCCGCTTAATCCGCCAGCTCTCGCTCACGGGCAACAAAGGCCTGTAGCTCGGGATAAAACTGCTGAAAATCCGCCAGCAGCGGCTGATAAAGCTGCTGTAACTCAACCAGGCCGCCTATCAGCAACCCCGGCCGCGACAGGCGCCGGTCGATGCCCGCGACCACCTGCGCCAACACGGCAAATTCGCGGTAACTGCCCAACCAGTCCTGCGCCGCCATGCGTGGCGCAATCAGCGCCAGGCGTTCGGGCAAACGCGGCTCGCTATTGAGTACCTGATAAACCCGCCCGGTGAAGATCGGCAAGGGCTCGGCGGCGTAGTCGGCCCAGTTCAACGCCAGGCAGTGATCGAAAAACACGTCCAGCAGAATCCCGGCATAACGCCGCCGCTCGGCAGGGAAACGCGCCCGCGCCTGCAGCTGCAGCGGATGGCTGTCGGTAAAAACATCAATGCACCGGTGCAGACGAATCGCCGCTTCGATATCCGCCGGCCACTGCCCGGCCAGCGGCCCTTTGACGAAATCGCCATACAGGCTACCCAGCAGCTGAGCCGGCGCGTCGCCGCCGAGGTGTAAATGCGCGAGGTAATTCATGCCTGTCAGCTTACACATCAGCAGCCGTGATGATGACTATCGTCACGAACGATCTGTATATCGTCAGCGACCGATATAAGGTTCGCCCCATCGCGATATGGCGTGACAGCACACAGGGGATACCCCGCATGCAACTCGACATCGATGAAGTGATCAAGGCCCTGGCCCACCCGGTACGGCGCGACATCCTGCACTGGCTGAAAGACCCGCAGGCCTATTTCGCCGACCAAGACCACCCGCTGGAAATTGGCGTCTGCGCCGGCAAGATCGACCAACGCACCGGGCTGTCGCAGTCGACCGTCTCCGCGCACCTGGCGACCTTGCAACGCGCCGGTTTGATCAACAGTAGGAAGGTCGGCCAGTGGAATTTCTTCAAACGCAATGAAGAGACCATCCAGGCGTTCCTCAAGCACATCGGCCAAGCGCTTTAACCCGAATTTTTCATCCACCTTTTTTCAGGAGCTGACGGCATGCCTGCAGCGCTTATCGTCCTCGCTTTATCCGCGTTTGCCATCGGCACCACGGAATTCGTCATCATGGGTCTGCTGCCGGAAGTGGCAGGCGACCTCGGTGTATCGATCCCCGGTGCCGGTTGGCTGGTCACCGGTTACGCGCTCGGCGTGGCCATCGGCGCGCCTTTTATGGCGCTGGTCACCTCCAGCTGGCCGCGCAAAGCCGCGCTGCTGACGCTGATGAGCATCTTTATCGGCGGCAATCTGTTCTGTGCCCTGGCCAGCGACTATCAAATGCTGATGCTCGCGCGGGTGATCACCGCCCTCTGCCATGGCGCGTTCTTTGGTATCGGCTCGGTGGTGGCCGCCAGCCTGGTGCCGGCTAACCGCCGCGCCTCGGCCGTAGCGCTGATGTTCACCGGCCTGACCCTGGCCAATGTGCTGGGCGTACCGCTGGGCACCGCCTTGGGCCAATACGCCGGCTGGCGCTCGACCTTTTGGGCGGTCACGCTGATCGGTGTAATCGCACTGATCGGTTTGTGGCGCGTACTGCCGAATAAAACCGATGAGGTTAAGGCCGATTTTGCCAGCGAGATGCGCGCCCTGCGCGGGGCTGGGTTGTGGCTGGCCCTGAGCACCACGGTGATGTTCTCCGCGTCGATGTTCGCCCTGTTCACCTACATCGCGCCGCTGCTGGGCGATGTCACTGGCGTTTCACCCAACGGCGTGACGTGGACCCTGTTGCTTATCGGCCTGGGCCTGACCCTGGGCAACGTGCTCGGCGGCCGCCTGGCTGACCGCAATTTGAAAGCCACTCTGCTCGGCGTATTCGTCGCCATGGCCGTGGTCTCGACCCTGTTTAGCTGGACCAGCCAGGCGCTGATCCCGGCCGAAGTCACCCTGTTCCTCTGGGCCATCGCCGCCTTTGCCGCCGTACCTGCCTTGCAGGTCAATGTGGTGGCTTTCGGCAGCGGCGCACCGAACCTGGTGTCGACCCTGAATATTGGCGCTTTCAACCTCGGCAATGCCCTCGGCGCCTGGGTGGGCGGCCTGGTGATTGCCGAAGGTTTTGGCCTCACCCGCGTCCCCCTGGCAGCAGCAGCCCTGGCCGTACTGGCACTGCTCGCCACCCTGCTGACCTTCAGCACCCGTACCCCTGCACCTGAACTTGCACTCAACGAATAACCTGAGAGGACCGTCCCATGACTACGCTTTTCGACCCGATCAAAATCGGTGAGCTTGAATTGAACAACCGCATCATCATGGCCCCGCTGACCCGCTGCCGCGCCGACGAGGGCCGCGTACCCAACGCCTTGATGGCCGAGTACTACGTACAGCGCGCCTCAGCCGGCTTGATTATCAGCGAAGCCACCGCCGTAACGCCGATGGGCGTTGGCTACCCCGACACCCCCGGCATCTGGTCGGATGAGCAGGTACGTGGCTGGAGCAATATCACCAAAGCCGTGCATGCCGCCGGCAGCAAAATCGTCCTGCAGCTGTGGCACGTCGGCCGCATTTCCGATCCGATTTACCTGAATGGTCAGCTGCCGGTCGCACCAAGCGCCATCCAGCCAGCCGGGCACGTCAGCCTGGTGCGCCCAATGAAGGACTACGTCACCCCGCGCGCCCTGGAAACCGAAGAAATCGCCGACATTGTCGACGCTTATCGCCTGGGCGCAGAAAACGCCAAAGCCGCAGGGTTTGATGGCGTGGAAATCCACGGCGCTAACGGTTACCTGCTCGACCAGTTCCTGCAGAGCAGCACCAACCAGCGCACTGACCGCTACGGCGGCAGCCTGGAAAACCGCGCGCGCCTGCTGCTGGAAGTCACCGATGCCGCGATTGAAGTCTGGGGCGCAGGTCGCGTGGGCGTACACCTGGCACCGCGCGCCGACAGCCATGACATGGGCGACGCTAACCGCGCCGAGACCTTCACCTACGTCGCGCGCGAACTGGGCAAACGCGGCATCGCTTTTATCTGCGCCCGTGAGAAAGAAGCCGACGACAGCCTGTCGCCAAGCCTGAAGGAAGCCTTCGGCGGCGTGTTTATCGTCAACGAACGCTTCACCAAGGATCAGGCCAACGCCTGGCTGCAAAGTGGCAAAGCCGATGCCGTGGCCTTCGGCATTCCGTTTATCGCCAACCCAGACCTGCCAGCCCGCCTGGCGCAAGACGCCGAACTGAACACCCCGCACCCAGAAACCTTCTATGGCAAAGGCCCAGTCGGCTACCTCGACTACCCGACGCTGTAAACCAAGTGGCTAGCCGCCTCAAGCCTAGAATCGAATAGGTTCCAGGCCTGAAAACGCCCGGTGCATTGCATCGGGCGTTTTCAAATGCGCCATGCTCCGCCGTCATCTACACGAAAAACTTGCTGCGCAAAGCCCCCTATTGCGGGTCAGTTCGACACTGACTGGCGCTACGACGTGGTGATCAGTGACATCAAGACGTTTGCCAGCTTAGTTGCTCGCTTGCATCCGCTCATGACCCGAACCAAATGTGTGCAAACCAGTCACGACCTGCCCCGTTGCAGACCAGCCTGTTCACTTGTCACAAAAATTTGTTTTAAAAAACAGATAAACCCGCACTTTATTGTGCAGATTGCACAACTATCCTTGTCCTTCTCGCCCAGGCATATGCCCCTGCATAAAGTGGCACGTTGCCTGCAATCGCCAGGTTCTTACCCACTCTGGAGAGATGGACATGAGCCAAGCCCCGCAAGACAGCGACTACCCCCTGAGTGAAGTGCCAAGTGGCGCGCGCAAAGGACTGCTATCAACCTCCGTTCTGCTGTTCGGCTTCACCTTCTTTACCGCCACTATGTTTGCCGGCGGCAAGATTGGCATGGCCTTCGACTTCAAGACCCTCATATGGGCCGCTGTGCTCGGTAACTTGCTGCTTGGGCTTTATGCGGCCGCACTGGGCCTGATCGCCTGCCGTAGCGGTCTCAACTCGGTGCTAATGGGACGTTTCTGCTTCGGCGAGATGGGCAGCAAACTGTCAGACTTCCTCCTCGGCTTCACACAAATTGGCTGGTATGCCTGGGGTACTGCGACCATTGCTCTGGTGCTGGTACGTCTACTCGGCCTACCCGAGGGGCTGACTATTCCGCTGATGGTGCTGTTTGGCTTCGGCTTCTGCATCACCGCCTTTATTGGCTACCGTGGTCTTGACCTGCTGTCACGTGTGGCGGTGCCGGCGATGCTGGTTCTGCTGGTTTCATCGCTGTGGATTGCTACGCGTGATGCAGGTGGCTGGACAGCATTGCTGGCCATCGAGCCCAAGGACAGCATGACGCTGAGCATGGCCATCACCCTGGTCTTCGGCACCTTCGTCAGCGGTGCGACCCAGGCCACCAACTGGACCCGCTTCGCCAAAAGCGGCCGCGTGGCGGTGTTTTCCAGCCTGATCGGCTTCTTTATCGGCAACGGTTTGATGATCATCGCCGGCGCTTATGGGGCCATCGTTTACCAGCAACCGGATGTGGTTGAAGTGCTGGTACTGCAAGGCCTATCCATGGCCGCCGTGGTGATGCTGTTCCTTAATCTGTGGACCACCCAAGACAACACCATCTACAACTTCGCAGCTGCCGGCTGCAACATGCTGCGCACCGACCGCCGCAAAACCGTGACTCTGGTCGGCGCCGGCATCGGCACCCTGCTGGCCATCGGCGGCATGTACGAAATGCTGATTCCGTTCCTGATCCTGCTTGGCTCAATCATTCCACCCATTGGCGGGGTCATCATGGCCAACTATTTCTACTGCCATAAACAGCACTATCCGAAGCTGGCCGAGGCGCAATTACCGGCCTTCAACTGGACTGGGCTTGGTGCCTACCTAATCGGTGCAGTGTGCGCGTACCTATCGCCCTGGGTTGCCCCCATCGTTGGCATTCTGGTCGGCGCGCTTGCTCATATCGTGCTGTTTGAAGTGCAACGTGCGCTGAACGGTCAACTACAGGCCAAAGCCAACTCATGAGTCTACGCGTGGCTGACGTGCTCGCCCTCCCTGGTCTGCAAAGCCTGCAGCTACGCGCCGGCGCTGCTGGGCTGGACAACCCGGTACGCTGGCCATACGTGGCCGAGAACGAAGGTATTGCCGATTGGGTAATGGGCGGCGAGCTGATCTTCGTCACGGGCATCAACCACCCGCGTAACGAGGCCAACCTGCTGCAGTTGGTGCGTGAAGGCCACCAGCGAGTGGTCGCCGGCCTGGTCATTCTGACCGGCGAGGAGTTTATCCAGCACATCCCCCGTTCGGTGATAAACGAGGCCGAGCACCTCGGCCTCCCGCTACTGGAGCAGCCCTACCAGTTAAAAATGGTCATCGTCACCCAGGCCATCGGTACGGCACTGGTCGAGGAGCAAGTGCTCGGCCGCTCGCGCCAGCATGTGTTGGAACAGCTATTGGAGGGCGACTATCGCTCGCTGGAGGTGCTGCTGCAGCGCGCCAAAAACCTGCGTCTACCGCTGGCGGTGCCACGCCAGGTGGCGCTGTTCAAGCTCGAAGGTGGCGAGCGTTTATTCAGCACCGAACCGCCAGATCAAGCCGAACGTCAGCTGCAAAGCCACCGCCAGCAACTGCAACGCCAACTGGAACAGAGCCTGAGTGAACTCGGTGATGCCCTGGCACCAATCTGCCAAGGCGAGCACTGGATTGCCCTGCTACCCGCCCGCGACAGCCAACACGAGCAACGCAATCGACGCGCCATGATGAAACTGCTGGAGCAGCTCAATCAGCAACTGGCACCGCTGCGCTTGTTTCTCGGCCTAAGCGACGGTGATCACCGCCCTGAACACTATGCCCACGGCCTGAGTGAAGCGCGCCAAGCCTTGGTCGCGGCGCAATCGTTCCCCGAGCGCCTAGGGCTTTGCAGTTTCAACGAACTGGGCGTGCTTGAATTGCTCGGCGCAATTCGTGACCGCACCCTGCTCGACCGCTTCGTCGAGAACATACTCGGTGCCCTGATCGGCGATGATTCGCGCCACGAACCCGTGCTAATGCCGACCCTGGAGGCGTGGTTCCATGAGAACGGTAACCTGGCCTTGGCCGCCCAGCGTCTGGCCGTACACCGCAACACCCTAGGCCATCGCCTGCAACGTATCGAAGCCCTGACCGGCTGTTCATTCGACGATCCGCATGATCGCCTGAACATCGCCGTAGCCCTGCAAATCTGGCGGCTCTCGCCGCCGCGAAGTACAAGGAATAGTGGATGAATATCGTCAACGCCCGCCTACGCAAGCAACCCGGCCTGTACCGCATCGAACTGGACGGTGAGCGCATTGCCGCGATCATAGAACAGCCGGCCCTCGTTGCTGCCACTGCCAACGAGCTGGACGCCGCCGGCAATCTGGTCACTGCGCCCTTTATCGAGCCGCACATTCACCTCGACGCCACCCTCACCGCCGGCGACCCCGCCTGGAACATGAGCGGCACGCTGTTTGAAGGGATCGAGCGCTGGGGTGAGCGCAAAGCGCTGGTCACCCATGAAGACACCAAGCAGCGGGCGCGCAAAACCATCGACATGCTGGTCGACCATGGCATCCAGCACGTGCGCACCCACGTCGACGTGACCGATCCGACGCTCGCCGCGCTAAAAGCGATGGTCGAGGTACGCGAAGAGGTGCGTCACCTGATCGACCTGCAAATTGTGGCCTTCCCCCAAGAAGGTATCGAGTCGTTCGCCAACGGCCGCGCATTGATGGAGCAGGCGATAGCCCTCGGCGCCGATGTAGTAGGCGGCATTCCACACTTTGAGAACACTCGTGACCAGGGCGTCAGCTCGATCAAATTCCTGATGGACCTGGCCGAACGCACCGGCTGCTTGGTGGATGTTCATTGCGACGAAACCGACGATCCGCACTCGCGGTTTCTCGAAGTGCTGGCCGAGGAAGCGCGCGTGCGCGGCATGGGTGAGCGCGTTACTGCCAGTCACACCACGGCCATGGGCTCTTACGACAACGCTTATTGCTCGAAGCTGTTCCGCCTGCTCAAGCAATCGAAGATCAACTTTATCTCCTGCCCTACCGAGAGCATCCACCTGCAAGGTCGCTTCGACAGCTTCCCCAAGCGCCGCGGCCTGACCCGCGTGGCGGAGCTTGATCGGGCGGGGATGAATGTCTGCCTGGCGCAGGACTCCATCGTCGACCCCTGGTACCCGCTGGGTAACGGCAACATTCTGCGTATTCTCGAAGCCGGCCTGCACATCTGCCACATGCTCGGTTACGACGACCTGCAGCGCTGCCTGGACTTCATCACCGACCACAGTGCGAAAACCCTGAACCTGGGCGAGCGCTATGGATTGGCGGTAGGGCGCCCGGCGAATTTGCTGATTCTGTCCGCGCCTGACGATTATGAAATGCTGCGCAGCCAGGGCCACGCGCTGGTTTCGATCCGTGCCGGCAAGGTGCTGATGCAACGTACACCGGCGCAGATCAGCCGCCTCGGCTAGGCCTTAATCACGCGGGGCTGGCGGGTCAACCCTGACGCTGGCCGACATCCCCGCACTCAGGGGTACATCCTGCGGCAGGCTCTGCAACTCGATACGCACCGGAATCCGTTGGGCCAAACGCACCCAGTTAAAGGTGGGCTCAACGTTGGCCAGCAGCTGCGCATCCACCACCGCGTTACGGTCGGTGATGCCGCGGCTGATGCTTTGCACCTTGCCTTGCAGCGGCTCATTGCTGCTCATCAAGATCACCTCGGCTGCCGCGCCGACCTGAATGCCGGGCAACTTGGTTTCCTCAAAATAGGCCTGCACATAGAAGGAGCCGTCGGCCACCAGCGCCATCACCGCCTGCCCGGCCTGCACATAGTTGCCCTGGGCCAATTGCAAGTTAGTGACCTGACCGTCACGCGGGGCGCGTACTTCGCTGCGCTGCAGATTAAGCACGGCCACCTTCACATCCGCCTCAGCCTGCTGAAGCTCGGCACGGGCGATTTGCGCGGTGATCAGCGCGTTTTCACGCAACTCCGCACTGATGGCCTGCGTGCCTAGACGGGCGCGCCGACTGGCCTCGTGTTGCCGTAGGTTTAGCTGCTGGCGACGGGTCTCGGCCATTGCCCGCGCCTTGTCCAGAGCGGCCTGATAGCGCTCACGGTCAATCGTCATCAGCAAATCACCGGCCTTGACCTGCTGGTTATCCTGCACCTGCAGTTCGACGACCCAGCCGGACACATCCGGGGCAATGGTCACCACATCGGCGCGCACCCGGGCGTCACGGGTCCAGGGTGAAAACATATAGAAGTGCCACAGCCACCAACCGGCCAGCACGGCTACTAAGACGACAACTAGGGTCACGACCACGCGGGGAAGTGCATTCATTTCCAACTCCTTACCAGGTCGCCAGCGTGGCGACTAACGCCGCCAGCACGCACACATAGAGGGCACAGTCGAATAACGCCTCGTGCCAGATCCAACGCGCCAGACCCGCGCGCTGTAAGCCCAGGCGCAATAGCCCGGTCAACAGCAACGCCAGCAGCGCATATAACAGCATGGGGCTGAGCAACACGCCGCCCACGGCCCATTCACGCAATTCCATCCGGCTCTCCTTGGCGTAGGCACCAGTGGCGCCAGCTGTGGGTCAATTGCAACAATGCGGCCTCAGCCAGGCGCAGTTCGATGGCCGGCGGCTGCGCGTGCAAAGCGTGCACCAGCGTCTCGACAGGCGCTTGCAAGGCATCCGCATGCTCGGCCGCCGGTCCGCGGCGCAGCAGGTCGCGTACCTCATTGAAGAAACGCTGCTCAGCCTCACGAGGCCGATTGCTCGCCGCCCCTAGGCACGCCCGCAAGTGCAGCAGTTCATCGCCCAGATCAAGGCTGTCGACGCCATCGTCCCAGCGACTGCGGGCGGCCTCTGGCAGCTGCGGGTAGTGCCGGGCCAGTTGCAGCAAGCGGTCGGCCATGCGCCCACCGAACCAGTTCTCCGCCCCCTCCAGCGCTCGCGTGCACAGCCGCGCCAAGTCATCCAGGGTCGCCCGTAGTAAACGACGGCCATGCCAGCGCGGGTCGCGCAGGGTAATCAGGCGAAACGCCAGAATCGCGCAGCCAACGCCGACCAGCATGGCCAGTGCCTCGTTGAGAAAGAACGCGACGTCAAAAATCATGGTGTTGCTCGGCGCACAGAGCACGATGAAGTGCAGACTGAAAGAGGTTGCCGTACCGGCCAGCGCCGGGCGCGCCATCCCCAGCAGGCCGAAAAACAGCGGTACACCGAGGACCAGACCAAGCATGGCAAAGCTGCTCAGTTGCGGCAGCAACAGTTGGCCGACAATAAAGGCCACCGGTAACGCATAGAAAATACCGCGCAGGAAGGACATGCCGATCAAGTCGGCGTTCTCGCGGCTGGCAAACAGGCTGCACACCACCGACGCCAACAGCAGCGCACCGCTGGCGGCAGTCCACCCGGTTGCCAGCCAGAAGGCCGACAGCACCAGCAGCGTCAGGCAACTGCGTAGGCCATACACCGCGGCCGTCTGCAGATCACGGTGCCAGGACAGCGCCGGCGATGCATCGGCCAGATCCTCACCTGACTCCACCGCCAGCAACGCCAGCTGCGCGCGCAGCATCTGGCGCACCAGCACCCCCAGGCGAGCCAGGCAGTAGTGGCGAGGCGAGGTCATGCTGCCCTCATCAGACTCGGCACGCAGATTGTCGTAGAGCGCTTGCTGCGCCGGCACATCAGGGTTGGCCAGCAGCGCTTGCACCTGTTCCAACCACGGCACCAGTGCATGCGCATCCTGCGGCTCCAGTTGTTGCCACTGGCGCGCCACCCCGCGGGCCAAGCGCAACAGCCCGAGCAACTCCCGGCTCAAGACCTGCAAAGCGCGCGCGCGCTGACGGCCGCTGCGGCCCTCAAACCAAGCATGCTCACGCTGGGCGTCCACCGCGACGATACGCCCGAGGTTTTCCAGCAGGCCCTGCCGACCGGCTTCACGCCCCTGCAGCGCGGCCGCCGCCGCATGGCTAACGCCCAGCAAAGCCGCCCGCGCCTGCAGCACCAGTTGATGTTCCACGCGCTGCGGCCAGAGCACCGCGCTGACCACCATTGAACAGAGAATACCCAGGCAGATTTCGGTGCAACGCGCCACCGCCTCATCGAACACCAGCAAGGGTTCGTCGACAATCGGCAGGCAGATAATTGCCACCGTATAGCCGGCCAGCACAAAGGAGTAAGCCCAGGCGCTGCGCAGCAAGGTGGACGCCGCCGTGCAGAGCCCCAGCCAGAGCGCCATGGTCAGCAGAAACAACCACGGGGCTTGGGCAAACGCGCCCATGAACACCACCGCCATGACCGTGCCCACCAGGGTACCCAGTAGCCGCGCCAAGCCTTTTTGCACGACCATGCCGGCCAGCGGCTGGGCCACGATAAAGGCCGTCATCAGCGCCCACTGTGGCTGATCTAACCCGAAACGCAGGGCACACCAAAGCGCCAGCCCGCCACTGAGCAAGGTTTTGCCCGCAAACTGCAAGGCGGCATTACTGGGCATCAGAAAAGCGGAAACAGCGTCGCGCACAGCGGCTACCTGAATGATTCACTAAACAAAAAGTAGCTGGCCATGACGGGGGCAGCTAAACATTCTCGGCTAATTATTAGCGAGCTAACATTTTATATCCAGAATACCCCTGTCGATCTGTCGTCTTTGCTGAGCGCTACTGACGCACCGTTACGCCCTGTGCGGCTAAGATTAAAAAACCCGCCGATTGGCGGGTCCATAACTGAAGGCGGGCGGTTAATCGCCCACTACACGGGTGCCACGGCAACAGACGCCCCGCGCACAGCCGACTCGCAAAGCGCCTCAGCGGGCGTCGATCTGCTGTTGGAGGTTCTGCACCTGGGCCTGCAGGGTGTTGATATTGCGGGTCATCTGCGCGCGGAAGGCATCAAACTCAGCCGTGCTGTTACCGGCGGAACGGGTTTCCAGATCCCCTTTAACCACCAGCAGATCCTGCTCCAGACGGGCGATGGCTTGGTTCGGGTTGCCGAGCTTCTTCAATGCCGCTACATCTGCGCTCAACCCGGCCACCTTCTCATCGAGTTTGGCTTGAGCCGCCAAGGCGCTTTTCAGGCTGGCCTGTTCTTTTTTCAGCGCTGCCTGCTCGCTACTGAGTTTGTTGAGTGTGGCTTCCAGCTTTGCGCCACCCCCTTCCTGGCTCTTCAGTTGCACGGCCAGCTGCTCAAGACGTTTGCTTTGCTCGCTCTGCTGGCTGCTCGCACCTTGCTGGCGCTTACCCAACTCCGCCAATTGGCTTTCCAGCTGTTTAACGCGCAGCTTCAGCGCTTCGCTGCCGCTGGTCACCGAAGACTCAGTGGCCACCACCTTGCCGGAAATATCCTGAATCCGCCCCGCCGCTTCCTCGCTGATCCGCGCGAAGCTCTCCTGGGTGGCCACCAGTTGCTGCTCCATCAGGCTGATCTGCTGAAAACTCCACCAGCCGAGCCCGCCCAGGGCAATCATCAACGCGCCAACCAGCGCCCACAGCGGGCCCGTGCTGGCCGGCTTGATCGGTGCTGCTGTGGCGGCACGGCCATAGCCATTGCCGCGCGGGGCCTCTGGGTGATCGGTCGCATACTCATCGTGATCGCGCTGTTCTGCCCGCAGGCTGGGCACGTGATCGAGTTCGTCGTGGGCATCGTTACGCATGGGTCAACCTTCAAGAAAGCGCGGGGGTCACAAATGCGGCGCAGTATAACGGTTCGCGCGCAACGCTTCAGTGTCGCGCCAAGTCGGGGCGAAACGCACTGACCAAGGGCACGGCACAGGTCATCGACACGCTGCAACCCGCGCAGTTCCTCAGACGCTGGAGTGGTATGCGCTTTGCAGTCACAGACTGGCGACATCGGCGCAACATCAGGGCATGCAGTCCGGCGGCAATAACGGGGGAAAGGTTCATGGAGCTAAACAGAGAAGTATTGGACTGTATGAAGAGCCTGCGCCGTCGGCTGCGAGAAGAGCAGGCGCTGGACATTCGCCTGAGCCAGCCAGACGCGATCAACAGCATGCTCAGCGCCTGTCTCACCTCAAGCAACGAGGAAACCCGCCGACTGGGGCAGCTGCTCGCCCAGTACAGCGACCGCCCCTTCGCGCCGGCCGGCGCTGCACCGCGCATGCAGGCTGGGCACCCACTATTGGTGGAAGAGCAGGCGCCTCGGCCAACCAGTGACTCGGTGCGCATGTACCGCGGCCAACGCGTCTACGCCTGAGTCAGCGCGGGTGCTGCGTTTGCCACCAGGCGCAGAATTCATCTAACGCACGCCACAGACTGACCTTGGGGTCGTACCCCAGGTACTGCTGCGCGCGGCTGATATCCAGGGAGAATTCCTTAGCCATCACAGCCACGCCCAAGCGAAATAGCGTCGGCTCCGGACGGCCCGGTAAAAGCTTACACAGCCCTTCATTCAACGTTGCGGCGCCGTAGGCCAGGCCATAAGGCAGATGGCGTGTGACAGTCGGAAGGTCGAGTTTGCGCAACACATAATTGACCACATCCCACAGCGGCACTGGCGTGCCATTGCTGATGTTGTACACCTGCCCCAGTGCCGGCCCCGCGGCCAGCAGGCAACTCATCAAGGCCTCGTTAAGGTTGTGCACGCTGGTGAAGTCGACCTTATTCAAACCGTTGCCGATGATCGACAAGCGGCCCTTGCGCTGCATATTAATCAAGCGCGGGAAAATGCTGGTGTCGCCTGCGCCGGTGACAAACCGCGGACGCAGCGCCAGCACTTCCAGGCCAAATTCCTGGGCCGCGAACACGTGCTGCTCAGCGAGAAACTTGGTCTTGCCATAATGATCGGAAAAACGCTTGGGCAGTTGCTCTTCCTTCAAACCAATATGTGCCTGGCCGTCGAAGTACACCGAGGGTGAAGACAGGTGCACCAGCCGCCGTACCTTCTGCTTCAGGCAGGCATCCACTACGTTTTCAGTGACGCTGACATTAGCCTGATAAAAGTGCTCGTAACGCCCCCACACCCCGACAGCGCCAGCGCAGTGCACCACCGCATCGATGCCCCGGCACAGCTGCTGCACCAGCGCCGGATCGGACAAGTCACCTTGGATAAACTCCGCACCACGTGCACACAGGTGCTCAACGCCCTCGGCGCGGCGACCGTTGACCCGCACATCCATGCCCTGCTCCAGAGCATGGCGGGCAAAACGCCCACCAATAAAACCGCTGGCCCCGGTT
The DNA here is from genome assembly GCF_034653255.1 of Pseudomonas spirodelae. NCBI lineage: Bacteria > Pseudomonadati > Pseudomonadota > Gammaproteobacteria > Pseudomonadales > Pseudomonadaceae > Pseudomonas > Pseudomonas spirodelae. The sequence continues at coordinate 123,464 of NZ_JAYEET010000051.1, read as the reverse complement.
ACCAGAATCTTCATTGCCGCCCCCGCTGAACATAATCGATGCGCCACTTTAGCAGCGCCCAGCAGCGCTCGCCGTGGCATTGCAGGCCAGAACAACGACTGCGCCTACCCTCTAATAGGCCAGCAGCCAACGCGCTAGCAGCTATGCTGTGCCCCACAGCGTATGACAAAGGAGCAACTGAATGGCCACGCACTGGATGATCTACGGCGCCAACGGTTACACCGGCCACTTGATCGCCGCCGAAGCCAAGCGCCAGGGCCTCACACCGATTCTGGCAGGGCGCAACCCGGCGGCGGTGCATGCCCTTGGCAGCCTGCTGGGCCTGGAATGCCGGATTTTCGATATTCACCAGCCGGACCGCGCCAAGGAGGCCCTGGCCGATATTGCGGTGGTCGCCCACTGCGCCGGACCGTTTTCTGCCACCAGTGCGCCGATGATCGATGCGTGCCTGGCCAGCGCCACCCACTATGTCGATATTACGGGCGAGATCAGCGTGTTTGAGGCGGCACATCGGCGTGATCAACAGGCGCGCGAACTGGGTGTGGTGATATGCCCCGGCGTGGGCTTCGATGTAATCCCCAGCGATTGCCTGGCCGCTTGCCTGCATCAGGCGCTGCCCGATGCCACGCACTTGGCGCTGGGTTTCGACTCGAGTAGCGGGCTGTCGCCAGGCACTGCCAAAACCTCGGTGGAAGGCCTCAAGCTGGGCGGCAAAGTGCGCCGCGCAGGTGTCATCACCGATGTGCCGCTGGGCTATAAACGCCGCGCCATCAACTTTGGTCGCGGTGAAAAACCCGCGGTGACCATTCCCTGGGGCGATGTCTCCACCGCCTACCACTCCACGGGCATCGACAATATCGAGGTGTACCTGCCGACGCCGACAGCCGCCGCGATTGTCATGCGCCTGATCGACCCGCTGCGCCCCCTACTGGGTCTGGATGCCGTGCAGAACTGGCTCAAGCGGCTAATTGAAAAACGCGTCAATGGCCCCGACGAAGCCATCCGCGCGCGCCAGCGTACCTGGCTCTGGGGCGAGGCGCGCAATGCCGCCGGCGTGGTGAAAACCGCTCGCTTGGAAACCGCCAACGGCTATGACGTGACCGTGCACGGGGCCTTGCTGGCGGTACGGCACCTGCTTGATTACAACGGTCCTGGCGGCTACTTCACCCCGTCGAAACTCCTCGGCGCACGCTGTGTGGAGCAATTGCCTGGCTCAAAAGCCATCCGCTTCGACTAAACCAATACCGGCTGCGCCCGGTTGGTGCTAACGCTTTAGCGCTTCGCGACTACTAACCCGGCAGCCGCATGGTGCTGCAAATGCTGGGTCAATGCGCTCAGCAGTTCGCCGCCGCTGCGCCAGTGATGCCAATACAATGGCACATCCAACGGCCGCTCAGGCAGTAACTCGCATAACCGGCCCGCCACCAGCTCCGCCTGCACCTGCAGCTCAGGCATCAAGCCCCAGCCCAAACCAGCCTCGGCCAACCGCACGAAGCCTTCCGACGACGGGCACAGGTGGTAGGTAAATCCGCCCTCTACGCCCAGCGCCGACAGGTAACGGTGCTGCAAGAGATCATCCGGGCCAAAGACAATCGCCGGCGCCTGCGCCAACTCCGCCGCTGTTACGCCGCGGGGAAAATGCCGCGCAATAAACCCGGGGCTGGCCAAGGCACGGTAACGCATGCTGCCCAGCAACAGTGCCCGTGCACCGGCCACCGGCCGTTCGCTGCCACACACACAGGCCGCCACCTCACCGGCCCGCATACGCTTGAGGCCAACATCCTGATCTTCCACCACCAGCTCCAGCAGCAAGCCCTGCGCCGTACAAAAACCGCCCACGGCCTGCGCCCACCAGGTGGCCAGGCTGTCTGCATTTAAGGCGATGCGTAGCCGCTCGGGTGGCCCGCCTTCATCCAGCCCAGGCACCTGCGCCTGAATATCGCGCTCTAGCAGTCGCACCTGCTGCACATGGTTAAGCAACCGCCGGCCGATTTCCGTTGGCGCCGGCGGCAGCGCGCGCACCAACACCGGCTGCCCCACCCGTGCTTCCAGCAATTTGATGCGCTGGGACACCGCCGACTGCGACAAACCCAGCACCTGAGCGGCGCGTTCGAAGCCGGCCTGCTCCACAACAGCAGCCAGGGCGGCGAGTAATTTGTAGTCGAGCAAATCAGTTTCCCTAATGAGCAATCACCAATATTTGTTTCTCTTATACATCCGCGCGCAACAAACTCGCCACATTCCCCACCACAATCAGAGCACTCCCCATGGCCGGCGAAACCTCACTGACAACCTTGTTACGCAGCATGACGCCCGTGCTGAACGAGGGCGCCTACGTCTTTTGCAGCCTGACTGACGCCACTCAACTGCAAGGTGTGCAGCCGCTGGGCAGCTTTCAGGAACGCGAAGGCCTGACCGTGATTGTGCAGCGCCAGCAGGCCGAACAGCTGCAGCTTGAAATCGACTATGTGGCGGCCTGGCTGACCCTAAACGTTCACTCAGCGCTAGCGGCAGTGGGTTTGACGGCGGCCGTAGCTGGCGCGCTGGCGGGCGCAGGGATCAGCTGCAATGTGATCGCCGGCTATTACCACGACCACCTGTTTGTCGCCCATGCCGACGGCCCGCGCGCCCTCGGCGTGCTGCAGCAACTGGCCAACGGCGCGGAGTAACCAACATGTGGCAAAGCTATAGCAACGGTCTGCTGATCGCCGCCGGACTGATCATTGCACTGGGCGCTCAAAACGCCTTCGTCCTGGCGCAAAGCCTGCGCCGCGAACATCACTTACCCGTAGCCATGCTGTGCGTGGTATGCGATGCCCTGCTGGTAACAGCAGGCGTGTTCGGGTTGGCGGCCGTGCTGGCACAGAATCCGATCTTGCTGGGCGTCGCCCGCTGGGGCGGTGCTGCGTTTCTGCTCTGGTACGGCGCCCAGGCCTTGCTGCGCGCCGCACGCCCGCAAGCACTCAATCACGCTGGCGAGACGGGCCCACGCTCACGCCGCGCGGTACTGCTGGCGGCACTGGCCGTCACCCTGCTAAACCCGCACGTTTATCTGGATACCGTGTTGCTGATCGGCTCGCTCGGCGCACAGCAAACAGTGCCCGGGGCTTACGCACTGGGCGCGGCCAGCGCCTCATTAATGTGGTTCTTATTCCTGGCACTCGGCGCGGCTTGGCTCGCCCCCTGGCTAGCCCGCCCGAGCACCTGGCGCTTTATCGATCTGGTCGTGGCATTGATGATGTTCAGCATTGCCTGGCAGTTGCTGCGCGACACCAGCATGGCCTGAAACAGCGCGGCAATAAGCCCGCGCGCAATGCGCCAAGTTGGGTTCCCACACAGTTGCCGCGTGTTTAAGGCGCAGGGCCAGTGCTATGATCTTCGGCTTGCGGCGCAAAGAGATAACTCACGCCGCTGAAGTGGCCGCCCGTGATCGGCCTCGCGCACACCGCACCTGACCTGATTAGGAGATAAACCATGGCTTTCGAATTGCCGCCGCTGCCCTACGCACATGACGCCCTGCAGCCGCACATTTCCAAGGAAACCTTGGAATTCCACCACGACAAGCACCACAACACCTATGTCGTGAACCTGAACAACCTGGTACCTGGCACCGAGTTCGAAGGCAAAACCCTGGAAGAGATCGTTAAGACCTCCTCGGGTGGCATCTTCAACAACGCCGCTCAAGTGTGGAACCACACCTTCTACTGGAACTGCCTGGCACCCAACGCCGGCGGCCAACCGACAGGCGCTCTGGCTGACGCAATCAACGCAGCCTTCGGTTCCTTCGATAAGTTCAAGGAAGAGTTCAGCAAGGTTTCCATCGGCACCTTCGGCTCCGGCTGGGGCTGGCTGGTGAAGAAGGCTGACGGCTCCCTGGCTCTGGCCAGCACCATCGGCGCTGGCTGCCCGCTGACCAGCGGCGACACCCCGCTGCTGACCTGCGACGTCTGGGAACACGCTTACTACATCGACTACCGCAACGTGCGTCCGAAGTACGTAGAGGCGTTCTGGAACCTGGTTAACTGGGACTTCGTCGCGAAAAACTTCGCTGCTTAAGCCCTCGCGTTAGCCCACAACAAACCCGGCCAAGTGCCGGGTTTGTTGCTATATGCGTCATGGTTCTGGCAACTGGCGCTGTTGTCCGCCAGGCAACTCAAACGACCATCACCTGGGGTAGCCAACAGCACTGAACCAGCAGAGCTGCGCGTCGCCAGCAGGCCTCCACAGCACCCGCAGGTACTGCACCAAAGGTATTGTGGATAATCAGCTAAAGGCTGGTATACATTCGCAATGAGCACTGGCATTGCAATCAAAACAACTAACCGCAAAAAAATGCCCAACGGCGCTCAAGCCATACAGAGCTCACACCGATACACTGCAAACAACACCTAGGCACGCCAGAATTCGCGCCATCGCAGCGCAACAGAATGTGTTCGACATATGTGAGTAATGGCCCTTTGACTGCAAGCGCGACTTTGCCAATACTCAGTGCGTCTGATGCCAACGGCTTCGAACAAGGAATCGCCACTTGAAGCTGGAACTCAAAAACAGTTTGTCACTTAAATTGCTCCGCGTAGTGCTGCTCTCAGCGCTCATCGTCGGGGTAGTGCTGAGTTTCGCCCAAATCGTTTTCGACGCGTACAAAACGCGCCAGGCCGTCGACAACGAGGCGCACCGAATCCTTGGCATGTTCCGTGACCCTTCTACCCAGGCGGTCTATAGCCTGGATCGGGAAATGGGCATGCAGGTAATCGAGGGTCTATTCCAGCACGAGTCCGTACGCATGGCCTCCATCGGCCACCCAAACGAGCCGATGCTGGCAGAGAAATCCCGCGACCAGGTTGCCAGCCCCACGCGCTGGCTGACCGACCAGATCCTCGGCAAAGAACAGAGCTTCACCACTAAATTAGTCGGCCGTGGCCCTTACAGTGAGTACTACGGCGACCTCAGCATCACCCTCGACACAGCCCCCTACGGTGAGAGCTTCGTCACCAACTCGGTGGTCATCTTTATTTCCGGCGTGCTGCGCGCCATGGCCATGGGCCTGGTGCTGTATTTGGTCTACCACTGGTTGCTGACCAAACCGCTGTCAAAGATCATCGAGCACCTGACCAACATCAACCCGGACCGCCCCAGCGAGCACAAGCTACCGATGCTCAAGGGCAATGAGAAAAACGAGTTGGGGTTATGGATCAACACCGCCAATCAGCTGCTCTCGTCCATCGAGCGCAACACCAACCTGCGCCGTGAAGCGGAAAACAGCCTGCTGCGCATGGCTCAGTACGACTTTCTCACAGGCTTACCGAACCGCCTGCAACTGCAACAGCAACTCGACAAGATTCTCGAAGACGCAGGCCGCCTAAACCGGCGCGTGGCCGTACTGTGCGTTGGCCTGGATGACTTCAAAGGGATCAATGAGCAGTTCAGTTATCAGACCGGCGACCAGTTGCTGCTGGCCCTGTCCGACCGCCTGCGCAGCCACAGCGGTCGCCTCGGCGCTCTGGCCCGTCTCGGAGGCGACCAGTTTGCCCTGGTGCAGGCCGATATCGAGCAGCCTTACGAGGCCGCTGAGCTGGCGCAAAGCGTACTCGATGACCTCGACAACCCATTTATGCTCGACCAACAGCAAGTGCGCCTGCGCGCCACCATCGGCATCACCCTGTTCCCGGAAGACGGCGACAGCACCGAGAAGCTGCTGCAGAAAGCCGAACAAACCATGACCCTGGCCAAGAGCCGCTCACGCAACCGTTACCAGTTTTACATCGCCAGTGTCGACAGTGAAATGCGCCGCCGCCGGGAGCTGGAGAAAGACCTGCGCGATGCCTTGGCCTTAAATCAATTGCACCTCGTTTATCAGCCACAGGTGGATTACCGCGATCACCGCGTGGTCGGCGTCGAAGCCCTGCTGCGCTGGCAACATCCGCAACACGGTTTGGTGCCGCCTGATCTGTTTATTCCATTGGCCGAACAGAACGGTACCATCATCCCTATTGGCGAATGGATCCTCGACCAAACCTGCCGCCAACTGCGTGAATGGCACGACCAGGGCTTTAATGAGCTGCGCATGGCAGTCAACCTGTCCACCGTACAACTGCACCATGCCGAGTTGCCACGGGTGGTCAATAACCTAATGCAGGTCTATCGCCTGCCGCTGCGTAGCCTAGAGCTGGAAGTCACCGAAACCGGCCTGATGGAAGACATCAATACCGCCGCTCAGCATCTACTCAGCCTGCGCCGCTCCGGTGCGCTGATTGCGATTGATGACTTCGGTACTGGCTACTCTTCGTTGAGCTATCTGAAAAGCCTGCCGCTGGACAAGATCAAGATCGACAAGAGCTTCGTCCAGGATCTGCTGGAAGATGAAGACGATGCGACCATCGTACGCGCCATTATTCAGCTGGGTAAAAGCCTCGGCATGCAGGTGATCGCCGAAGGGGTGGAAACCATCGAGCAGGAGGCCTACATCATCGCCCAGGGTTGTAACGAGGGTCAGGGCTACCTTTACAGCAAGCCACTCCCAGCCCGCGAACTGACGGCCTACCTGAAGCAGGCCAGACGCCTGAACAGCGCTGCCAACCCCGCAACGCTTTAATGCCAAACACCAATTAAAAAGCCCGCCAATCGGCGGGCTTTTTCTTACACAACGCATTCGCTTAAAAGCTGTTGATCCCCAATAACCAGGCAGTGCCCAGCGCACCGGCCACACACAGCACCACCCCGCCTGCCGCTTGCCAGTAAAACTGATGCACCAGTTCATCCTCACCGGCGCAGGACAGAATAAACGGCTGCGTTTCGTGCGGCTTGGCCAAGTGATGCTGCACCGGCTGAGCACTTTGCCGACGATGACGGTCTTCAGCTTCCAGGCTCGCGGCGAGCTGCACCCGCTGCCACTCCCGCTCATCCAGATGACCATTACCGTCGCTGTCGAAGCGCTGCAGCAAGCCGCCAAAGTCCCCCTTCCACTCACGAATCACGGCACCCTGTGCAGCCGTCAGATCAAGCCCCTGACGCCCGCCACCGCTGCTGCGAAAGTCGCCAATGGCATACAGCGGCTGGCCAGCATGCAAGCGTTCCTCGGTATAGCGGTAGCGCTCTCCATCGCTAAATAGCGCCCGCCACCCGGTTTTCGCGGTGCCCAGCGGGTGGCGCAAGCTGCCTTTCCAGACCTCACGCGTCTGCGGCCGTACCTGTGCGCCACGCGGGTCAATCAAACAACTGCCGGTGCTGTCGTCAAGTTGCAGCAAGGCTTCGCTGCTGGCGCTTTCGAGGGTACGCCAGCTGCGTTTCTTGCCGCTTGAGGTGTATTCCTCGATTTTGTAACGCCACCATAGGCAAGGGGTATGGGTCAGAGGCCCGAGTAGCGGCGCCTCGGCGCGGTCATGCAGCACGCCGTAGAACTCGACATAGCCCTGGGCGGCCGAGCGAATCTTCGAGGTTGGTGTGTCGAGCAGGTGCCGCGCCTGCGCAAAACGCTGCAAAAACAACCACGCACCACCTGCGCTCACCGCCACGCTGCAGGCCAGCCCGATCAATTGCCCGGGGTTATCCACGGTTTAACCAAACAGCGACTTGAGGTCGACATCAGCCTTTTCCGAGTCGCTAAATTGCAACAGTACGGCTTCCTTAAAGGCAAATGCGCGCGCAATCAGCACATCGGGAAATTGCTCGATGCGCACGTTGTTTAGATTGACCGCTTCGTTGTACAGCTCGCGTCGGTCGGCAATGCCGTTTTCCAGGCCACTGATGCGCTGTTGCAAGTGCTGGAAACTTTCATTGGCTTTCAGTTCTGGGTAATTCTCTGCCAGCGCAAACAACTGACCAAGCCCGGCACGCAACCCTGTTTCGGCCTTGCCCAGCGCCTGCATGTCACCTTTGGCCTGAGCATTGGAAACTGCCTGACGCGCGGCAATAACGGCCTCCAGCGTGCCGCGCTCGTGCTGCATGTACTGTTTGCAGGTTTCCACCAGCTTGGGCAGTTCTTCGTGACGCTGCTTGAGCATCACCTCGATATTCGACCACGCCTTGCTCACGCCGTGCTTTAAACGCACCAGCGCGTTGTAGAGCACCACGGCATAGGCCGCGAGCAGAATCAGCAGCACAACAATGACGACACTGGTCAGGCTCATGCGTTACTCCGAGCGGTTATCAAAAAACAATTATGTTGAGCATTTTAGCCCTATCAAATGGCCCTATCGCAGACCTTGCACACAGCTATTAGTGAAAAAACACCAACGACCCTTTGCGCAAAATGAAAATCTTTCGCATTATGGTTAAGTTTTTGCGCCTACTTGCACGGGCACTTCACTCTTACTTGCAAAGGATTCCGCCATGCTCCGTATGCCACTGGCCTCAGCCAGCCTGCTTGCCATCGCCATTTCACTCGCAGGTTGCGGTGAAGACAAAACCCCCGCCAACCAAGCCACAGCCCCTGCTGCCAGCAGCGCCAGCGCACCGGCAGTGGCCGCCAGCCAAGTCGACGAAGCCGCCAGCAAAGCTGTCGTCAATCACTATGCGGACCTGGCCCTGGCCGTTTTCAGCGACGCTGCCAGCACCGGCAAAGCACTGCAAAGCGCAATTGATGCACTGCTCGCCAACCCGAATGACGACACCCTGAAAGCCGCTCGTGAAGCCTGGCTGGCAGCCCGTACACCGTACATGCAAAGTGAAGTGTTCCGCTTCGGCAACGCCGTTGTGGACGACTGGGAAGGCCAGATGAATGCCTGGCCGCTGGATGAAGGATTGATCGACTATGTCGCCACGGACTACCAGCACGCCTTGGGCAACCCGGGCGCCAGCGCCAACATTATCGCCAATACTGAGATTCAAGTCGGTGAAGACACGCTTGATGTCAGCACCATCACGCCAGAACTGCTGGCCAGCCTGAATGAACTGGGCGGCTCCGAGGCCAACGTTGCCACCGGTTACCACGCCATCGAATTCCTGCTCTGGGGCCAAGACCTCAATGGCACCAACCCAGGCGCCGGCGAGCGGCCTGCAACCGACTTCGTGGTAGGCGAAGGCGCTACCGGTGGCAATACCGAACGCCGCCGCGCCTTTATCAAAGCGGCCAGCGATCTGCTGGTCAGCGACCTCGACGCGATGGTTGTGCAATGGCAAGCCGGTAACGCCGACAACTACCGCGCCGAACTGCAAGCCGACACCGCCGAGAACGGCCTGCGCAAGATGTTCTTCGGCATGGGCAGCCTGTCGCTCGGAGAACTGGCCGGCGAGCGCATGAAGGTCGCGCTGGAAGCCAACTCCACTGAAGACGAGCATGATTGCTTCAGCGACAACACCCACAACTCGCATTTCTACAACGCTAAAGGGATCCGTAACGTTTACCTCGGCGAGTACAAGAAGGTTGACGGCAGCACCCTGACCGGCCCTAGCTTGTCGTCGCTGGTGGCCAAGGCTGACGCCGCCGCCGACAGCACACTGAAAGCGGACCTAGCCACCACCGAAGGCAGACTGCAGGCCCTGGTCGACAGCGCCAACAACGGTCAGCACTTCGACCAGCTGATCGCGGCTGACAACACCGAAGGCCAGCAGATCGTTCGTGACGCCATCGCCGCACTGGTCAAACAGACCGGCGCCATCGAGCAGGCAGCCGGCAAACTGGGGATCAGTGATCTGAATCCGGATACCGCTGACCACAGCTTCTAATCGTGTAGGACTTGCTGCGCGTCGGCGATACTGCGTTGAAAACAGCCTCGGAATGCTCATTTACAACACGTAAACTCCGCTTCCTCGGCTGTTTTCGCCTTGTCTCGCTCTAGCTCGCGAAGTCCGAAAATTGATAGCACATAAGAAGCCGCGACTCCTTAATCGGAGTCGCGGTTTTTTTGTCGCCTGCCATCCCTGGCGGCCACCCCTTCGGGGCCGTCGCTACGCAATGTCAACATTCGCTCCCGGTGATTCTTTGTGGCCTGCATTTACGGACGGGCACCTTTCTGGGTTGTCGCTACGTAACCCCCGCAATCGCTTGTGGCGGTTTACTGCCTGCGACCTTTAACCACCACTGATAATGCAAATCCGTCTTATTTAATGACGATCAGACTGTTAATATCTGCGGCCTGTTTTTCTGTCGCGGACACCTCCCATGCTTGCGCCGCATCGCACTGCTTTCCTGCTGGCCTTGAGCCTGAGCGTGGTCGCCTGCGATAAAACCCCACAGTTCACCCAAGCAGAGCCTGGCGAAGCCCTGTCTGCCGGCAGTGCCACCGTGCGTAAGGCTGACCAGAATGCCTTTTCCTTGCCCTCGGCTAATCTGTCGCCTTCACGCCGGCTGGATTTCAGCGTCGGTAACAGCTTCTTCCGCAACCCCTGGATTAGCGCACCGGCCACCACCACTGCGCGCGACGGCCTCGGCCCGCTGTTCAACACCAACGCCTGCCAGAACTGCCATATCAAGGACGGTCGCGGCCACCCACCAGGCCCGGATGCGCAGAACGCGGTATCCATGCTGGTGCGCCTGTCGATTCCGGCTGGCAGCGAGCATGCGCAGATCATCAAGCGCCTTGGCGTGCTCGCCGAACCCACCTATGGCAGCCAATTACAGGACATGGCCAACCCCGGCACTGCGCCTGAAGGCAAGGTACGCGTCAGTTACAGCCTGCAGCGCTTGAGCTTTGCTGATGGCCTAGAGGTCGAACTGCGCAAGCCTACCCTTGAGATCAGCCAGCTCGGCTACGGCGCCCTGCATCTCGACACGCTATTTTCCGCTCGTATCGCCCCACCGATGATCGGTCTCGGCCTACTGGAAGCCATTAGCGAGGCTGACATCCTGGCCAATGCCGACCCTGAAGACCGCAACGGCGATGGTATTTCCGGGCGCGCCAACCAGGTCTGGGACCGTGCCGAGCAGCGCACAGTACTCGGGCGTTTCGGCTGGAAAGCCGGGCAACCCACGCTCAACCAGCAGAATGCTGACGCCTTTGCCAATGACATGGGCCTGACCAGCAATCTGATTAGCCAGGACAACTGCACGGCGGCACAGCTGGACTGCCGCATCGCGCCCCACGGCGGCGAGCCGGAAGTTAGCGACAACATTCTCGCCAACGTTCTGTTCTACACGCGCAACCTCGGCGTACCCGCACGACGCGGCGCGGACACCGCGCAGGTGATCGCCGGCAAAAACCTGTTCTATCAGGCCGACTGCCAAAGCTGTCACACCGCGCAATTCACCACCGCCGGCGACGCTGCCGAGCCAGAGCTGGCCAATCAAACAATCCGTCCGTACAGCGATTTGCTGCTGCATGACATGGGCCCCGGCCTGGCCGACAATCGCCCGGAATTCCTCGCCAGCGGCCAGGAATGGCGCACCCCTCCGCTGTGGGGCATTGGTTTGACGGCAACGGTTAATGGCCACACCCAGTTTCTGCATGACGGTCGCGCACGCAACCTGCTAGAGGCCATCCTCTGGCACGACGGCGAGGCGCAGGCCGCCAAACAACACGTCCTGACTTTCACCGCCGATCAGCGCCATGCGCTGTTGGCTTTTCTGAACTCGCTGTAGGAGTCACTCATGATCCGCTCCCCCCTGGGCCTGGCCCTACTCAGCCTGACACTCACGGCTTGCAGCCCGAGCAACCCGCAACAGCAGGTCAGCCAGGCGCTGACCGATGGCGTACTGCTACCCATCTACAGCGCTTGGCACGAAGCCGACCGCCAACTGGCCATGAGTGCCCAGGCCTTCTGCAGCGACCAGCAGAGCCTGACCGAGGCCCGCCAGGCCTTCACCAGCGCGCAAAGCGCCTGGGCCGCGGTACAACCGGCCGCTGTCGGTCCTCTGGCCGAAGGCAACCGTGCGTGGCAAGTGCAGTTTTGGCCCGACAAGAAAAACCTGGTCGCGCGCCAGGTTGAAGCACTGCTCAATAGCAAGCCTGAGCTGACCCCGGCCGACCTGGGTAAATCAAGCGTGGTCGTGCAAGGCCTGACAGCCTATGAATACCTGCTGTTTGATCCGGAAATTGACCTGAATAACGCCGAGCAGAAGGCCCGCTATTGCCCGTTGATGATCGCCATTGGTGAGCATCAGCAAGCACTCGCCGCCGATGTGCTGGCCAGCTGGCAGCGTGCCGACGGCATGGCCGCACAGCTAAAGAACTTCCCCAATGAGCGCTACGCCGAAGCAGCGGAAGCGGTGGCGGAGTTGCTGCGCACTCAGGTCAGCGCGATCGATGGGCTGAAAAAGAAACTTGGCACGCCCATGGGCCGCCAGAGTAAAGGCCAGCCACAGCCTTATCAGGCCGAAGCATGGCGCAGCAACGCCAGCCTGACCAATCTTGCCGCCAGCCTGGCCAGCGCCGAACGCATTTGGCTGGGTGCCGAACAGGATGGCATGCAGGCGTTGCTCGGCAGCGACCACGCCGAACTGAAACAGCGCATCAACGCGGCCTACAGCGACACCCGCCAGCGTCTGGCCGCCGCACAGCGTCCGCTTGGCGAGCTGCTCAGCGACGAAGCCGGCCGCGCCGAACTGAACGCCCTGTATGACAGCCTGAATACCCTGCATCGCCTGCATGAGTCCGAGCTGGCGAAGACCCTGGGCATTCAACTGGGCTTCAACGCCCATGACGGTGACTGAGTGATGCAGATCAAACGCCGTACCTTCCTCGGTTTGGGTGCTGCTGCCTTAGCGGCTGGCGCCTTGGGTGGCTGGACGCTGATGCACAGCGGCCCACAACCGCTGCTGCTCTCGGCACGTAATGACAGCAGCGGCAAGCATTTTGCGGTGGGCTACCGCCTGGATGGCAGCCAGGTGTTTGCCACCCAGGTCAACGAACGCTGCCATGACGTTATCGGCCATCCATTTCTACCGATGGCATTGTTTGTCGGGCGTCGGCCTAGCACCGAGAGCTACCTGATCGACACCCGCGATGGCCGCCTGCTGCAAACCCTGCACTCAGAACAGCAGCGCCACTTCTACGGCCATGCGGTGTTCCATAAAGACGGTGAATGGCTGTACGCCACGGAGAACGACACCCGCGATCCCGGTCGCGGTGTACTGGGGGTTTACCGCCTGCAAGGCGAACAGCTGCAACGCACTGGCGAGCTCTCGACCCACGGCATCGGCCCGCACCAGCTGCTCTGGCTGCCAGACGGTGAAACCCTGGCGGTGGCCAATGGCGGTATCCGCACCGAAGCCGACAGCCGGGTGGAGATGAACCTCAACACCATGGAGGCCAGCCTGGTGCTGATGCGCCGCGATGGCAGCCTGGTGAGCAAGGAGCAACTGCCAGAGCGGATGAACAGCGTGCGGCATATGGCTGTGGCCAGCGACGGCACCGTCGTCACCGGCCAGCAATACATGGGCGAACTCAGCGATCGAGTGCCACTCCTGGCGATCAAGCGCCCCGGCCAACCCTTCCAGCATTTCCCGGTGGCCGATGCGCAGCGCCAGCTGATGAATCAATACACGGCCAGTGTGGCAATCCACAGTGAGCTACGCCTGCTGGCCTTGACTGCACCACGCGGCAATCGGGTGTTTATCTGGGACCTGGACAGCGCAGAGCTACGCCTGGATGCGCCCCTGGCTGACTGCGCGGGCGTCGGCGCGGTGGCTGAAGGTTTTGTCGTCAGCAGCGGTGTGGGCCGTTGCCGCCTGTACGACTGCCGCGGCGAGCGCATCGCCAGCCAGCCCCTGCAACTCCCCGCTGGCCTCTGGGACAACCACCTGCGCATGGCCTGAAGGCGCTTTACCCGGCTCGGTTGTATTAATACAACCGAGCCGCAGCGTAAACAGAGCCTGAGCAACAGGCACCTTGCGTTACGCGCTACTGTCTTAAATCTGTAACATGCTTGCGGCAGACTAAAGAATATTGCCGGCGCGCCGATCTATACGTTCTATAGGCCGCAACCTCCGGGCAACCCGGCCTAACCGATACCAGTCGATAGGGATCTTCGCAGTTAGGCCACTCAACGGCCTCGGTATTCTGCCTCCCACCTCCAGGGGTATCAGCCATTGTCTCTGCAAAAATCCTTACGCACGCAAATTCTCGCCCTATTTGGCGGCAGCCTGACGCTGATTCTGATCACCGCGCTCGCCTGCTTCAGCTTTCTATCCAATGGCATGCAGAACTACCGCGCCCTGCTCGAGGGGCCGCTGCAAGAATCGACCTTGATCGACGTCGCCAACCTGGAATTCAAAACCCAGGTGCAGGAATGGAAGAACGTATTGCTACGCGGCAACGACAGCGCTCAACTGAATAAATACTGGGGCCAGTTTGAGGCCCAGGAACGCAAGGTTCAGGACACCCTGGGCCAGCTCAGCCTGCTGGCAAGCAATGACCCCACCCTGAAAAGCAAAATCGATAGCCTGCGCCGCGAGCACCAGAACCTGGGCAGCAAATACCGCCTAGGCCGCGACGCCTTTATCGCCGCCGGGGCTGACGCCAAAGCGGGCGACAAAGCGGTTTCCGGCATCGATCGCAACGCCACCCAGCAGATGGAGGCGCTGGCTAAGGAGCTTCATGAACAAGGCGTGCACCAGGCCAGCCTGATCAATACCGCAGCCGACCGCACCATCACCCTTGGCACCCTGCTGATGCTGGGCGCCACCGTGATCATCACGCTATTCAGCATGTGGCTGATCAACCGCAACATGATCAACCCCATCCGTGAGCTGATCGAACACATCACCCTGCTAAGCCATGGCAACTTCGGCAAGCGCGTGGAATCCACCCGCCAGGATGAGCTGGGCAACTTGGCCGTGGCGGCCAATATCCTGCGCGACTTCCTCGCGGACACCTTCAGTCGCCTCAAGCGCAGCACTGAAGACCTCGACACCGCCAGCGGCGAACTCAACTCCATCGCTACTCTGATGGCCCAAGGCACCCGTGAGCAGTTCTCGCGCACCGACCAAGTCGCCACGGCGATGCACGAAATGTCCGCCACCGCCCAGGAAGTAGCACGCCACGCAGCTGAAGCCGCCAATGCCGCCGATGACGCCGACAGCGCAGCCCGCCAGGGTGAAACCGTGATGCAGGCCACCATCCAGACCATCACCGATATTCGTGGCGAAATCAGCAACACCTCCGACGTCATTCGCCGCCTGGAAAGCGACACCGGGCGCATCAGCAAGGTGCTGGAAGTGATTCGCGGAATTGCCGAGCAAACCAACCTACTGGCCCTCAACGCTGCTATCGAAGCGGCGCGAGCAGGCGAGCAGGGTCGTGGTTTTGCCGTGGTAGCTGACGAGGTGCGCACCCTGGCTCAACGCACGGCCGAGTCCACTGCAGAGATCCACCAGATCATCGACACCGTACAAACCGGGGCCGTCAATGCGGTACGTGCCATTGAGAGCGGCCAGCAACGCAGCGAAGAAGGCGTGACCCAGGTCACCGAAGCCGGGGCCACCCTGCAGCTGATCACCCGTGCGGTTGAAGCCATCCGCGACATGAACCGGCAGATTGCCACTGCCGCCGAGGAGCAGACCTCGGTCGCCGAAGACATCTCGCGCAACCTCACCGAGATCACCGCCATTGCCACGGCGAATCAGGAGAACGTGCAGCGCACCGAAAGCGCCGGAAAGAACCTTCACGAACTGTCTGGACAACTGAGTGACGTGACCCAACGCCTAAGCGCCTGACCCGCGTAACTGTAAGCAAAATGCCAGCAAATGCTGGCATTTTGCTTATTAAACGATCAATAAACCCGCGACAGCCGGCCCGGCAAACTTTTGCAAATGCGAATCTTTGACATGGCTTTTAAGGGGGTCTACTGTGCCCAACTTGCCTATTCCCAGGCCCCTCCCCATCTTGCCAAGGAACCGGAATATGTTGCTCCGCCGCATGCTGATCATGCTCGGCGTGGTACTCCTCGTGGTACTCGCCCTCGCCGCCTATAAAGGCTTCTCCATCTACCAACAAGTGCAGATGTTCTCGGCGCCGCAGCCGGCCATCAGCGTGGATGCCGCGACGGCCGAAGAACGCCCTTGGCAGACCCGCCTGCCGGCTATCGGCACACTGGTCGCCTTCCAGGGCGTCGACCTGACAGTTGAAGTCGCCGGCACCGTACAGAAGGTGCTGTTCCGCTCCGGCGAGCAGGTCACCTTGCAGCAACCGCTGATCCAGATGAACAGCGATGTTGAGCAAGCCAGCCTGGCCACCGCACAGGCTGAGCTGGGCCTGGCGCGTGTGGAATATGAACGCGGCCGCAGCCTGGTCAATCGCCAGAGCATCTCCAAGAGCGAGTTCGACCGCCTTTCCGCCAGCCTGCAAAAAGCCAACGCCAGCGTGGCGCAGCTACAGGCGCTGCTGGCGAAAAAACGCATCCTCGCGCCCTTTGCCGGCACCATCGGCATCCGCCAGGTCGATGTCGGTGACTACCTGGCCTCCGGCACCGCTATTGCGACCCTGCAGGACCTGAGCAAGCTCTACGTCGACTTCTTCCTGCCAGAACAGGCCGTGCCCAAGCTGGGCATCGGTGAACGCGTGCGCTTCAACGTGGCGGCCTACCCAGGCGAGGTGTTTGAGGGCGAAATTGCCGCCATCAACCCCAAGGTCGAAGACACCACCCGCAACGTGCAAGTGCGCGCCATGCTGGCCAACCCGGACAGCAAGCTGCTGCCCGGCATGTTCGCCAACCTGGAAGTGCTGCTGCCGGACGAGCAGAACGTCGTTGTCGTGCCGGAAACTGCAATCACCTACACCCTCTACGGCAACTCGGTGTACCTGATCAGCGAGAAGAAAGGTGAAGACGGCCAGGTGGTCAAAGACGACAACGGCCAGGCCGAACTGGCAGTCGAGCGCCGCTACGTCGAAACCGGCGAGCGCCGTGAAGGCCAGGTGGTGATTGTCAAAGGTCTGCAAGCCGGTGAGCAGGTGGTCTCTGCCGGCCAGCTGAAGCTGGATAACGGTGCCCACGTGAGCATCGCCAACGCGCAGGACAAGCCGAGCGCCGAGTAATCGCGCAGGCTCAAAGGAACTTATTTATGGCTTTTACTGATCCCTTTATCCGTCGCCCGGTACTGGCGACGGTGGTCAGCCTGCTGATCATCCTGCTTGGTTTCCAGGCATTCAGCAAACTAACCATTCGCCAGTACCCGCAGATGGAAAACGCCCTGATCACGGTGACCACGGCTTATCCCGGGGCCAATGCCGAGACCATTCAGGGCTATATCACCCAGCCGCTGCAACAGAGCCTGGCCAGCGCCGACGGCATTGATTACATGACCTCGGTCAGCCGGCAAAACGTGTCGATCATTTCGATCTACGCGCGTATCGGTGCCAACAGCGACCGTTTGTTCACCGAATTGCTGGCCAAGGCCAACGAGGTGAAAAACCAGCTGCCGCAGGATGCCGAAGACCCGGTGCTGAGCAAGGAGGCGGCTGACTCCACAGCGCTGATGTACGTCAGCTTCTACAGCGATGAACTGTCCAATCCGCAGATCACCGACTATTTGTCACGCGTCATCCAGCCCAAGCTGGCCACCCTGCCCGGCATGGCCGAGGCCGAGATTCTCGGCAATCAAGTGTTCGCCATGCGCCTCTGGCTCGACCCAGTGAAGATGGGCGCCTATGGCATAACCGCTGGCGACGTCAACGAGGCGGTGCGTAAGTACAACTTCCTCGCCGCGGCGGGCGAAGTAAAAGGCCAGTACGTAGTAACCAGCATCAACGCCGAAACCGACCTCAAGTCCCCCGAGGCCTTTGCCGCTATCCCGCTGAAAACCGTGGGCGATAGCCGGGTGCTGATCCGCGATGTGGCGCGGGTGGAAATGGGCGCGGAAAGCTACGACGCAATCAGCTCCTTCGACGGTACGCCATCGGTGTACATCGCCATCAAGGGCACGCCCGGGGCCAACCCGCTGGATGTGATCAAAGAAGTACGCAAGGTCATGCCGGACCTGGAGGCCCAGCTGCCACCCAACCTCAAGGTGTCCATCGCTTACGACGCCACGCTGTTTATCCAGGCGTCCATCGATGAGGTGGTCAAGACCCTGTTTGAAGCGGTGCTGATCGTCATCGTCGTGGTGTTCCTGTTCCTCGGCGCCTTCCGCTCGGTGCTGATCCCGGTAATCACCATTCCGCTGTCGATGATCGGCGTACTGTTCTTTATGCAGCTCATGGGTTACTCGATCAACCTGCTGACATTGCTGGCCATGGTGCTGGCGATCGGCCTGGTGGTGGACGATGCCATCGTGGTGGTGGAGAACATCCACCGGCATATCGAAGAAGGCAAAACGCCTTTCGATGCGGCCATCGAAGGCGCGCGGGAGATCGCCGTGCCGGTGGTGTCGATGACCATCACCCTGGCGGCGGTGTACGCGCCTATCGGCTTCCTTGAAGGCCTCACGGGCGCGCTGTTCAAGGAGTTTGCCCTGACCCTGGCCGGTGCGGTGATCATCTCTGGCATCGTCGCCCTGACCCTGTCACCGATGATGTGCGCCAAGCTGCTGCGCCATGAAGAGAATCCATCGGGCTTGGCGCACAAGCTCGACCAGATTTTCGATGGCCTCAAGCAGCGCTATCAGCGCGCCCTGCACGGCACCCTGGACACGCTCCCGGTAGTGTTGGTGTTTGCGGTGATCGTCATGTGCCTGATCCCGGTGCTGCTTAAGTTCACCAAAAGCGAACTGGCCCCCGAGGAAGACCAAGGCATCATTTTCATGATCGCCAACGCACCGCAGCCCACCAACCTGGAGTACCTGAACAAGTACACCGATGAATTCGTCAGCATCTTCAAGGAGTTCCCCGAGTACTACTCCTCGTTCCAGATCAACGGCTTCAACGGCGTGCAATCGGGTATCGGGGGTTTTCTGATGACCCCGTGGAACGAGCGCGAGCGCACGCAAATGGAGATCCTGCCGGAGGTACAAAGCCGCCTTTCGCAAATTGCCGGCCTGCAGATCTTCGGCTTCAACCTCCCTTCCCTACCGGGCACGGGTGAGGGCCTGCCGTTCCAGTTCGTGATCAATACGCCGAGTGACTATCAGTCACTGCTGCAGGTGGCGGAGAAGGTCAAAACACGCGCCGTAGAGTCGGGCAAGTTTGCCTTTCTCGACGTTGACCTGGCCTTCGATAAGCCAGAAGTGGTGGTGGAGATCGACCGCGAGAAAGCCGCGCAAATGGGCGTATCCATGGAAGACCTCGGCCTGACCCTGGCCAGCCTGCTCGGTGAAGGTGAGATCAACCGCTTCACCATCGACGGGCGTAGCTACAAGGTGATTGCCCAGGTCGAGCGCGCGTACCGCGATAACCCCGAGTGGCTGGGTAGCTACTACGTGAAAAGCGAAAGCGGCGCGATGCTGGCCCTGTCCACCCTGGTCAAGGTCAGCGACCGAGCCCGGCCGACCCAGCTCAATCAGTTCCAACAACTCAACTCGGCGATCATTCAGGGCGTACCGATCGTCAGCATGGGTGAAGCCATCGAAACCGTTGAGCAAATCATGCGCGAGGAAGCACCCGCAGGTTTTGCCTACGACTTTGCCGGCGCCTCGCGCCAGCTGGTGCAGGAAGGCAACGCGCTGTACGTGACTTTTGGCCTGGCCCTGGCACTGATCTTCCTGGTGCTGGCGGCGCAGTTCGAAAGCTTCCGCGACCCACTGGTGATCATGGTCACGGTACCGCTGTCGATCTGTGGTGCGTTGATTCCGCTGTTCCTCGGCCTGTCGAGCATGAACATCTACACCCAGGTGGGCCTGGTCACACTGATTGGCTTGATCACCAAGCACGGCATCCTGATCGTAGAGTTCGCTAACCAGCTGCGCCGCGAAAAAGGTCTGTCGCGACGTGAGGCCGTTGAGGAAGCGGCGGCAATTCGCCTGCGTCCGGTGCTGATGACCACCGCCGCGATGGTATTCGGCATGGTGCCGCTGATCCTCGCCACCGGTGCCGGTGCGGTCAGCCGCTTCGACATCGGCCTGGTGATCGCCACCGGCATGTCGATTGGCACGCTGTTTACCCTGTTCGTGCTGCCCTGTGTCTACAGCCTGCTGGCGCAACCGGATGCACCCGCAGCACCTGCCAAGGCTCACGGATAACACAGCGAAGCGAACCGTGGCGGCCATGCAAGGCCGCCCACAAAAAAGCCCTGCATTGCAGGGCTTTTTTGTGGGCATCAAGTACCTCAGGTAACGCGTATCAACCTTGCGAGCGCGCGCCCTGGGACAGGCTAAACATAAACAGCAGCAAGTCCTGATCAGGCCTCATCACCTCGCTTGCGCGCGCCTGCAGCGGTATCGGACAGTAGCCACGTTCGCTCAACGTGATGACCTGGGGGCTGGCTTCGTGCCAAGCCGCCGCCGCGAGCGAGGCCACACTGAGTGCGCCTACTAAAAACAAACCTCGTGCGATTTCTAACTTCATCACTGCAACCTCTTGATAGCGCTGCCAAACGCTGTTTGTAGACCCTAGTTCACTGATCACCGCTGCGTCGCGTTAGGCGACAGACGGCCGTTAGTGCCAGACGCTTCCGGCAACTGCATTCAGATCGTCCTGATCCACACGCAAGCCATTTGGCAGGCCACGCCTTCGAACCGCACACGCACCAATGGTTCAATACTTCAGCAAACCAGGGCATGGCCCCCAGGCGGTAACAACCTTAGGGTCACTTAATTGCCCATTTGCATTAAGGCGGTGCGCCATAGAGCACAGGGTTTTAAAGCCGGCACTGGCAAACCGTAACCGACACAACCTCCACCCACCCCGTGAAAACAGCGTGGTAGAGCACATCCAGGTGAGGTCAAAACAAGAAGCGGCATGGCTGCTTAGCAGCACTGCGCAAATTGACAGGCTCCAGTCCGGGAGCACGGATTACCTAAAGCAATTGACGTACCGCTTTGTTGTGCCGGACTGTTATAGCGCAGAAAAATGAAAACCCCGTGACAGGCACGGGGTTTTCTTTACAACGTACAGGCCGCCTGGCGACGGCCTGTGAGGGGCCGGGCTGGCTTACATCATGCCGCCCATGCCACCCATGCCGCCCATGTCTGGCATACCGCCAGCGGCTGGCTTGTCTTCAACCACTTCGGCGATCATCGCTTCGGTGGTGATCATCAGGCTACCGATCGAAGCGGCAGCTTGCAGTGCCGAACGAGTGACCTTGGCCGGATCGAGAATACCCATCTCGATCATGTCGCCGTAGGTGTCGGTCGCGGCGTTGAAGCCGTAGTTGCCCGAACCCTGCTTGACCTTGTCGACCACTACGCTTGGCTCGCCGCCAGCGTTGGCAACGATCTGACGCAGCGGCGCTTCAACAGCGCGACGCAGCAGCGCGATACCGACGTCCTGATCGGCGTTGTCGCCTTTCAGTTCGCTGATGGCCTGCAGAGCGCGAACCAGTGCCACGCCACCGCCAGGTACCACGCCTTCTTCAACGGCTGCGCGGGTGGCGTGCAGGGCGTCGTCAACGCGGGCTTTCTTCTCTTTCATTTCAACTTCGGTACCGGCACCGACTTTGATCACGGCAACACCGCCAGCCAACTTGGCCAGACGCTCTTGCAGCTTCTCTTTGTCGTAGTCGGACGAAGTGTCTTCGATCTGCTTACGGATCTGCAGAACGCGCGACTCGATATCAGCCTGAACGCCAGCACCGTCGATGATGGTGGTGTTTTCTTTGCTGAGGATCACGCGCTTGGCGTTACCCAGGTGCTCCAGGGTGGCGCTTTCCAGGCTCAGACCGATCTCTTCGGAGATAACGGTACCGCCAGTCAGCACAGCGATGTCCTGCAGCATGGCCTTGCGACGATCGCCAAAGCCTGGCGCCTTAACGGCAGCGACTTTAACGATACCGCGCATGTTGTTCACAACCAGAGTCGCCAGGGCTTCGCCTTCAACGTCTTCAGCCACGATCAGCAGCGGACGGCCGGACTTGGCCACAGCTTCCAGAACTGGCAGCAGCTCACGGATGTTGGAGATCTTCTTATCAACCAGCAGGATCGCCGGGGCGTCGAGCTCGGCCACCATGGTGTCCGGCTTGTTGATGAAGTAAGGGGACAGGTAACCGCGGTCGAACTGCATGCCTTCAACAACCGACAGTTCGTTTTCCAGGCCCGAGCCTTCTTCAACGGTGATCACGCCTTCTTTACCGACTTTTTCCATGGCTTCGGCAATGATTTCGCCGATGGAGCTGTCGGAGTTAGCGGAGATCGAACCGACCTGAGCGATGGCCTTAGTATCAGCGCATGGCTTGGACAGGTTCTTCAGCTCAGCAACGATGGCGATGGTCGCCTTGTCGATGCCGCGCTTCAGGTCCATTGGGTTCATGCCAGCAGCGACGGCTTTCAGGCCTTCGTTGACGATGGCTTGAGCCAGAACGGTGGCAGTGGTGGTGCCGTCGCCTGCGTCATCGTTAGCACGGGAAGCAACGTCTTTAACCAGCTGCGCGCCCATGTTTTCAAAGCGATCTTTCAGCTCGATTTCTTTGGCAACGGAAACACCGTCTTTAGTGATGGTCGGCGCGCCGTAGCTCTTCTCGATGATCACGTTACGGCCTTTCGGGCCGAGGGTCGCTTTTACTGCGTCAGCCAGGACGTTGACACCTGTGAGCATTTTTTTACGGGCGGAATCGCCGAATTTAACTTCTTTAGCAGCCATGATGGTTATTCCTTAATTCGTTCAAATAGAGCGGAATTCGTAGCGACGGGCGCTGAAATCAACCTTCAATTACGGCGAGAATCTCGTTCTCAGCCATTACCAGCAGGTCTTCGCCATCAACTTTGACGGTGTTGCTGCCGGAGTACGGGCCGAACACCACTTTGTCACCGACCTTGACGGCCAGCGCACGCACTTCACCGTTGTCCAGCACGCGGCCGGTACCGACAGCGAGGATTTCACCGCTGTTGGCTTTCTCGGCAGCGGAACCTGGCAGCACGATGCCGCCTGCGGTTTTCTTTTCTTCTTCGCTGCGACGGATTACGACGCGGTCATGCAGAGGACGAAGCTTCATTGTCGATCTCTCCCAATAGATGGTTTTTCGACCGGTGTATGCACCGGTGGGTTAGCAAAATCCGGCTAGGCCGGTAGCACTACGCCAGGCGCAGCGCTGAAGTCTGATTTGTCTGAATGACAAAAAACCTTGCGGTGACCGCTACATAAGGGCGCGCAGAGGGATTTCAAGGGCTGAGGGTGAAATCTTTATCGAAAATTACCCGCCGGCGCACTCACTCGCGGCGCTCGTACTCGCCTTCCAGCACATTCGGCCGCACTTGCCCCGAGCGCGCGGCCTGGTCATCGAAAAAAGCGCGCTGACGCATGGCCTGTTCAGCCGCACGCAGACGCACCTTGTTAACCAACAGCCGACGGGTGAAGGGAATCAGACAGAAGATCCCGAAGAAATCGCTGATAAAACCGGGTAACAGCAGCAGGCCACCGCCGACAGCAATCAGCAGGCCCTCAAGCATTTCCTGCTCAGGCAATTCACCACGCGCCAGTTTTTCCCGGGCACGCCACGCCGTAGCAACACCCGCCACCCGCAGCAGCACACTGCCGAGAATCGCCGAGCCGACGACCAGCAACAGAGTCGGCAACACACCGATGGTGCTGCCCACTTGAATCAGCACGGCCAGTTCAATCAGCGGGAAGAGCAAAAATAAGAACAGAAAAGCACGCATCAAAGGTTCCTTAATGGAAGAACAGCTTCCAGTAGAAGTGAAGTATGGGGTATCGCGCTGAATTCAAGCTGAAGGCTGACCATCGGTCGGCCAGACTGCAGCGCGGGCCAGGGTTACCAGGGCCTGGCGCACCTCAAGCGGACTGTTACAGGATGTTGGAAAGGCCAGCCAATGCACCCCTTGGGCAATACGCAGATGGAAGCCTTCGCTGTCGACACCAACCATCTCGGCGGGGGCCTGACTGGGCAAACTGGCCAGCTCGACATAATGGGCAATAGCCACGGAATGATCGCTATTCATATGCTCGAGCATGCTGAGTTCACTGTCGCCGGCAAACGGATTGCTCAACGCCACCTGATCCAGCCAATGAATCGCGCCAAAACCACCGATATAACGCCAGCGCACCGGCTCCAGTCGCCAGAAGTCGAAGTCATGCGCCTGGTGATAACCGCGCGACTCGGGGAAATAGCGGTAATAGCGCTGCGCGGCGGCCTCAATCAGCGCGCCATCCTGCACCGGCCGGGCTTCAGCGAGCAACGTGAGGCGACCAACCGCCTGCACATCTTCCGCGCCGCGCTCGCCCACCAGCAGTGAGCATTTGCCATCTTGTTTGAGGTTATGGGTGTGCTGGGCAATGCGGCTGATCAATATCAGCGGATAACCGTCGGCATCCAGGCAATAGGGCACCACTGATCCGAAAGGGAAACCCGGCATGGCCTTGGAATGGGTGCTGAGCACGCCCCGGTATTCCTTGAGCAGCAATTCTCGGGCATGCTTGCCGGCTTTCACGCTCACCTTATGACTCCTTGCATAGAATCCGTCACTAACGGACAGGCGCTTTAGGATAACGGTTACAGCGCCGGCAAGGTTACACCGCAGAGCCGATTGAACCTCTCGTACGCCGAGCCAAACACTCTTAACGCGTTATGGCCGGCGCGGCAGCAGAGGTTGCAGCGGTTCCATTTACTTGGGGATACGCAATGCAACTCAAAGACAAAGTTATCGTCATCACCGGCGGCTGCCAGGGCCTGGGTCGCGCTATGGCCGAGTACCTGGCCGAGAAAGGCGTCAAACTGGCGCTGGTCGACCTCAACCAGGAAAAGCTCGACGAAGCCGTGGCCGCCTGCAAAGCCATGGGCGTAGAAGCGCGTGCTTACCTGTGCAACGTCGCCAATGAAGAACAAGTGACCCAAACCGTGGCGCAGATTGCCGACGATTTCGGCGCTATCAACGGTTTGGTGAACAACGCCGGCATCCTGCGCGACGGCCTGACCATCAAGGTCAAGGACGGCGAAATGACCAAGCTGAGCCTGGCCCAGTGGCAATCGGTGATCGACGTCAACCTCACCGGCGTGTTCCTCTGCACCCGTGAAGTGGCGGCGAAGATGATTGAGCTGAAGAATGAAGGCGCGATCATTAACATCTCCTCGATTTCCCGCGCAGGCAATATCGGCCAGGCTAACTACTCCGCCGCCAAGGCCGGTGTAGCGGCCGACACCGTGGTCTGGGCAAAGGAACTGGCACGTTACGGCATCCGCGTTGCCGGCGTGGCGCCGGGCTTTATCGAAACCGAAATGGTTGCCAGCATGAAGCCGGAAGCGTTGGAGCGCATGACTTCGGTTATCCCGCTGCGCCGCATGGGCAAGCCGGCAGAGATCGCACACTCGGTGGCCTACATCCTGGAAAACGACTACTACACCGGTCGGATCCTTGAGCTGGACGGCGGCCTGCGGTTGTAATCCGCACCGATCTGCTGCGCGTCGGCCACCCGTCGTTAAAAGCACTCGCGGGCTTGCTCATTTACAGCTGTAAACTCCGCGCCCGCGAGTGCTTTTGCCTAGGCTGACTCTAGCTCGCGAGATCTTGAATGTTTAAAACAAAAAGCCCCGCATCTGCGGGGCTTTTTGTTTACAACCTCAGCTTACCAGCCGACGCCAAAACCCAAGCTGTAACGGGTTTCGTCCAGCTCGCCCTCCGAGCCGCTAACCAGGTCTTTCTCGGCCTTCATGTTCAGCGAGGCCCAGTCGGTCAGTTTGTAGCGCAGCCCTACGGCGGCATCCAGGGTGTAGTCCGCGACATTCGCCAGTGGCTTACCCACCTCACCATCACTGAACAACTCGACACTCTTACCGATCAAGTAACGGTTGTAATCCCACTTCATGCTCACGGCGTAAAAACGGTCTTGCTCGCCATTTTCATACTCATAGTCGCTGCGATTAAGCAGAGCACCCACGGAAAAGGCGCCCAGCTCATTATCCCAGAACTGATAACCCGGCCCGGTGCCTAGCGTACGCTGACGACGCACGTCTTCAATGCGGTCACGCTTATATTCCATACGCCCCTGCCAGAACCATTTCTCAGTCAAAAAACGGTCAAGCGCATATTCGGCACTCCAGTCATCGGTGGTCACCACGTCATTCTGGAACTCACGGTTGTATTCCGCCTCGGCGTGGTGCCGCCACAGACCATGGCGCGCCTGGGTTTTCAGGCTGACGTCATAGTCGTCGGTGTCGCGCTCGGCACGTTTGTAGTCCAGCGCGGCATCAATATTGCCCTTCCAGACAAGGTCCTCAACCAATGGCTTGGGCTTGAGAATCTGTTGAATACTGGCCAATTCAATGGTCTTGGGCGCCTCGCCGTTGACCAACGTGACCTTGCCAGGCTCCGCCGCCTGCAGGGCTTTTGCCCGCTCACCGCTGATGGCGCTTTCCTTGACCAGCAATTCCTGATCACTTTCCAGGGTGGCGATCTTGCTCCAGCTCAAAGCAATGGCGCCGCCGTAGTCGGTTACCAGCAGCAGCTTGCCTCCGTCGTAGAACTTGATCTTGCCGGTCAGGCGGTCGCCGTTTTTCAACCAGACGGTGTCCGCCAATGCGGGTGTGGCAGCAAGCGTAAGGGCCAAGCAAAGCAGGGTTCTGGAAAACATAGGGAGAGGCTTTCTATCAAGGTGTGTGCGGAGGGCCGCGCATTATCCGTACGCACGCTGCCAGAGCAAGCACTGACCGACAGATGCAACGTGAGTTCAGCCTATTCGTCTTACCAACCGACACCCACCCCCAACAAATAGCGCCGCTCACTTGCGGACTGACCGAGCCCACGCACTTGGTCCAACTCGTAGAGCAGCGACAGCCGCGCCCATTGGTTAAGGCGGTAACGCAGGCCTACTTCACTGTCGAGTACATAGTCGATCTGCTCGATATCCGGCAGCTGTAGCTCGGCCGTACTGTAGAACTCCAAACGCGTGCCCCAGAGCAGACGTTTGTAATCCCAGGAAAACGAGTAGGTGTTGAGTGCCAGATCGGCATCGCGGGTTTGCAGTTGCAAACGATTGAATTGACCGACCACATCCAGCCGACCTAATTCGTTGTCCCAGAAACGATAACCCGGCCCTGTTCCCAGCGAACGCTGACGGGTGAAGAAGGCGAACTCATCTTCATTCTGTTCGGCACCGACCCGCCAGAACCAGTTATCCGTGATAAAGCGGTCAAGGTCGTATTCCAACTGCCAATTGTCTGCGGTTTTCGCCTCATTCTTGACCTTGCGCTCCAAGTCACCGCTGAGTACGTGCCGCCAGCGCCCATGCTCCATGCGCGTATTACCCTTGAATTTCCACTCGTCGGTGTCGTTGTCATCGCGTTCCATATCAAGCTTGGCGTCCAGGTTGCCCTCCCAAAGACGGTCCTGCAGCACCGGTCTCGGTGGAATCAAGCGCGTGATGCTGGCCAGCGGCACTGCCTGCGTCCGCTCACTGACCACCCGCACCATGCCTTTGCCGGCGGCTTCCAGCTGATTACTGCGCTCGCTGTCGAGGCCCTGACGCCGAACCAGCAGGGGTTTGTCCGAGCGCAGGGTGTCGATATCCTTCCAGGCAATCAGCACCTGTCCGGCATATTGGGTCTTCAGGGCCAGTTTTCCGCCATCGAGTAGAACTATCTCGCCGCTCAGACGGTCACCATTGTTCAGCCACACCGTGTCCGCCCATGCAGGCGCGGTCAGACTAAGACTCAATAAACACAGCAGGTTACGTAGCAGCATGTTGGAAAAGCCAGATAGCGAGCCAGGACAAGTGCCGCAGCATGCCGCGCCAGGTCAGCACACAGCAAGCCAGACGGAGCGCTGCACGGCACTTTATGCAGCGCTGAGCCTAATACCCGCAGGCCGCGTGGTGAGTTACGGACAACTGGCCGCCTATGCTGGCTTGGGCCGCGCCGCGCGCTGGGTCGGACGCACTCTCAGCCGGCTACCGGACGGCACAACCCTGCCGTGGCACCGGGTCATTTGCGCAGGCGGGCGCCTCGGCTTACCTGCCGCTAGCCAAGCCGGCACAGAGCAGCGCAGCCGCCTACGCGAGGAAGGTGTGCAAATCCATAACGATCGGGTGGATATGCCGCGCTATGGCTGGCGCCCAACAGAGCACAGCGGTTAGAGTGCGCCCTTTGTTAGGTCAATCTCAGGCTGATACCCCTTTAATGCCTCGTAAAAGCTGGCGTGATGCCATTGCTGCCTACTCCAGCCCGTCGACATTGGTGCTGCTCCTGCTTGGGTTCGCCGCCGGCCTACCCTATATGCTGGTGTTTTCGACCCTTTCCGTCTGGTTACGCGAAGCCGGTGTAGCGCGCGACACCATTGGCTTTGCCAGCCTGATCGGCTTGGCGTATGCCTTTAAATGGGTGTGGTCGCCCCTGCTCGATCAATGGCGCTTACCGCTGCTGGGCAAGCTGGGCCGGCGCCGCTCCTGGCTGGTGTTGTCACAAATCCTGATTGCCATTGGCCTGGCCGGCATGGCCCTGTGTGACCCACAAACTCACCTGACCTGGCTGATTTCCCTGGCTGTCCTGGTGGCCTTCGCGTCAGCCACCCAGGACATCGCCGTCGACGCCTATCGCCTGGAAATTGTCGACGACACCCGCCAGGCTGCACTCGCCGCCAGCTATATGGCCGGTTACCGCGTTGCCGCCCTGCTGGCCACCGCCGGTGCGCTATATTTTGCCGAAGGTTTTGGCTCCACCGCCCTGCTCTATCAGCACGGTGCCTGGGCTGGCACCTACATGCTGTTTGCCATGTTGATGCTCCCCGGGCTGCTGACCAGCCTGTGGATGCGCGAGCCGGATGTGCCGCTGCGCACCCAACTCGCCGCGGCGCGTTATGGCTTCAGCCATCAGATTGCCTCGGTGCTGGTGTTGATTGTGCTGCTGGTGTCGGTACCGGCGATGTTCACCCAGTTTTATTACACCGACTTTGCCAGCCTGGTTAATGGTCAGAACAGCGTGCTCGACCTGCTGCTGGAAGACCGCGCCTTCCTGCGCGCCCTGCTCTACACCATTCTCAGCGCCCTGTGCTTATCGTCCATGGGGCGGCGCGGCCTGGCCCCCGTACTGACGCCGGTCAACGACTTTATCGTGCGCTACCGCTGGCAGGCCTTCCTGCTGCTGGGCCTGATTGCCACCTACCGCATGTCGGACACCGTGATGGGCGTAATGGCCAATGTGTTCTATATCGACCAAGGCTTTACCAAAGATCAGATCGCCAGCGTCAGCAAGCTCTTTGGCTTGGTGATGACGCTCGTGGGGGCTGGGGTCGGCGGCTTGCTGATCGTACGATTCGGCATTATGCCGATCCTGTTTATTGGCGGCGCCGCCTCAGCCGCAACTAACCTGCTGTTCCTGATGCTGACCGGCATGGGCGCGGACTTGCAGATGTTGATCGTGACCATTTCAGCCGACAACTTCAGCGCCGGCCTGGCGACGGCGGCATTCGTAGCTTATCTGTCGAGCCTGACCAACCTGAAATTCTCCGCCACCCAATACGCCCTACTCAGCTCAATCATGCTGTTGTTACCACGACTGATCGGTGGTTATTCAGGCGTGATGGTGGAAACATTCGGCTACGCCCAGTTCTTCCTGGTGACGGCTGCACTGGGTATCCCAACCTTGATCCTGATTATTCTGCAATGGCGACGCGAACAGTCACAGCCACAAGAGGCCAGCGGAGCTATCCCAACCGAGCACCCATAACAATAATCCGAGAGTGGCCGTATCAGGCCAACCGGCATAGGTTTTGCTGGTTGCAGACACCCACATTAAGGGCAAATTATGTCAGCGATATTGAGCACCTCAAACACGTCATCCAAGTCAGCCGGCTTCGAAAGCTGGTGGCAGACCCAAGGTGAGTGGGTCGAGGAACCCAACGATCGCCGAGGCGGTTACAGTGGTGTGCAGCGTATTTACAAAGACGCCTCGCTACTCTACGCAAAACGCCAAACGGGCCATATTCACCGCAGCCTGCTCCACCCTTTTGGCCGGCCAACCGTACTGCGTGAGCAAGAAGCACTGCTCGGCGCCCGCAAGGCTGGCGTCACCGTCCCCGAAATTGTTTACTGCGCAGCCCAGCGCAGCAGTGATGGTTGGCGAGCGCTGCTGATCACCAAGGCGCTGGAAGGTTTTCAGCCGATTGATCAATGGTATGCCAGCAACGGGCGCGAGCAATGTGGCGAAACAATGCATCAGCAACTGCTGGTAGAAGTCGCCCACACGCTTGCCCGCCTGCACACTGCGCGCTGGCAGCATGGCTGCATCTATATCAAGCATATTTTTGTGCGCATTAACGGCGAGGGCTCTGCAGCTGTGCCCGAGGTCGCACTGCTTGATCTAGAGAAATGCCGGCGCCGTTTGACCAGCAAGCAGGCAGCCATGCACGACATGCTGCAGCTGCGTCGCCATTCGCCCTGGGATCAAACCGACTGGCAATACCTGATAAGCCATTATCAAAAAGCGATGGGCCGCGACTTCAACGAGCTTTACAACGCCACTCGCCGCTAACGCGGCGAGCGCTCAAGCAGGCTTCAACTGCTCTGCTGTACCAAATGCACCACGCGCTGCGGGAATGGAATACCAATACCCGCCTCGTCCATGCGTTCCTTGGTCTGCTCGGTAAAGGCGAAGGTGACCGGCCAAAAGTCGGACGTTGCCACCCACACCCGCAAAGACAGGTTGACCGCACTGTCACCCAGCCCGGTCACAAACACCACGGGAGCGGGTTCGCTGTGCACGCGCGGGTCTTTGGCAATTTCCAGCAGCACGTCACGCGCCGTTTTGATATCGCTGGAGTAATCGATACCCACGTTAATGTCGACGCGACGCTTAGGCTCGCGCGAATAGTTGGTGATATGACCATTCGATAAGCTGCCGTTGGGCACGATCACCACTTTGTTATCGGCGGTTTTCAGCGTGGTATGGAAAATCTGAATGCTGTCGACGCTGCCCGATACGCCCTGCGCCTCGATCCAATCGCCGGCACGGAACGGACGAAACAGCATGATCAAGACGCCGCCCGCGAAGTTTGCCAGGCTGCCTTGCAAGGCCAGGCCAATGGCCAGACCGGCGGCACCGATAACGGCTATAAAGGAGGTGGTTTCCACCCCAACCATCGAGGCTACGCTGACCAGCAGCAGCACTTTCAGCACGATGCCGACCAGGCTACAGATAAAACTGCCGAGCGCCCGGTCAACCTGACGCATGTCGAGTACACGACCAATACTGCTGACGAGCTTACTGACCAACCACCAACCGATCAGCAAAGTGATCAAGGCCAGGGTCAGCTTGCCGCTGTATTCCAGCACGACGGGCAACCAGGCTTCCGACATCTTCACGACTTGTTCGACGTTAAATTCCATTTGTTAATCCTTTTTAAAGCCTAAAAACAAACCGCCACGGCAAGCCGTGGCGGTTTTACTGCACTTACACCGTTGCGACGCCTGCTCGGCGCCAAGGTTCAATACTCACGCGTTAATCGCGGAAGTTATTGAACTGCAAGGGCATACCGAAATCCTTGGCACGCAGGGCGGCAATCGCTTCCTGCAAGTCATCACGCTTCTTGCCGGTAATACGCACCTGCTCGCCCTGGATAGCAGCCTGAACCTTGAGCTTGCTGTCCTTGATGTGCGCGACGATCTTCTTCGCCAAGTCCTTCTCGATGCCTTCACGCAAGATCACTTCCTGCTTGACGCTCTTGCCCGATGGGTAGGCGTCCTTAAATTCCAGGCACTGCACGTCAATCTTGCGTTTGACCAGGCAGAGCTTGAGAATCTCAACCATCTGCTCCAACTGGAAATCCGCATCGGCTGTCAGGTTGACAGTCAGCTCTTTCAGCTCAAAGCTACCTTTACCGCGCAGGTCATAACGACGGTCCAGCTCTTTAATGGCACTGTCGATGGCGTTGGTCACTTCATGTTTGTCCAACTCGGACACCACGTCGAACGAGGGCATGGGCTTACTCCTGATAGACGGCGCGCCCTGCATCACGAATGGGGCACACCTGGCTTGACGGTAAAAAAACCCGGCCATTATATAATGCTAGCCACACACACTGCCCGGCGAAGTACCGGGCCCACGTGATTTCCCTTTAGCGAGCCTGCCCATGTCGAACCCCCACCTGAGTATTTTGGTCGTCGATGACGCCAAGTTCTCCAGCGCCATGATCGGGCGCGCCCTGAGCCAGGCGGGTTATCAGGATCTACGCTTCGCCAGCAGCGCCGCCGAAGCCATCAAACTGCTCGAACAGCGCCCCGCCAGCGTTTTATTGGCCGATTGGCTGATGCCGGAGATGAATGGCCTGGAGTTGACCGTGCAGGTGCGCCAGTTCGACGAAATGGCTCACCACTACACCTACGTCATCCTGCTCACCGGCAAGGAAGGCGAAAACGTACTGAGCGAAGCCTTCGACAGCGGTGTTGATGATTTTATTAGCAAAGCGGCCATGAACGAGCAACTGCTGCCACGGGTCTTCGCCGCCGACCGTCTGTGCAACAGCCTGCAGCGCCTGCTGCAAGAAAATCGCCTGCTCACCGACAACATCGCCAGCCTGGAGCAACGCAACCTGATCGACCCACTCACGGGCCTGGGTAACAACCGCTATTTGCATCAGAAGATGCTCGACAGCCTGCGCCAGATTGAATCCCGTGGCGGCGCGCTGTGTTACCTGCTGATTGGCTTACAGGACGTTCATAGACTGCACCAGCAGCATGGCGAAGCCTTTTATAACGAGCTGCTGAGCGGTGTTTCCCGACGCCTGCAGCAGTTAGTGCGGCCACTGGATGTGTTGGTGCGTCTGGATGAAAACCACTTTGGCCTCATCACCCTGCTAAGCGACCTGCATGAGTGTTCGCCCAGCAGCTTTAAACGCCTGCACGATGGCATCAACCTCAAGGCTTTCAAAACCAGCGAAGGCTTTATCAGCCTCAAAGCCGGGATCAGCTTGGTAGGCCTCGACGCCAAAGGCCTGCCGTGTACCGCGGAGCAAATCACTCAACACGCCGAGAAATTGCTGAGCGAGTCTTACAGCAGCGGCCGCGTAACGGCACTGCGTCTGCCGTTGCAGCAGTAACCCGCGCTCAGCATGTGGCATATCCTCGGGGCCGGCAGCCTGGGCACCCTGTGGGCAACCCGCTTGGCGCGGGCCGGCCTGCCGGTACAGCTGATCCTGCGTGATACACAGCGCCTACGCAGCTATCAACACGCCGGCGGCCTGACCCTAATTGAACAGGGCCAGGCGCAGCGCTTCGCCATCGCGGCCCAAACAAGCACCGATCCGCAGCCGATCCAGCGCCTGCTGCTGGCCTGTAAGGCCTACGATGCCGCCACAGCAGTGAGCCAACTGGCGCCACGCTTAGTCGCCGGTGCGGAAATACTATTGCTGCAAAATGGCCTGGGCAGCCAGGACGAGGTCGCGCGCGCGGCCCCGCAGGCGCGCTGCATTATGGCGTCCAGCACCGAAGGCGCGTTTCGCCAGGCGGATTTCCAGGTGGTGTTTGCTGGCCACGGCCATACCTGGCTCGGCGACCCGCTTGATGGGCAGCCACCGGCCTGGCTGGCTGATTTACAACTCGCCGGAATTGCTCATGACTGGAGCCTGGATATTCTCAGCCGCTTGTGGCGCAAACTGGCGCTGAACTGCGCCATCAACCCCCTCACCGTGCTGCATGACTGCCGCAATGGTGGGTTGCGCGAACACCCGGCGCAGGTGGCCTGCTTGTGCAGCGAGCTGAGTGAGTTGCTGCAGCGCTGCGGCCATAGCGCGGCCGCCGAGAACCTGTATGGCGACGTGCAACGGGTCATCCTAGCCACCGCCGCAAACTTTTCCTCCATGCACCAAGATGTCAGCCAGGGCCGACGCACAGAAATCGCCTACCTGCTGGGTTATGCCTGCGATGCTGCGCAGCGCCACCAACTGCTGCTACCCCATTTAAACGCCCTGCACAGCCAACTGCTCACGCACCTCAACGCACGCGGATTGCCCAGTTACTGAGCAGCGCGTTAACCTGCCGACACGTTCACCACCGACACACCTCGCCATGCCCCTGCGTCAGCGCCTTGAAAATCTCCCGGTCGGCCGCAAACTGCTGGTCGCCCTGCTGGCATTGCTGGCCACCGTACTGCTGGTCGCCAACCTGGCCTTTATCAGCGCGGCTTACTGGATCTCCCAGGAAAGCATGGCCCCACAAGCGCTGCACACCCTCGGCCGGCTGATTGCCAGCCCACAGTTGAGCAAACATGCGCTGAGCTCTCCCGCCGCGGCCAAAGCCCTGCTCAAGCGCCTGGATGACTACGCACCGCTGCGGGCGGCGATGATTTATGACGCCGACGGCCTGAGCCTGGCGCAGCTGCAGCGCGGCAGCAAACTGCAGCTGCCGCAGCACATTGAAGAGGTCGAGTCCTGGCGGCACAGTGAGTTTCGCATCAGCCAGTTAATCGAATTGCCCCAAGACACCGGCCATTCCGGCCATTTACTGCTGGTCGCCTCCAGCGAACTGCCAGGGGTGTTCTACACCGGCACACTGACCGCCAGCCTGGTGATTCTCGCCCTGAGCGTCGTGCTCTGGCTGATTGTCTCGCGCCAGGTACGCCGCCTGATCACCCGACCGATCCGCCGCCTGGAAGAACTCTCACGCCAAGTCACCCGCGAGGAGAACTACGCCTTGCGCGCACGCCGCGGCAACGCTGACGAAATCGGCGGCCTGGCCGATGCCTTCAACACCATGCTGGTGCGCATCGAAGCCCGCGAGCAACAGCTCAAGCGCGCCCGCGATGACGTCCAGCAAGCCTTCGACCAGGCCCAGCACCTTGCGGAAGAAACCCGCCATTCCAACCGAAAACTGGAGCTGGAAGTGCAGGTGCGCAGCAAAATCGAGAAAAAGCTCACCGGCTTTCAGAACTACCTCAACAGCATCATCGACTCCATGCCCTCGGCCCTGATCGCCCTCGACGAGCAGCTCTATGTCACCCAGTGGAACCAGGAAGCCAGCAGCCTGTCCGGCACCCGCCTGGACGAGGCACTGAATCAGCCGATTTTCCTCGCATTCCCGCCGCTCAAACCCTTTCTGCCGCAGCTAAAACGCACTGTCGAACAGCATCAAGTGGAAAAAATCGAACGCGTCACCTGGGGCAGCAATGAACAACCTCTGCACTTCGCCCTGACCTTCTACCCGCTGACCGGCAGCAGCGGCCGTGGCGTGGTGATCCGCATCGACGACATCACCCAGCGCCTCAACCTCGAAGAAATGATGGTGCAATCAGAGAAGATGCTCTCCGTGGGTGGCCTCGCCGCCGGCATGGCGCACGAGATCAACAACCCCCTGGGGGCCATCCTGCATAACGTGCAGAACATCCGCCGGCGCCTGTCACCGGAGCTGGAAAAAAACCGCGAACAGGCCGAGCAAGCTGGCATCTGCCTGGAAGCCATCGACCGTTACCTGCAGGCCCGAGAGATCCCGCGCCTGCTCGACGGTATCCAGCAGGCCGGCAGCCGCGCCGCCAAGATCGTCAGCCATATGCTCAACTTCAGCCGCCGCAGCGACCGCCAGCTGGCGCCCTGCCACCTGCCCGCGCTGGTCGATCAGGCGCTGGAAATCGCCAGCAACGACTTCGACCTGACCGACAGCTTCGACTTCAAGAGCCTGAACATCCAACGCGAATTCGCCGCCGACCTGCCCGCTGTGCCAGCCACCGCCAACGAACTGGAACAGGTGCTGCTCAACCTGCTGAAAAACGCCGCCCAGGCCATCCATCAACGTGACGACAGCACAACACCGGGGCAGATCACCCTGCGCGTACGCCTGGCGCCGCCTTGGGCGGAAATCCAGGTGGAAGACAATGGCGTCGGCATGCCCGAGTCGGTGCGCAAGCGCATCTTCGAGCCGTTCTTCACCACCAAGGAAGTCGGCCAGGGCACCGGTTTGGGCCTGTCTGTCTCCTACTTTATCGTCACCAACAACCACAAAGGGCAGATGGAAGTGCAGTCCAAAGCCGGCCAGGGCACCTGCTTTACCCTGCGCCTGCCCATGACCGCCGCCACGCCAGACACAGGTCTCTGAACATGGGTTACCGCCTCTCGAAAATCTACACCCGCACCGGCGATGCCGGCGAAACCGGCCTGGCCGATGGCCGCCGCGTGACCAAGGATCACCCACGGGTGGATGCCATGGGCGAAGTGGACACGCTAAATAGTCATATCGGTCTGCTGCTGGCTGACCTTGCCGAACATGCGGCCCATTGCCCCGGATTGAATGAAATCA
Source organism: Pseudomonas spirodelae (assembly GCF_034653255.1). NCBI lineage: Bacteria > Pseudomonadati > Pseudomonadota > Gammaproteobacteria > Pseudomonadales > Pseudomonadaceae > Pseudomonas > Pseudomonas spirodelae. The sequence continues at coordinate 87,342 of NZ_JAYEET010000051.1, read as the reverse complement.
TCGAGGTGCTCACGCCTTGCCAACATCGCCTGTTCGATCTTGGCGGCGAACTGGCGATGCCCGACTACCAGGCGCTGCAGGCCCCGGAAATCGAACGACTGGAAGCCGCCATCGACCGCTGGAACGAAGAAGTCGGCCCACTGGAGAACTTCATCCTGCCCGGCGGCTCGCGCCTGATTGCCCAGGCGCATGTGTGCCGCAGCCTGGCCCGCAGCGCCGAGCGCCGCTGCCAACACCTGAACGCCGTGGAACCGATTCGCGGCGTAGGCCTGGCCTACGTCAACCGCCTGTCAGACCTGCTGTTTGTCGCCGCGCGGCTGATCGCAAAGCGTCAGGGGATTGATGAAGTGCTTTGGCAGGCGGCTGCCAAAGAGCCACACAACTAGAGCAGGCTAAGCTGGCTTTCGAAGCTACGTCGCTCACCACTCAACGGGTCGATAAAGCTCAGCCCCTTGGCTAACAGCTTTAGCGGTTTGCTGTAATCATCCAAGGCATCCGGTGCATCGGTGACCTCAGGGTAGAACGGGTCATTGAGGATCGGCGCGCCCAGCGCGGCTAGATGCACACGCAGCTGATGCTTCTTGCCTGTGACCGGATACAGCCGATATAGCCAGTGTTCGCCGAGGCGCTGGGCGACCTCGATGCGCGTTTCAGTATTGGCCTCACCGGCCACTTCCTGCATGCGGAAGAACGGCTCAGCGCCCTCCAGCCGCGTCGCCCGCAGCAGCGGGAAGTCCAGTTGTGGCAAAGCCGCCGCCAGCGCCTCGTAGCACTTATCCATCTGCCGCAACCGGAACAGCGCCTGGTACTGGCCACGACTCTGCCGATTGGTGGAGAACAACACGAGGCCTGCGGTGTGCCGATCAATCCGGTGCAGCGGCACCAGGTCAGCATTGCCCAGCCGCTTAGCCAGGCGCGCCTGCAGGGTCTGCTCGACGTATTCGCCGGCCGGCATCACCGGCAGAAAATGCGGCTTGTCGGCCACCAGCAAATGCTCATCGACATACAGCAGAGTTTCTTCGAAGGGAATCGGCGTCTCTGCCGGCACCTCACGAAAATAGTGCACCTTGAGCCCTTCGCGGTAAGCCGCCGCCATGCTGAGCGGCTGCCCCTGGGCGTCCAGCACCCGACCACGGGCGATCCGCTCCTGCCACACCGCCGGGGCAATCGCCGGGAAATGCGCACACAGGCATTCGAACACCGTCGCCCAGTTGCCACGCGGCAAATGCAGGGTGCTGGGGCGCATATTCGAGGGGGAACGGGCTTCAACAGTCATGAACACACTCAACAACCAGGCGGAAGCGCACAGGATAACCCAGGCCCGCGCTTAACCCGCCCCTGACGCCGGGCTCTGCAGAGACATACGAAACAGCGCCGCCAACAGGTCGGACTGGCTGACGATACCCAGCAACTGGCGCTGTTCATCGACGACGGGCAGCCGATGCACGTCGCTATCCGTGAGCATCTGCAGCAGATAGGTCACCGGCCAGTCGGCGCGGCAGGTCGGCGCCTGCCGGCGCATGCATTGGCTGACGGTCTGCGTATCGGCGTCTGCCAGCAACAGATCATGCAGGCTGAGCATGCCCTGCAGTTCACCCTGCGGGTTGAGTACCGGCATGGCGCTGAGCCGATGCTCATGCAGGCTCAAACGCGCCTCGGTAAGGCTGCTGTGCTCCGTCAGCGTCTGCACATCACGGGACATGATGTCGCCACAGCGCACCTCGCCAAAGCGGCGTTGATAAGCCCGCGCCTCGGTTTGCAGGAGAATCTCTTCCAGGTCTTCGCGGGAAATATCGAGCAACTCGCCGCGCGCCTTGAGCACCGCATCCAGATCCGCCGGGGTGAAGCCCAAACGATCACGGGGGATCGGATCACGGGTCTTGTGCACGTTGCCATGCTCAAGCGGACGATGCGGGTATTGCCGGCGCAAGGCGTTATTGAACAGCAGCGCGATCAGCAGCAGACCAATGGAGTTCAGCCCCACCGGGTAGAGGGCGAAGTGATAACCCAGCTGGGCCACTTCCGGGCCGGCCAGCACCGCCGTCAGTGCCACCGCGCCACCCGGTGGATGCAGGCAGCGCAGGGCAAACATCCCGGCAATCGCCAAACCGCCAGCCAACGCCGCTACCAGCGCGTCGTGACCGAGCCAGGTGGCGCAACTGACGCCGACAATTGCGGAGATCAGGTTGCCACCGAGAATCGACCAGGGTTGCGCCAGAGGGCTGGCCGGCACGGCAAACAACAGCACCGCCGACGCGCCCATGGGGGCAATCAGCCATGGGCTGGCACTGCCCAGCACCTCGCGGCATAGCCAACCGCTGAACAGCAGGCCCAGCACCGCGCCCACACAGCTGAGCACCCGCTCGCTCAGGCTGACCGCCATGGGCGCCGGCCAGAAGCCTTTCAACCATGTTTTGATGCCTTGCACCGTTAAACGCCCACCTGTCGCGCACCATTTGAGGTGCGCGACTATAACGTTCTTTGCCCGCAGGCGACCAACGGCGCCACCTACTCGGGCCAGAACGCGCGAATACCCGCCACGCCCTGGGCGCCGACCTGCCAGGCGTGCTCTACATCGGCCGGGGTAACGCCGCCCAGCAGGTAGGCCGGCTGATTGAAGCCCTGCAGCAGCTCGGCAACCTGCGCCCAGCCCAGCGGCTGCGCATCGGGATGGGTCTGGGTAGCTTGCACGGGAGACAGTGTGATGAAATCCACGCCCATCTGCGTGGCCAGCTCCAGCTCCTGCGCACTGTGGCAAGAGGCCGCCAGCCAGCGCAGCGGCGGAAACGGTCGGCCGCCAGCGCTCAATTCGCGCAACTGCTGCGCCGTCAGGTGCCAGCCGGCAGCGGGAAAGTCGCCCAGCCACTCCAGTGGCCCTTTGAGCATCAGCTGCGCCTTGCCCGCACAGAGGCCGAGAGCATCCACGGCAATATCGCGGTACTGCGCATCAAACATCGCCGGAGCGCGCAGTTGCAGCAAACGAATACCGCTTTTCAGCGCGGCCTGGATACCGCGCAGCAGTTCTGGCCCACTCAGCCCCTCGGGGGTGATCAGATAACGTTCGGGTAAGCGCGCTGCCGCGACAATCGGCCGATTAGCGGCGGGAAACTCATAATCGCCCAACTGCCGAGGGCTGACCCAGGCCAACGGTTGGCCTTCGGCGCCATGGGGCTCGCCGGTAAACGCCGAGACTTCCCAGACATCCAGCAGCACCTGCTTGTCCGGGTAGTCATGACGCACCTGAATCAACGGTCGCGCGGCGCTGGGGCGAATACCCAGCTCCTCTTCCAGCTCCCGGGCCAGGGCTACCGGCACCGTCTCGCTAGCCTCGACCTTGCCACCGGGAAACTCCCAGAGGCCGCCCTGGTGCTTATCCTCGGGGCGTTTGGCGAGCAGAATCTGCCCATCCACACCGCGAATAACCGCAGCGGCTACATGAATACGCTTCACGCCAGATGTTCCTCCTGAGCAGCCTGGTACCAGCGCTGAAACGCCGGCCACTGATAGATCGTCTCGACATAGGCGACAGCTTCTGCCGGCAGCGCCACCTGATAACTGCGCAGACGCGCTGCCACCGGGGCAAAGAAGGCATCCGCCAAGCTCGGCTGGCCAAACAGGAAGCCGCCAGCCTGAGCAAAGCGCTGCCGGCACTCGGCCCACAAAGCGCAAACGCGCTGAATATCAGCCATGGCATCGGCCGGTATTTCGGCTAAGGCCTGATTGCGCTTGAGGTCCATCGGCAGGTGACTGCGCAGCGCAAAAAAACCGCTGTGCATCTCGGCGCAGGCACTGCGGGCCAGCGCTCGCGCCGCTCGCTCCTGCGGCCAGAGTTGGGCCGCCGGGAAACACTCGGCCAGGTATTCGCCAATCGCCAGGGAGTCCCAGATGATGGCTTCGTCAGTGATCAGCAACGGCACCTTGCCGGTCGGCGAGTGCTGCAGAATCTGTGCGCGAGTCTCGGGGCGGTTCAGCGCGATCAGCTGTTCGCTATAGGGCGCACCGCTGAGTTCCAAGGCCAGCGCCGCACGCAGCGACCAGGACGAATAGGTTTTGTCACCGATAACCAGAGTAAGAGACATGGGCTGCGCTCAGGGCGGGAAGGTCAAACGACCTTAAAAGGCGCCCCCTGCAATAGCAAATTCCCGTTGTTCATAGCGCTATGAACAACGGGAATGCGGGCAGCCAAACAGCAGATGCGTGGTCGATCAGGTGCGGTATTCCGCGTTGATCTTCACGTACTCGTGGGACAGATCAGTGGTCCAAATGGTCTCGCTGCAGCTGCCACGGCCCAACTCAATACGGATGGTGATTTCTTCTTTCGCCATCACCGCAGAGCCCTGCTCTTCGGTGTAGCTGGCCGCGCGACAGCCGCGGCTGGCGATGCACACGTCACCCAGGAACACGTCGATCAAGCTGACGTCCAGTTGCGCCACTCCAGCACAGCCCACGGCAGCCAGAATGCGTCCCCAGTTTGGATCGGAAGCAAACAGCGCAGTCTTGATCAGCGGCGAATGCGCCACGGCGTACCCAACGTCCAGGCACTCCTGATGGGTTGCACCGCCGTTCACCTGAACGGTGACGAACTTGGTTGCACCCTCACCGTCACGCACGATGGCCTGTGCCACGTCCATGCACACACTGAACACCGCCTCTTTGAGCTTGGCGAACAGATCGCCGCTGGCCTGGGTGATCTCTGGCAGGGCCGCCTGACCGGTAGCGATGAGCATGCAGCAATCGTTGGTCGAGGTATCGCCATCGATGGTGATGCGGTTGAACGATTTGTTCGCCGCGTCGCGCAGCAAATCCTGCAGTACGCCCTGGGCAACCTTGGCGTCGGTGGCAATGTAACCCAGCATGGTCGCCATATTCGGCTTGATCATCCCGGCGCCCTTGGAAATACCGGTCACGGTAACGGTAACGCCATCGTGCACGAACTGGCGGCTGGCGCCCTTGGGCAAGGTGTCGGTGGTCATGATGCCCGTGGCGGCCTCAGCCCAATGATCCGGCGCCAGATCGTCCAGCGCCGCACGCAGCGCACCTTCAATCTTCGCCACGGGTAACGGCTCACCGATCACCCCGGTGGAAAAAGGCAACACGGCCCCCTCCTCCACCCCGGTCAGGGCCGCCAGAGCAGAGCAGGTGTGCGCCGCATCGCGCAGACCCTGCTCACCGGTGCCAGCGTTGGCATTGCCGGTGTTGGTCAGCAGGTAACGCACGCTGCCCAGCACACGCTTCTTGGCCAGAATCACGGCCGCGGCGCAGAACGCATTGAGGGTGAACACCCCCGCTACGCTGGAGCCCTCGGCACATCGCATGACTACCACATCTTTACGCCCAGGACGCTTGATGCCCGCAGAAGCGATGCCCAATTCGAAACCTGGAACCGGGTGCAGGGTAGACAATGGGCCAAGACCAACAGCCATAGGGAACACTCCTTGAGGGGGTAGGACATGAGAGATGGTAAAACGCCGCGAGCGGTCGAACCGTTCGCGGCGTTATTCAAGCGGGGCCAAGCATAGCCAACCTCACTGTCGGCGCAACCCGCTCTACACAGTCGGCTTAGTTAACCTGACCGTGGCAGTGCTTGTACTTCTTACCGGAACCACACGGGCACGGCTCGTTACGGCCAATCTTCGGCTCAGTGCGCACAGGCGCCACAGCCACCGCTACATCACCCTCCTCTTCAGAGGTTTGCGGCGGCATAGCCGAGGCGTCCGCGTGCTGAAACTGCATGCGCTCAGCCAATGCCTCGGCCTCGCGACGCAGACGCGCCTCTTCTTCGGCCGGATCTTCGCGGCGCACCTGCACATGCGACAGCACGCGGATGGTGTCGCGCTTGATCGAATCCAGCAATTCCTGGAACAAGGTGAAAGACTCACGCTTGTATTCCTGCTTGGGGTTCTTTTGTGCATAACCGCGCAGGTGAATACCGTGGCGCAGGTGATCCATGGTCGACAGGTGATCTTTCCACAGGTCGTCGAGCACACGCAGCAGAATCTGCTTCTCGAAGGTGCGCAGCGCTTCGGCACTGGCCTCGATTTCCTTCTCGTTGTAAGCCTTGATCAGCTCGTCAAGAATGCGCTCACGCAGGGTCTCTTCATACAGCTTGTGATCATCGTCGAGCCACTGCTGTATCGGCAGACGCAAGTTGAAGCTGGTGTACAGCGCCTCTTCTAGACCGGCGATGTCCCACTGTTCAGGCAGCGACTGTGGCGCGATATGTTCGTTGACCAGGTTCTCGACGACTTCGCGGCGGAAATCGGCAATGGTTTCGCCAATATTATCTGCGGCAAGCAGGGTGTTGCGCATGTGATAGATCACCTTGCGCTGCTCGTTGGCCACGTCGTCGTATTCCAGCAGTTGCTTACGCATGTCGAAGTTGCGGCCTTCAACCTTGCGCTGCGCCTTCTCGATGGCATTGCTGACCATGCGGTGCTCAATGGCCTCGCCAGGCTGCATACCCAGAGCCTTCATAAAGTTCTTCACCCGATCCGAGGCGAAGATGCGCATCAGGTTGTCTTCCAGCGACAAATAGAAACGGCTGGAACCTGGGTCACCCTGGCGGCCGGCACGACCACGCAGCTGATTGTCGATACGCCGCGATTCATGGCGCTCAGACGCGATTACATGCAAACCACCGGCTTCAATCACTTGCTGGTGACGCTTCTGCCAATCGGCCTTGATTTGGGCGATCTGCTCAGGTGTGGGGTTTTCCAGGTTGGCGACTTCAACTTCCCAGTTGCCACCCAACAGAATGTCGGTACCGCGACCGGCCATGTTGGTGGCAATCGTCAGCGCGCCCGGACGACCGGCCTGGGCAATGATTTCCGCTTCCTTCTCATGGAACTTGGCATTCAGCACCTTGTGCTCGATGCCTTCCTGATTGAGTAGCGCCGACATGTGCTCGGACGTTTCGATGGTCGCCGTACCAACCAGAACGGGCCGGCCCAACGCCATGCTTTCCTTGATGTCGGTAACGATGGCGGCGTACTTCTCTTCCGCAGTCAGGTAGACCAGGTCGTTGAAGTCTTTACGCGCCAAGGCACGGTTGGTCGGAATGACGATCACCGCCAAACCGTAAATCTGATGGAACTCGAACGCTTCGGTATCAGCCGTACCGGTCATGCCGGACAGCTTGTTGTACAGGCGGAAGTAGTTCTGGAAGGTGGTCGAGGCCAGCGTCTGGCTCTCGGCCTGGATCGGCAGACCTTCTTTGGCTTCGATCGCCTGGTGCAGGCCCTCAGACAAACGACGACCTGGCATGGTACGGCCGGTGTGTTCGTCGATCAGCAGCACCTGGTTGTTCTGCACAATGTATTCAACGTTGCGGTTGAACAGTTTGTGCGCACGCAGCCCAGAGTACACATGGGTCAGCAGACCCAGGTTATGCGCCGAATACAGGCTCTCGCCTTCAGCCAGCAAACCGACTTCGGTGAGCATTTCTTCAACAAACTGGTGGCCGGCTTCATTCAGCTCAACCTGACGAGCCTTCTCATCAAGCTTGTAATGGCCTTCCTGAGTAACAACGCCCTCTTCTTCCTCAATATGCAGCTTGAGGCGCGGGATCAGCTTGTTGACCTCGGTATAAAGGCGCGAACTGTCTTCGGCCTGACCAGAGATGATCAACGGGGTGCGCGCTTCATCGATCAGAATGGAGTCAACTTCGTCGATTACAGCGAAATTCAGCTCACGCTGGAATTTATCTTCCAGACTGAAAGCCATGTTGTCGCGCAGGTAATCGAAGCCAAATTCGTTGTTGGTGCCGTAGGTGATATCGGCCGCGTAGGCTTCACGCTTCTCTTCCGGCGGCATAAACGGGGTGACAATCCCCACCGTCATACCGAGGAACTCATACAGCGGACGCATCCAGTTGGCGTCGCGGCGCGCCAGGTAGTCGTTGACCGTGACCACATGCACGCCCTTACCGGACAGCGCATTGAGGTACACCGCCAGGGTCGCCACCAGGGTCTTACCCTCACCGGTGCGCATCTCGGCGATCTTGCCTTCATGCAAGGTCATGCCACCAATCAACTGCACGTCGAAGTGGCGCATGCCCATCACCCGCTTGCCGGCTTCGCGGGCTACCGCAAAGGCTTCAGCGAGCAGTTGATCGAGGGTTTCGCCTTTAGCCAAACGGGCTTTGAACTCATCCGTCTTGGCTCGCAGTTGCTCATCGGAAAGGGCAAGCATCTGCTCCTCGAAGGCATTGACGGCGCTTACCGCCTTGAGCATGCGTTTAACTTCACGCTCGTTCTTGCTTCCAAAGAGTTTCTTCAACAAAGGCGCAAACATATCGACAGGATCTTCCAGGCGTATGGATTGAGGGCTACTGAACAGCGACCCATGCAGCACTTTTAGCTGCGTGCGAGGTGGGCATTCTACTCGGAAACGCTAATGAGGAAAGCGGCGTTATTCGACGCCGCCCACTCGAGCGATGTAGCTGGCCGGATTAACCACCCGACCATTCTTGGTGACTTCGAAGTGTACATGGTAACCACTGGCGCGCCCGCTGCGACCAACCCTGGCAATCGTTTGGTCGCGCTGCACCAGATCACCAATCTGTACCAAGTTACTCTGGTTGTGCGCATACAGCGTGGTGTATCCATCTGCATGGCTGACCTCCACGACATTACCATAGCCCGACTTGACCCCAGAGAAGCTCACCACACCCGCAGCGACAGCGACCACATCACTGCCCGGCTTGGCGGCAAAATCGACACCTTTATGCTGGGCGTTACGCCCAGTGAGCGGGTGTACGCGCCTGCCGAAGGGCGAAGACATGTAGCCATTGCGCACCGGCATACCCGATAGGTATTCGGCTTCGCTCAGCTGGCGCTCGCCGATCAACTGCTCGAGCACTTCTAATAACTGCTCACGACTGTCCAGGCGCAAGCTCAAGCGGTCGAGTTCATCCATAAACAGCGGCGGCGCATACGCTGCATCGCCCAAGCTATCTTCAGCACCGCCCTGGCCGACGTTGAGCGAAAAGTCGAACTCACTGGCATCTAGATCGGCCAATTCGGTCAGCCGCGCACCCAGCGCATCCAGACGCGTCAGGCGCGCCTGCAGCTCGGCCACATGTGCAGCGAACGCATCCAGCTGGCGCTGGGCGTCCAGGCGCACAGCGCCGACTTCGGCACGCTGCTGATCGAGCACCTGATTGATTTGCGTATCGTCCTGCACCCTAACAGTGGCAGGCGCCCACCAGGCCCCTACCGCTACACCGCTGGCCAGTGCAGCACCGAGCGCCAGCAACATCACCAACAGTAGCCCACGCAAATTTAGGCTGAGTGAACGTGCGGCACCGTGGTGCCGACTGAGTAAAATGATCTGCACTGCATTCCCCTAACGGTGAAGACACAGCCGGCAGCAGCGATTCTGCTACCATGCTGACTTCACTTTCTCAGGCGTCCTGCCATGACATTTCGTCCTTTGCCGGCCCGGGCTCCCGCCGCACTCTTGCGCGAAGCGAAGCCTCTGAAAGCGCTGTTCAATCAAGCGCAACGCATTGATCGCCTGCAACACTTACTCGAGAGCCAACTGCAGCCGGCAGCCCGCGAACACTGCCATGTAGCGTCATGGCGCGAGGGCTGCCTGCTGCTGATAATCACCGATGGCCATTGGGCCACGCGCCTGCGCTATCAACAAAAACGCTTGTTGAAACAGCTGCAGGCACTCGAAGAGTTCGCGACCTTAACGAAGATTCTGTTCAAGGTGCAACCTCCGACCGCTGAAAGGCGTGCGCCAAGTCGCACAATGAATTTGTCCAACAGCGCGGCAGAAAACATCCAATCTACCGCCGAAGGCATCAGTGACCCCAAACTCCGCGCAGCCCTGGAACGCCTGGCAAAACACACCCAAAGCGATAAGCAAATAGACTAAAACAGCCGACCAAAACACCCTGTGGCATGTTTATCCAGGCGCTGTAACTGCTCGAAATAGCCCTCCAGCACCGGCAACAGATAAAAAAGGCCACCCGAAGGTGGCCTTAAAAAGTAAAGAAGGAAGGTAGTACGTTACACCGCCGCAACCGGGCGCATGTAGGAGATTGGCGCGGTATTGGGGTCATCAAAGGTGACAACTTCCCACGCATCGGTTTGCTCAATCAGAGTGCGCAGCAGAAGGTTATTCAGCGCATGACCCGATTTGAAACCTTTGAACTCGCCAATCAGGCTGTTACCCAGCAGGTAGAGATCGCCAATCGCATCGAGAATCTTGTGCTTAACAAATTCGTCCTCATACCGCAGGCCGTCTTCGTTCAACACGCGGAACTCATCCACGACGATGGCGTTATCCACGCTGCCGCCGAGCGCCAGGTTTTGTGAACGCAGGAACTCGATATCACGCATAAAACCGAACGTGCGAGCGCGACTCACTTCCTTCACGAACGACGTGCTGGAGAAGTCAACGCTGGCCGACTGGGTGCGATTGCGGAACACCGGGTGATCGAAATCGATCTCAAAGGTCACTTTGAATCCTTCGAAAGGCACAAAAGTGGCGCGCTTGTCGCCATCTTCCACCGTGACTTCACGAAGGATACGGATGAACTTCTTGTGGGCGTCCTGCTCTTGCAGACCAGCCGATTGAATCAGGAATACAAAGGGACCCGCACTGCCATCCATGATCGGCACTTCGGATGCGGAGAGCTCGACGTAGGCGTTATCGATGCCCAGGCCAGCCATGGCCGAAAGCAGGTGCTCTACCGTATCCACCTTGACATCACCATTGACCAACGTGGTCGACATGGTGGTTTCACCGACATTCCCTGCACGCGCGGGAATTTCCACGACAGGGTCCAGGTCGGTACGACGGAACACGATACCGGTGTCGACTGGTGCCGGCTTTAGGGTCAGGTATACCTTTTCCCCGGAATGCAGGCCTACGCCAGTGGCGCGGATGATGTTCTTCAGGGTGCGTTGTCTGATCATGGATTGGACCGCTATAGCACTAGTTGCGAATAGTTTTCAACAATGGCCGGCGATGATAGCAGAACCGGCCTTTGCTGAACACCAATCGTCCCAATACTCCTGATACATTTCATCAATCGGCCTGGCGACGCAGGAAGGCTGGAATGTCGAGGTAATCCAGATCATCCTGCGGATTCATCTTGGCCGCAGTGGCTGCGCCGCCGTGGCTTTGACGCTGAACGGTAGGACGCTCGTAATCTTTGTAATTGACGCTTTGCTCGCCCCGCGCCGGTGCGGCTGCGTTGCTGTGAGCGTTGGCAGACACCTGCACAGTATTGTCGATAACCTTGACCGGCTTCTCAATCCGCGCACCCAGGCCGGTGGCCACTACAGTGACGTGCAGCTCGTCGCGCATATCCGGATCGATCACAGTGCCGACCTTGACGGTGGCGTGCTCGGAAGCGAACTGCTCGATGATGTTACCCACGTCGGAGTACTCACCCAGGGACAGGTCAGGACCGGCGGTGATATTCACCAGGATGCCACGCGCGCCTTGCAGATTGACGTCTTCGAGCAACGGATTGCGAATGGCCGCTTCGGTGGCTTCGCGAGCGCGGTTAGGACCACTGGCGCAACCAGTGCCCATCATCGCCATGCCCATTTCGCTCATCACGGTTTTCACGTCGGCGAAGTCGACGTTGATCATGCCCGGACGCTTGATGATGTCGGAGATACCGCGCACGGCACCGGCCAGTACATCGTCAGCCTTGGCGAAAGCCGACAGCAAGCTGGCGTCCTTACCGAGGATGGTCAGCAGTTTTTCGTTGGGAATGGTGATCAGCGAGTCGACACTTTCCGACAGCGCACGAATGCCTTCTTCGGCGATCAGCATGCGCTTCTTGCCTTCGAACGGGAACGGACGGGTCACCACTGCAACGGTGAGGATGCCCATTTCCTTGGCCACTTGAGCGATTACTGGGGCTGCACCGGTACCGGTACCGCCGCCCATGCCGGTGGTGATAAAGACCATATCGGTGCCTTGCAGCACTTCAGCGATCCGCTCGCGGTCTTCCATAGCGGCCTGACGGCCAACTTCTGGGTTAGCACCCGCACCGAGACCTTTAGTCACTGCAGTGCCTAGCTGCAGAACGGTGCGTGCGCCGATGTTTTTTAGGGCCTGTGCATCCGTGTTGGCGCAGATGAACTCAACGCCTTCAATGTTGTTTTTCGCCATGTGATTGACAGCATTACCGCCGCCGCCGCCCACGCCGATGACCTTGATAACCGCACTTGCTGGAGCGCTGTCTACGAGTTCAAACATTTTCCCTCTCCTTTACTTTCTAGTTATAACGCCTACTGCAAAATCAAAAATTGCCCTGGACCCAGCGTTTCAGCCGTTCCAGCACAGGTTGTTTGGGTTCATCGCTGTAGCTGCCAAGCGCAGACATCGAAACGCCGTCGGCCTGCTTTTGCAGCCCGTACAGCAGCAGGCCTACGCCTGTTGAATAGATGGGGTTACGCACGACGTCGGCCAATCCTTTGACACCCTGAGGAATACCCAGGCGTACCGGCATATGGAAAATTTCTTCGGCCAGCTCGACGGCTCCTTCCATCTTCGCTGTACCGCCTGTGAGAACGATCCCGGCCGGGATCAAGTCCTCATAACCACTGCGACGCAGCTCAGCCTGAATCAGGGTGAACAGCTCGTCGTAACGTGGTTCAACCACTTCAGCCAGGGACTGACGCGACAAATCGCGCGGCGGACGATCACCGACGCTCGGCACCTTGATGGTCTCGCCTGCACCGGCCAGTTTGGCCAACGCGCAAGCATACCGAATCTTGATCTCTTCGGCATACTGAGTTGGCGTGCGCAGGGCCATGGCGATGTCATTGGTGACCTGATCGCCAGCAATTGGGATCACTGCGGTATGGCGGATCGCGCCTTCGGTGAAGATGCAGATGTCGGTGGTGCCACCGCCGATATCGACCAGGCACACACCCAGCTCTTTCTCGTCATCGGTTAACACGGCATAGGCCGAAGCCAGCTGCTCGAGAATGATGTCGTCAACCTCAAGACCGCAGCGGCGCACACACTTCTCGATGTTCTGCGCGGCATTCACCGCACAGGTGACCACGTGCACCTTGGCTTCCAGGCGTACACCGGACATCCCCAGTGGCTCGCGCACGCCCTCTTGGTTATCGATCACATAATCCTGCGGCAGGGTATGCAGCACCCGCTGGTCGGCAGGAATGGCCACAGCCTGTGCGGCATCGAGTACCCGCTCAAGGTCAGCCGAACTGACTTCGCGATCACGAATCGCGACAATACCGTGGCTGTTGAGGCTACGAATATGGTTACCGGCCAGGCCGACAAAGGCCGAGTGGATACGGCAACCGGCCATCAGCTGCGCTTCTTCGACGGCGCGCTGGATAGACTGTACGGTCGATTCGATATTCACCACCACGCCCTTTTTCAGGCCGCGTGATGGATGAGTGCCGATGCCGACGATTTCCAACTGGCCGTCCGCATTCACTTCACCGACCAGCGCCACCACTTTGGAGGTACCGATATCGAGACCGACGATCATCTTGCCGCTCTGCACGTTTGCCATGGCTCTTACTTTCTCCTGATTCACTGCACGACAGCGGTTGGTGCCGCCGTGGGCGCGACCGGCTCACGCCATGCCACGGCCAGGCCGTTGGCATAACGCAAATCGATGCGCGCGATATTCGCTTGTTGCTCTTTTAGGGCCTTGTCATAGATGGCCGTGAAACGCCGCATTTTTTCCACCAGATGGTCACGCCCCAAAAGCAGTTCGATGCCCTGCCCGGTGGAGAGGAACCAGCTGCCACGCTCACGCAACTCCAGGCGCGCCACGGAAAAACCCACGGGGCGTAGCATCTGGCTGATCACTTGGTATTGCTGCATCACCTGCTGTTGCGCACGCTTGGGGCCATACAGCTGCGGCAGGTGGGGATAATTGGCCAGCTCCAGCGGCGCAAACGCCTCGCCCTGGTTGTTTAACAGCGCCTCATCACCCCAACGGGCAATCGGCAATTGTTCTTCCAGACGCACCACCAACTGATCCGGCCATATACGGCGTACCTGAGCGCTGGCGATCCAGGGCATCGACTCCAACTCATGACGCAGGCTGAGCAGATCGACACTGAAGAAGCTGGCGTTGGCGTAAGGCGCAATGCGCTGCTGTACAGCCTGCTGATTGACGTAGCTGAGGTCGCCTTCGACGCTGATTCTGGCGATCGGCTGGTCGGCATACGGCATGGCGCGCAACGACAGCTCATAGGTGCCGGAACCGAGCCCCAGCAATAACAGCGGCCAGGTCAGGCGCTTCAACAAAGTGCCAAAGCCAACAAGTCGGGTTTTCTGCACGTTAACGCGCAGGCTGATCGGCTCCTTGGCCACCAAACGGCTGGCACCGCGCGGCACAGGCTTGCCGCGCAGAGGCGCGCGGGAAGTCCCTGGCTGGTGGCGCACGTTAGCCGTCATGAGTTAACCCCGCGCCTCTAGGCTGTCAGCAAGAACCGCCAACACCAACTGTTGAAAATCCAGACCGGCTGCCTGCGCCGCCATCGGCACCAGGCTGTGGTCGGTCATGCCGGGAACCGTGTTGACTTCAAGCAACCAGAATCGGCCATCGCCATCCTGCATCACGTCAGCCCGGGCCCAACCTTGAATGCCCACCGCTTCGCAGGCGCGTGCAGTGAGCTCGACAAGCTCAGCTTCTTTGCCGGCGTCTAGGCCGCAGGGGATGCGGTACTGGGTGTCATTGGCCAGGTACTTGGCGTCGTAGTCGTAAAAACTGTGGGGCGTGCCCAGGGCGATCGGCGGCAGCACCTGACCACGCAGCACCGCGACAGTGAACTCCGGGCCGGCAATCCACTGCTCAACCAGCACTTGGGAGTCATAACCACTGGCATCCTGCCAGGCCGCAATCAACGCCTGCAGATCACCCACCTTGGCCATGCCAATGCTCGAACCTTCATGCGCCGGTTTGACGATCAGTGGGAAGCCCAAGTCAGCCGCAGCCGCCTCGCAATCGGCGACCGAGGCCAGCACCGCATGACGTGGCGTGGAGAGGCCCAAGCTCTGCCAAACCTGCTTGGTACGCAGTTTGTCCATGGCCAGGGCCGAGGCCAGGATGCCGCTGCCGGTATAAGGAATACCGGCGCACTCAAGCAACCCTTGCATCGCCCCATCTTCACCGCCGCGACCGTGCAGAACGATAAAGGCGCGGTCGATTTTTTCACTGACCAAACGCTGTAGAAAGTCGGTCCCAACATCGATACCAAAGGCATCCACGCCGGCAGCCTGCAGCGCTTGCAAAACGGCATTGCCGGACTTCAGCGACACTTCACGCTCGGCACTCTTGCCGCCAAACAGCACAGCCACGCGGCCGAAGGCGCTGACCGGATACTGAGACTTCAAGCTTTCGGCATTCATTTCGACTTACCTTGCGCCGCGGCGAACAGCGGGCTTTGCAGCAGTTGCGGGGCCAAGCCGCCGATATCACCGGCACCCTGACAAAGAAGAATGTCGCCGGCACGCAGCAGCGGCTTGACGATCGGGGCGAGGTCCACACCGCGCTCGATATAGATCGGGTCGAGTTGGCCGCGCTGACGAATGCTGTGGCACAGCTGACGACTGTCCGCCCCCGGGATGGGCTCTTCGCCCGCCGGATAGACTTCCATCAGCAACAACACGTTGGCATCGCCCAAAACCTGCACGAAGTCGTCATACAGGTCGCGGGTACGGCTAAAGCGGTGCGGCTGATACACCATGACCAAACGGCGCTCTGGCCAACCGCCACGTACAGCCTTGATCACGGCGGCGACTTCACGTGGGTGATGGCCGTAGTCATCGACCAGCATCACGTTGCCACCCTCAACCGGCAGTTCGCCGTACACCTGAAAACGCCGACCGACACCCTGGAAACCCGACAAGCCCTGGACGATGGCTTCATCACTGATGCCCTCGTCAGTGGCAATCGCAATGGTCGCCAGGGCATTCAAGACATTGTGGTTACCCGGCATATTGACCGACACATCCAGCGGCGCGCGGTCGCGGCGCAGCACGGTGAAGAAGGTCTGCATGCCCTGCTGGCGCACATTGATAGCCCGTACGTCAGCACCATCATCGAAGCCATAGGTCACAGTGGGACGCGCCACCTGCGGCAGAATTTCGCGCACGATCGGGTCATCCACGCACATCACTGCCAGGCCATAAAACGGCAGGTTGTGCAGGAACTCGAGGAAGGTTTTCTTCAACTTGTTGAAGTCACCTCCGTACGTGCTCATGTGGTCCATATCAATATTGGTAACGACTGAGACCATGGGCTGCAGATGCAGGAAGCTGGCATCGCTTTCATCGGCTTCCGCGATCAGGTAGCGGCTGCTACCGAGCTGAGCATTGGTACCGGCTGCATTCAGCCGACCACCAATCACAAAGGTCGGATCCAGGCCACCCGCAGCAAATACCGAGGCCAGCAAGCTGGTGGTGGTGGTTTTGCCGTGGGTGCCGGCAACGGCGATGCCATGGCGATAGCGCATCAGCTCGGCGAGCATCTCGGCGCGCGGTACCACCGGAATACGCCGCTCAAGGGCGATAGCGACTTCCGGGTTGCTGGTATTGATCGCACTGGACACCACCAGCACATCGGCCTGCTCGGCGTTTTCCGCGCGATGGCCAATAAAAATCTGCGCACCGAAGCTTTCCAGGCGCTCGGTGACCGCCGAAATTTTCAGGTCGGAGCCAGACACTTCATAGCCGAGGTTAAGCAGCACTTCGGCGATGCCACACATGCCCGCACCACCGATGCCGACAAAATGGATACGGCGAATACGGCGCATACGACGGATTTCCGAACGAGCAGCAGCGGGAGACTTAGCCACGGGCCACCTCCAGACAGATATCGACAACGGTGCAGGTGGCGTCGGGCTTGGCCAGACGGCGGGCCGTTTGGCCCAGTTCAACGAGTTGTTCGGGGCGCATCAAAACCTCGGTCAGCTGCGCGGCCAGCGTGGCGGCGTCAGTGGAACGTTGCGGCAGCAGTACGGCAGCGCCGGCACTGGCCAGATAGTCGGCATTGCGTGTCTGGTGATCGTCGATCGCATGGGGCAGCGGGACGAGGAATGCCGGCAAACCCGCGGCGGCCAGCTCGCTGACAGTCAGCGCGCCGGCGCGGCACACCACCAGATCAGCCCAGGCATAGGCCCGCGCCATGTCTTTGATAAATGGCACGACCTGCGCTTCGACGCCGGCCGCGCTATAGCGTTCACTGGTAATTGCATCGTGTTGCTTACCAGCCTGATGGAACACCTCAGGGCGCAGCTCGGCCGCCACTTGCGATAACGCTTCGGGGAGCAATTTATTCAGCGGCTCGGCACCCAGGCTGCCGCCCAGCACCAACAAACGCGGCTGACGGTTGCGTAGCGAATCACGCGGGGTTGCCAGGAACAGCTCTTCACGTACCGGGTTGCCGGTGGTGCGGCGCTTGTCACTGTTAGCGAAGGTATTGGGGAAGGCTTCGCACACGCGGCTGGCAAATGGCACCAGGCTGCGGTTGGCCGTGCCCGCTACAGCGTTCTGCTCATGGATGATCAGCGGCGCACCGCTCATCTTCGCAGCCAAGCCGCCCGGACCGGTGACATAGCCGCCCATGCCCAGCACGCAGACCGGCTGCAGCTCACGCATCACCTTGCGGGCTTGGAATAACGCCTTGATCAACTGGAATAGAGCCTTCAGCAGTGACAGCTTGCCTTTACCGCGCAGCCCGCTGACATCAATCAGGTGCAGCGGCAAGCCCGCCGCCGGCACCAGTTCATTCTCGATGCCACGTGGCGTACCCAGCCAATGCACGCTGTAGCCACGCGCCTTGAACTCACGAGCACAGGCCAGCGCGGGGAATACATGACCACCGGTGCCACCAGCCATGATCAGCACATTACCGCGC
Organism: Pseudomonas spirodelae; assembly: GCF_034653255.1. Lineage (NCBI taxonomy): Bacteria > Pseudomonadati > Pseudomonadota > Gammaproteobacteria > Pseudomonadales > Pseudomonadaceae > Pseudomonas > Pseudomonas spirodelae. The sequence goes on along the minus strand of NZ_JAYEET010000051.1, from coordinate 69,464 downwards.
ATGTTGAACCTCCTCGACGGCTTGGCCTTCGAAGAAATCGGATTCTTTGAAGTCGACATCCTCGCTACCCAGTTGGGTGCGACGCTCCCATTCGATGCGCAGCAACAACGCCAGGCTGATGCAGCAGATCACCAACGAGCTGCCGCCGTAGCTGAGAAATGGCAGGGTCAGGCCTTTGGTCGGCAGCAAGCCCACGTTTACCCCGATGTTGATCAGCACCTGGCCGATCCACAAGAAAGCCAGGCCGTAGGCCACATACGCCGAGAAGAACTGCTTGGCCTTCTCCGCCCACAGGCCGATATACAGCGCGCGCACGCTGACAAACACGAACAGGCCAACGGTGAGCAAAGCTCCGACCATGCCCAGCTCTTCGGCCAGCACGGCAAACACGAAGTCGGTATGCGCTTCCGGCAGGTAGAACTGCTTCTGCACGCTGTTGCCCAGCCCTACGCCAAACCACTCGCCGCGGCCAAAGGCGATTAGCGCCTGACTCAGCTGATAACCAGCGCCGTACTGGTCTGCCCAAGGGTCGACAAAGTTGGTCAGGCGCTCCAGGCGATAGGCCTGACTGGTCATCACCCACACGCCCAGGCCGAGCACGCCGGTGGCCAGCGGAATAAAACGCAGCAGGTTGACCCCACCGAGAAACAGCATGGCGATCGAGGCACCGACCAACACCACGGTGGCGCCGAAGTCGGGCTCGGCCAACAACAGCATGGCAATCGGCCCCAGCACCAGCATCGGCTTGATAAAGCCGGTGAGCTTCTCGCGCACCTCGGTCTGGCGACGCACCAGATAGGCGGCGATAAACATCACGCTAAACAACTTGGCCAACTCGGACGGCTGCAGGTTGAAGATACCCAGGCCGATCCAGCGTTTGGCCCCGTTGACTTCACGGCCAATGCCCGGCAGCAACACCAAGATCAACAGCACCACCGCCACCAGCAACAGCGTGCCGCTGTAACGCTGCCACAGCGCCATAGGCACCAGCAAAGTTGCCAGTGCAGCGCCCAGACCGATGGCCAGATAAATCAGGTGGCGAATCATGTGGTACAGCGGATTGCCTGACTGCAACGCCGCCACTTCCGAGGACGCCGAAGTGATCATCACCAAACCCAGGCCGAGCAGCGCCAGGCAACCGGCAAGCAACGGGAAGTCCAGGTCGATACCCCGACGGGTATGCAGCGGCGATGGCGCGGCGAGCAGACGGGCAAGCATCACTGCAACCCCTCCACAGCCTGGGCGAACAGACGTCCGCGCTCTTCGAAGTTCTTGAACATGTCGAGACTGGCGCAAGCCGGCGACAGCAGCACGGCATCGCCCTGCTCAGCCAGCTCGGCGGCACGCTGTACGGCCTCATCCAGGGTCTTGACCCGGATCAGCGGCGCGGCATCACCCAGCGCATCGGCCAGCAATTCAGTGTCGCGACCCAGCAACACCACGGCGCGGCAGAACTTGCCGACCGGCGCTTTCAACGCTGAAAAGTCCGCGCCTTTGCCATCACCACCGGCGATCAGCACCAGCTTGCCGTCGATATCCGCGCCCAGGCCGTCGATGGCCGCCAGTGCGGCGCCAACGTTGGTCGCCTTGGAATCGTCGTAGTAGCTCACGGCATTACGCTCGCCAACCCACTGACAGCGATGCGGCAGGCCAGCGAACTGCTTGAGGGTTGCCAACATCGGCTCGAACGGCAGACCAACGGCATGCCCCAGCGCCAAAGCAGCCAGGGCGTTGGATTGGTTGTGCGCGCCGCGAATTTTCAACTCACGCACTGGCAACAAGGCGGCGAACTGGTAGCCCAGGCACTTCTCGCCGTTTTCATCAATCAAGCCAAAGCGCTTGAAGTCGGGCTTGCCGAGGCCGAAATACCAGCACGGCAATTGATCGGCCACCAGGGGACGCGACAGCGCATCATCACGGTTGACCACCACCTGCCGCGCGCCGCGGAAGATGCGGTGCTTGGCCAGGTGATAGGCCGGCAGATCGGCGTAGCGATCCATATGGTCTTCGCTGATGTTCAGGCAGGTCGCCACTTCCGCATTCAGCTGGTCGGTGGTTTCCAGCTGGAAGCTAGACAACTCCATGACATACAGCTCGATCTCATCATTCAGAAGATCCAGCGCCGGGGTGCCAAGGTTGCCACCCACAGCGACCTTCTTGCCGGCCGCAGCGGCCATCTCACCAACCAGCGTGGTGACGGTGCTTTTGGCGTTGGACCCAGTGATCGCAATGATCGGCGCCTTGGCATAACGAGCAAACAGGTCGATATCACCCGACAGCTTCACGCCGCGCGCCGCAGCCGCCTGCAACGCCGGCGTGGCGACGGCTAGACCCGGGCTGACCAGCAGTTCACTGGCGCGGCAGAGGAACTCCACGTCCAGTTCGCCACAACGCACTTCGACCTGCGGGAACTGCTCGCGCATGGTGGCGAGTTCCGGCGGATTGGCACGGGTATCGACCACGGCAAACGGCAAGCCCTGGCACGCGAGGAAACGCACCAGGGACATGCCGCTCTTGCCGAGGCCGACAACGATGCGGAAGTGGTCAGACGCGATCAGGCTCATGGGTTCCTCAACGCAGTTTCAGGGTGGCAAGGCCGATCAGCACCAGAATCACGGTGATGATCCAGAAGCGCACGATCACGCGCGGCTCGGGCCAGCCTTTCAGTTCGAAATGGTGGTGAATCGGCGCCATGCGGAACACGCGCTTGCCGGTCAGCTTGAAGCTAGCGACCTGGATGATCACCGACAGGGTTTCCACCACGAAGATGCCGCCCATGATGAACAGCACCACTTCCTGACGGACGATCACCGCAATCGTACCCAGGGCTGCACCGAGTGCCAGCGCGCCAACGTCGCCCATAAACACTTGCGCCGGGTAGGTGTTAAACCAGAGGAAGCCCAGGCCAGCCCCGACCAGGGCGGCGCAGAACACAATCAGCTCACCCGCACCCGGCACATAGGGAATAAACAGGTATTCGGCGAACTTCACGTTGCCCGACAGGTAGCAAAAGATCCCCAGCGCGCCGCCAACCAGTACGGTGGGCAGAATCGCCAGACCATCAAGGCCGTCTGTCAGGTTCACTGCGTTGCTCGAACCGACAATCACGAAGTAGCTCAGCACCACGAAGCCCAGGCCCAGCTCAAGACTGAAGTCCTTGAGCATCGGCAGAATCAGGGTGGTTTCCACCGGGCTTTGCGCCGTCATATACAGAAACAGTGCGGCGCCCAGGCCAAACACCGACTGCCAGAAATACTTCCAGCGGCTCGGCAGGCCCTTGGAGTTCTTCTCAATCACTTTGCGGTAGTCATCAACCCAACCAACGGCGCCAAACAGCAGGGTCACGGCCAGGACGGTCCAGACATAACGGTTGGACAGATCAGCCCAAAGCAAGGTGCTAACGGCAATAGCAGAAAGAATCAGCGCACCACCCATGGTTGGCGTGCCCTTTTTCGACAGGTGCGACTGCGGGCCATCGTTGCGTACCGACTGGCCGATCTGGCGAATCTGCAGAGTGCGGATCATCCACGGGCCAAGCCACAGGGACAATGCCAGCGCCGTCAGCACGCCAAGGATGCCGCGCAGCGTCAGGTACTGAAACACTGCAAAAGCCTTGTGGAACTGTTGCAGGTATTCCGCCAGCAGCAGCAGCATTAGTGAATCTCCCCGGATATGCCACACAGGGCCGCGACGACTTTCTCCATCGCCGCGCTGCGTGAACCTTTTATTAAAAGAGTGGTGTCGCCCTGCTCGCTTTGCAGCGCAGCGATCAGGCTGGCTTGGTCGGCAAAATGCCGGCCCTTGCTGCCGAATTCATCAATGGCATGAACCATCAGGGGGCCCACGGCAAACAGTGCATCAACCTTGCCTTGGGCATAGTTGCCGACCTGGCGATGGCCTTGCTCAGCCCACTCACCTAACTCGCCGATGTCACCCAGCACCAGCACCCGCCGCCCCGAAAAGCCGGCGAGGATATCGATGGCGGCGCACACGGAAGTCGGGTTGGCGTTGTAGCTGTCATCGATCACCCGCAGGCCATTCGGCGCAATCTGCGCGACGGTACGGCCCTGGACCGGCTGCAATTTTTCCAGCCCGGCCTTGATCGCAGCAGGCGCAATCTCCAATGCCAACGCGGCGGCAGCCGCGGCCAGGGCGTTAGCCACATTGTGCTCGCCTAGCAGGTTGAGCTGAATACGCACCTGACCGCTGGCGCAATGCAGGGTAAAGGCCGAGCAACCACGGACGTCGCGCGCCAGCTCAGCGGCATAAACGTCCGCTGCCGGATTACCCAAGGCAAACGAGCGAACGCTGCGACCCTTGGCGCGCTGCTGCCAAATAGCGAAAGCCCTGTCGTCGAGGTTGAGCACGGCCACACCGCTGTCGCTCAGGCCTTCGAGAATTTCACCCTTGGCTTCAACAATTTTCTCTGGCCCGCCGAACTCACCGACGTGAGCGGTGCCGGCATTATTGATGATGGCCACCTGCGGCTGGGTAAGGCCCACGGTGTAGGCGATCTCGCCGACATGGTTGGCGCCCAGTTCGATCACGGCCGCAACATGCTCAGGCGCCAGCTCCAGCAGGGTCAGTGGCGCGCCGAGGTCGTTATTCAGGTTGCCACGGGTCGCCAGCACCGGACCTTGCAGGCCTTCGCGCAGAATACTGGCGAGCATTTCTTTGACCGTGGTCTTGCCGCTGGAACCGGTAATCGCCACCACAGGGGCATTAAACGCCTGGCGATTGAGCGCGCCCAATTGGCCGAGGGCCAAACGGCTATCGGCGACCAGCAGCTGTGGCAGCGGTGCATTTGCCACCTCACGCTCAACCAAAGCGGCCACTGCGCCTTTGCCGGCGACTTCTGCCAGGTAGTCATGACCATCAAAACGCGGGCCGGCCAGGGCGACAAACAGCTGACCCGGCTGAATCGCCCGGCTGTCGCTGCTGACGGCGCTGAATGCCACATCCGCACCGATCACCTGCGCGTTCAACGGCCCAGCCACTTCGCTCAAGAGCAGCGGATTAAGCATGAGCCGCCTCCCATGCTGCCAACGCATTAGCGGCTTCGACCAGATCGGAGAACGGCTGACGCACGCCATTGATTTCCTGATAGTCCTCATGGCCCTTGCCGGCCAATACCAGCACATCATCGGCACTGGCAGCGGTAATCAGCTGGGCAATCGCCTGGCCACGGCCATGAACAAATTGCACCGACTCGGGGCTGACGAAACCGGCGCGGATGTCGCTGAAAATCTGTGCTGGGGTTTCCGTGCGCGGGTTGTCATCGGTCACCAGTACCGCATCGGCCAGGCGCTCAACCACAGCAGCCATCAGCGGGCGCTTGCCGCTGTCACGATCGCCACCGCAGCCAAATAGGCACAGCAGGCGACCTTTGACGTGCGGGCGCAAAGCTTCAAGTACTTTTTCCAGGGCATCCGGGGTGTGCGCGTAATCAACGACCACCAACGGCTGTTTGGCGCGCCCCGCAGTGGCGCCACCTAAACGCTGCATGCGACCAATAGGACCCTGCAGCTGCGGCAACACCTTGAGAATTTCATCCAGCGCATAATCCAGGCCGAGCAGCGCACCGACCACCGCCAGCAGGTTGCTCAGGTTAAAGCGACCGAGCAGCGAGCTGCGCAGGCTGCCTTCGCCGCGTGGGGTGACCAGCGTGGCGCGTACGCCCTGCTCGTCAAACTGCGCATCGCGGCAATACAGGTAAGCACTTGCGTCTTCCAGGCTGTAGCTGATCAGGCGCGACTCATGCACAGCTCCCGCCAACTCACGACCAAAGGCATCATCCAGGTTAAGCACCCGGCAGCGCAGACCCGGCCAGGCGAACAACGCGGCTTTTGCCTCTGCGTAAGCCTGCATCGAACCGTGATAATCCAGATGGTCGCGGGATAGGTTGGTCAGTACCGCCACATCAAACGCCAGCGCAGTCACGCGCCCTTGATGCAGGCCGTGGGACGAGACTTCCATCGCCACCGCACGGGCACCGGCATTTTTCATATCGGCCAGGGTGGCCTGCACGCCGATGGGGTCGGGCGTGGTGTGGAGCCCTTGTTCGAGCGCACCGTAGAAGCCGTTGCCGAGGGTGCCGACAATTCCGCAGCGCTGGCCCAGCAGGTCCAACGCCTGAGCCAACAACTGGCTGACACTGGTTTTGCCATTAGTGCCGGTAATACCTACCAAGTTCAGTCCGCGACTTGGCTCACCATAAAAGCGCCCGGCAATCGCCGAAAGCTGGCCCGCCAAGCCTTTGATCGCGACCAATTCACTGCTGCTGGCCGTCATGTCAGCCGCGCCTTCAGCTTCAAAGGCCACGGCCGCAGCGCCACGCGCAATGGCATCGGCGATATGCACACGGCCATCCTGCTGGGTGCCGGGCACGGCCAAGAACAAATCACCGGGACGAACCTTGCGGCTATCCAGGGTCAATTCGCGGATCAGGGTGGAACTGGTGGCTTCGGGCAGCAATTTGCTGAGGGGCATAGGCATCAGATACGCCCTCCTTTAGTAATTTCGGCGGCAGCGGTTTGCGGCTCTACCAGGTTGTCTGGGGCGACGTTCATCAGGCGCAGGGCACCGGCCATGACCTTGCCAAATACCGGTGCGGAGACCAGGCCACCGTAGTAACCGCCCTGGCTCGGCTCATCGATCACGATGGCCACGGCAATACGCGGGTCGCTGACCGGGCCAAACCCGGCAAAGAGTGAGCGGTACGCATTGTCCCGGTAACCACGGCTACCCACGGATACCTTGCGCGCCGTACCGCTCTTGCCAGCCACGTGGTAGCCCGGCACTTTGGCGCGGTAAACCCCACCAGGGGCTTCAATGACCTGCTGCAACATGCCCTGCATGGTCACTGCAATAGCCTCAGGGATCACCTGAACGGCATCGGGTTTACGGTCAACACGTGCCAGTGACAGGTGCGTGCTGCGGCCATTGTTGGCCAGCACCGAATAGGCATGGGCCAGCTGTACAGCCGTTACCGACAAGCCATAGCCATAAGACAGCGTGGCCGTTTCAGCTTTGCGCCACTCACGGTAGTTCGGCAGGTTACCAACACGCTCACCTGGGAAGCCGAGCCCCGTGTCCTGGCCCAAGCCGACTTGCTGCATCACTTCAAAGATCGACTGACCACCGATATCAAACGCGATCTTGCTCATGCCGACGTTACTCGACTTGATCAAAATCTCAGTGAGGGTAAGCGGGCCGCTGCTGCGCGAGACGTCACGAATGGTGTACTTGCCGATCTGCAGAGTGCCCGGATACACATCGACGGTATCCGAGGCCTTCCAGCGACCACTGGCCAAGGCAGCACTCATGGAAAACGGCTTCATGGTTGAGCCGGGCTCGAACACATCAATCATCGCCCGGTTACGCATCGCTGCGGGCTGCAGATTACGGCGATTGTTCGGGTTATAGGTGGGCTGGTTGACCATTGCCAACACTTCACCGGTGCGCACATCCACCATGACCAGGCTGCCAGCCTTGGCACCGAATTCGAGCAGCGCATTGCGTAACTCACGATGGGCGAGGTATTGCAGGCGCAGGTCAATCGACAATGCCAAGGTCTTACCGGCCTTGGCATTCTGCGCAACCTGTACATCTTTAATCAGCCGACCGCGCCGGTCCTTGAGCACCTGACGCTTGCCGGGCACGCCGGCCAGCCAATCCTCGAAGGCCAGTTCCATGCCTTCACGGCCGCGGTCGTCAATGTCGGTAAAGCCCACCACGTGGGCAGCCACTTCACCCGCAGGATAGAAGCGGCGGAATTCTTCAATGCCATATACACCCGGCACTTTCATATCGAGAATGCGCTGACCCTGCTCGGGCGTCAGCCCGCGCACCAGGTACATAAACTCACGCTCGGCATTGGCCTGCAGGCGCACACCGAATGCCTTGGGATCTTGCCCCAGCGCGGCGGCCAGCTCATCCCACCTGGCCTTGCCGCTTTGCAGCTCCTTACCATTGGCCCACAGGGTGGTCACGGGCGTGCTAACGGCTAGCGGCTCGCCGTTACGGTCGGTGATCAGCCCGCGGTGCGCTGGAATCGGGATATGGCGCACGCTACGCGCGTCGCCATGAGCCTGCAGAAAGCGCTGATCAAACACCTGCAGGTCGACAATACGCCAGGCAATAGCACCCACCATCAGCGCCAGCAACAGCAGCACTAAGCGAAAGCGCCATGGATAGAGCGCGCCTTCGAGGCCGATCATGGCGCCACCATGCGGACTTCAGCGGCATCGGGGATACGCATGCCTAGACGCTCGGTAGCCAACGCCTCAATGCGGTTATGTGCCGTCCAGGTACTCTGCTCGAGGATCAACCGGCCCCACTCAGCCTGAGCCTTGTCGCGCACGCTGAGTTCGGCATACAAATCATTGAGCAACTGGCGATTCCAGTGGGCGCTGTAAGACACCCCAATCGCAGACACCAACACAGCCAGAAACAGCAGCAGCATGAATAAGCTGCCACCTGGCAAAGGCTTGGCGAAAAGCGCGCTCATCGCACCTTCTCGGCAATGCGCATTACCGCACTGCGCGAGCGTGGATTGGCCGCAAGTTCTGCCTCGGAGGCGAATACCGGCTTACCGATGAGCTTCAAGCGCGGCTCGAAGGCTTTCGGGATAATCGGCAAGTCACGCGGCAACGTGTCCATCTCGCCCTTGGCGTGCTTGCGCATGAACAGTTTGACGATACGGTCTTCCAGCGAGTGGAAGCTGATCACCACCAGGCGGCCGCCAACTTCGAGGTTTTCCAGGGCGGCGTCGAGGCCGCTCTCCAGATCACCCAATTCGTTGTTGATATAGATGCGCAGCCCCTGAAAGGCGCGAGTCGCCGGATTCTTGCCCTTCTCCCAGGCCGGATTGGCCACGGTCAGCACCTGAGCCAGGTCGGCGGTGCGGGTAAACGGCTGTTCAGCGCGGCGCAGCACCACGGCACGGGCCATGCGCTTGGCGAAGCGCTCTTCACCGTACTCCTTGAACACCCGGGCAATTTCTTCCTCGGCGGCGCTGGCAATAAATTCAGCGGCACTGACACCTGAATCCGGATTCATGCGCATGTCCAGCGGGCCGTCATGCATAAAGCTGAAGCCGCGCTCGGCATCATCGAGCTGCGGCGAAGACACGCCTAGGTCGAGCAGAATGCCGCTGACCTTGCCGGCCAGATCGCGCTGCGCGAGTTCATCAGCCATCTCCGCAAAGCTGCGCTGCACAACGACAAAGCGGCCGTCTTCGGCCGCTAGCGCATTCCCCGTGGCAATCGCCAGGGGATCTTTATCAAACCCTAGCAGGCGACCGTCTGAGCCAAGCTTTTCTAGGATCAACCGGCTATGCCCGCCGCGACCAAAGGTACCGTCTAGGTAGCAGCCACTCGCGCGCACAGCCAGCCCTTCGACAGCCTCGTCGAGTAGCACAGTGATATGGCGGTAGTTACTGGTCATGGTCACAGGATCAAATCACGTAAGTCGTCGGACAAGGCACCCGGTTGCTTGATCGCAGCCAAATCGGCATCGGCCACGGCATTCCAGGCATCTTCATCCCACAGTTGGAATTTATTGAGTTGGCCAACCAGCATCGCGCGCTTATCCAGCTTGGCGTACTCGCGTAAACGCGGCGGCACCAGAAAGCGCCCACTGGCATCCAACTCAAGGTCAACAGCATTGCCGATCAGCAGACGCTGCAAGCGGCGGTTTTCTTCACGGAATGAGGCGAGCTCACGGAGCTTGGCTTCAATCAGCTCCCACTCAGACAACGGATAGACACATAGGCAGGGATCGATGGCGTCAATCGTGACAATAAGCTGGCCAGCACAACGCGACACAAGCTCATCCCGATACCGACTTGGCATCGCGAGCCGCCCTTTGGCGTCGAGACTGATGGCGTTTGCTCCGCGAAACACGATCGCGCTTCCCCTTTTTATTGGCTATCCATGCCTAAGAAACCCACTTTATGCCACTTCTTGCCACTCGCGCACACTATAGGAACGCACGCCCCCCACCGTCAAGGCACCCATAGCGGGAAAACTCCTTATAGAACGGCGATTTAGCGAGCATAGCGAGGGGGTAAACGGAGAAATAACCTGAAGGTACGAATACAAAAACAAGCCAATACAGGACACTGAACTTCGAAGTTAAAGTAGTTTGTTAAGAGTAAGATTTTTTCGGTATTAGAAAGGAGGCAAAACATTGAAGCGCAGAAGAGGGGGAGGTGGAGAGTCGATCTGTAAGCCGGGTTCTGTCGAGGACAGTCATTCCTCTACGACGTACATCACTGCACGCCTTTAGCAACCTACCCGGTTCCAGCGCGGGCCACGCCAATGGAACCCTATTTGGTCTTGCTCCGAGTGGGGTTTGCCTAGCCACGAACTGTTACCAGTCGCGCGGTGCGCTCTTACCGCACCTTTTCACCCTTACCGGCACCGAAGTGCTTAGGCGGTTATTTTCTGTGGCACTTTCCGTAGGCTCACGCCTCCCAGGCGTTACCTGGCACTCCGCCCTATGGAGCCCGGACTTTCCTCCCCCGCATTACGCAGAACGCAACACGGCAGCGACTGTCCGATCGACTCTCCGCCGGCAAGATTAACGGCACACGCATTACAGAACAAGGATTAAAGGTCTTTTTGCTGCTCAAGCGCCGCCTGATAAAGCACGTTTTTACGCACTCCAGTGATCTCCGCCGCCAGTGCCGCCGCGCGCTTGAGTGGCATTTCCGCCAACAGCAGGTTCAGCACACGCAGCGCTTCGCTGCTCACCGCCTCCTCGCCTTCTGGCGCCTGCCAGCCCGCCACCAACACCACACACTCACCGCGCTGCTGATTGCTGTCAGCTGCTACCCAGGCCGCCAGCTCAGCGAGCGGCATACCTTTAAGCGTTTCGAAGGTCTTGGTCAGTTCGCGAGCCAGCAACGCTGGACGCTCATCACCAAACACCGCCTGCATATCCTGCAGGCATTCGAGGATGCGATGCGGCGCCTCATAGAAGATCAGCGTGCGCGGCTCTTCTTTTACCTGCTCAAGCCGCGCTCGCCGCCCAGCCGCTTTGGCCGGCAGAAAACCCTCAAAAATAAACCGATCGGACGGCAAGCCCGCGGCAGACAACGCAGCAATCAGCGCACAAGCACCCGGCACAGGCACCACCGCAATACCGGCAGCGCGCGCCTGGCGTACCAGGTGATAGCCCGGATCAGAAATCAGCGGCGTACCTGCATCGGAGATCAGCGCGACATCGTCACCGGCCAGTAGACGAGCGAGAAAACGCCCCCCCTGGTCACGCTCATTGTGCTCATGGCAGGCCGCCAGCGGCGTACCGATACCGAAATGCTGCATCAGCCGCGCCGAATGACGGGTGTCCTCTGCGGCGACCAGAGCAACGCTGCGCAGGATATTCAGCGCCCGCGCACTGATGTCATCCAGGTTGCCTATCGGCGTGGCAACCACATAAAGACTGCCCAGGGGCGAATTCGCAGCAGCGGAAGGGGTCACAGCACTGGCCTCTCAAAATCAGCAAAGCGCGCATTGTAGCCCGTTTCCAACCTTCGACATCGCGTCACCCGGCGGGCTTGGGTACAATTCGACGCTCAATTTGATCAAGTATCAGGAACGCTTACATGATCGCCTGCCTGCGCCCCCTTTCCGCCCTCTGCCTTGCCGGTCTACTCGCTGCCTGCGCCAGCACACCCTCATCAACATTGGGAGAGCTGCCGCGCACACCGCAAGCCAGCATCGAACAACTGCTGCAGCAAGCGGCGCAGAGCTCAATTGAACAGGCCGCATCGCTGCGCCTGTCAGCAGCCGACCTGGCGTACACACAAAAGGACTTCGCTCGCGCCAGTAGCATTCTCCAGCAGGTATCGCTGGAAAGCCTAAGCCCAGCGCAGCAGATTTTTGCCAGCACCCTGCGCGCCGAACTGGACATGCACAACAACAAACCCAAAGCGGCCCTGCGCGCCCTGAGCCACCCGAGCATGGAACGTCTCGGCGAGCTGCCGGTTGAGCAACAAGTGCGCAGCCAGCTCGTCCGCGCCAGCGCCTTGCAGGCCACCGGGCAGACTCTCTCCGCCGCCCGCGAGCGCGCCTTTATTGCCCCCCTGCTCAGCGGCACCAGCGCGCTACAGAATAATGAAGCGATCTGGGGCCTGGTCTCCAGCTTGCCACTGACGGAGCTGCAAGCGAGCGGTGATAACGATCTAGACGGCTGGCTCGCGCTCGCACGCACCGTCAAAAACGCCGCAACGCTGGAGCAACAGCAGGCAGCCATCGACACTTGGATTGAACAAAACCCTCAGCACCCGGCCGCCCAGCAGCTCCCTCAGCCGCTGGTCGAGCTAAAAAAACTCTCCAGCCAACCGCTAACCGAGATCGCCCTACTGTTGCCACAGGATGGTCAACTGGCCAGCGTCGCCCGCGCCCTGCGTGACGGCTTCCTGGCCGCTCACTATCAAGCACAGCAAGCCGGGCAGAACCCGCCCAACATCCAGCTGTTTGACAGTTCACGCATTGGCTCAATGGACGCTTTCTACGCCCAAGCCAAGGCCGCCGGCGTGCAACTGGTGATCGGCCCACTGGAAAAAAACCTGGTCAGCCAACTGAACAGCCGCGAACAACTGCCCATTACCACCCTCGCCTTGAACTACAGCGAAGGCGCCCAGGAAGGCCCAGCCCAGCTATTCCAATTCGGCCTAGCGGCCGAGGACGAAGCACGCGAAGTGGCCCGTCGCGCTTGGGCTGACGGCATGCGTCGCGCAGTCGCCCTAGTGCCTGCGGGCGAATGGGGCGACCGCGTACTTGCCGCCTTCCGCCAAGACTGGCAAGCCCAAGGCGGCACCCTGATCGCCGCCGAGCATGTCGACCAGCCGGTTGAGCTGGCGCGGCAGATCGCCGAGCTATTCCAGCTGCGCGAAAGCGAAACCCGCGGCAAGCGCCTGCAGAACACCCTGGGTACAGCTGTATCAGCGGCCCCTTCGCGCCGCCGCGACGTCGACTTTATCTTCCTCGCCGCAACCCCACAGCAAGCCCAACAAATCAAACCGACCCTGGCTTTCCAATACGCCGGTGATGTACCCGTGTACGCCACATCGCATCTGTTTACCGGCACCCATAACCAGGCGCAGTACCTTGATCTCAACGGCATCATGTTCTGCGAGACGCCTTGGCTGCTCAACGTCAACGATCCGCTACGCCAACAGGCCAGCGCACAATGGCCACAAGCCGGCACCAGCCTTGGACGCCTTTACGCAATGGGCGCAGACGCCTACCTGCTCACCCCACGCCTGAACCAACTCAAAGCCCTGCCGGACACACGCCTGCAAGGCCTAACCGGCACGCTTAGCCTGACACCGACACAACGGATTGAGCGGCAATTACCCTGGGCCGAATTCCGCGATGGCCAGGTACAACCGCTGCCTGAGCGCCTCAATTGACCGAACGCACCAGTGCGCAACAATGCGGAGATGCTGCCGAAGCCCTGGCGCGACAGCATCTTGAACAGCACGGCCTGCGCCTGCTGGCGCAGAACTGGCGCTGCCGGCTCGGCGAGCTCGATCTGGTCATGCTCGACGCCGATACAGTAGTATTCGTAGAAGTTCGCTATCGGCGCCATAGCGCCTGGGGCGGTGCAGCAGAGAGCGTGGATGCACGCAAACGTGAGAAACTCAGCCGCGCGGCTCAGCACTTCCTGCAACAAGAATCACGGTGGGCCAAGTACCCATGCCGTTTTGATGTGATTGCCATAACCGCCGACAGCCAAGCCCCCGCGAAACTGGACTGGATTCAAAACGCCTTTGATACCTGAACAGACGCCCCACTGAAGGTTATATCTCCAATGGATATGCAAGCCCGTATTCGCCACCTGTTCCAAGCCAGCATTGAAACCAAGCAGCAGGCTATGGAAGTGCTCATCCCCGTTATCGAGCAAGGCAGCCAGGCCATGGTCCAGGCCCTGCTCAGCGAGGGCAAGATTCTCACCTGCGGCAATGGCGGCTCGGCCGGCGATGCCCAGCATTTTTCCTCCGAACTGCTTAATCGCTTTGAGCGCGAGCGCCCGAGCCTGCCAGCCATTGCCCTGACTACTGACAGCTCGACCATTACCTCGATTGCCAACGATTACAGCTACAACGAAATTTTCTCCAAGCAGATTCGCGCCCTGGGCCAACCCGGCGACGTGCTGCTGGCGATCTCTACCAGCGGTAATTCGGCCAATGTGATTCAGGCGATCCAGGCGGCCCACGACCGCGAAATGACCGTAGTGGCCCTCACAGGACGCGATGGCGGCGGTATGGCCTCACTATTACTGCCAGAAGACGTGGAAATCCGCGTCCCATCAAAAGTCACCGCACGCGTGCAGGAAGTCCACCTGCTGGCCATTCACTGCCTGTGCGACCTAATCGACTGCCAACTGTTTGGGAGTGACGAATGAGCCGCTCACCTCTGCTCCTAGCCACATTGGCACTGACCCTCGCCCTAGCCGGCTGTGGCAACCGCAGTGTCGGCAACAAGATTGACGACCAGTTTATTGCTCCGGAAGTAAGCTCCCGCGTGGCCAGCGCGCACATCGATCTGACCAGCCCGACCTCACACATCGTCGTCACCAGCTATAACGGGGTGGTGCTGCTGGCCGGACAAACACCGCGAAACGAGCTTAAAGGCCTCGCCGAACAAGCCGCCCGCAGGGTCAACAATGTCAGCAAGGTGCACAACGAACTGCAGGTTATGCAGCCGACGTCACTGCTAGCACGCAGCAATGACTCGCTACTGACCAGCCGCATCAAGACGCAGATGCTTGCTGACAGCAATGTGCCGGGCTCACGCATCAAGGTCATCACCGAGAACGGCGTCGTGTTTATGCTCGGCCTGGTCTCGCAAGCCGAAGCCACCCACGCCACCAATTTGGTACAAAGCGTGTCTGGCGTGCAGAAAGTGGTAAAGCTGTTCCAGTACACCAATTGATAGCCGCAACACCAAGGGCACCCGCTTCACCGCAATAAAAAAGGCGATCCTAGGATCGCCTTTTTTATTTACTTGACCACTTTAAGACTTGGCCGACCACTTGGACGCGGCGGCTCACCATCAGGCGGCCCCTGATCATCCGGATCATCGATTTCGCCACCGTCGAGCATCGACGACTCCGAATCAAAGACCATGCCCTGACCATTTTCCCGCGCATAGATCGCCAGCACGGCGGCTGCGGGGACATACAGGCGCTGCGGAACCCCGGCAAAGCGTCCCTCAAAGCTGACCGCCTCGTTATCCATATGCAGGTGACGCACAGCAGTGGGCGAAACGTTCAGAACGATCTGCCCATCACTGGCAAAACCGCTAGGCACTTGCACGCCCGGATACTCGGCATTAACCAGCAAGTGCGGAGTGCAGTCGTTGTCGACGATCCACTCATAGAGAGCACGCACCAGATAAGGACGACTCGACTTCATCTCTACCTCCTCGGGTTAACGCATATCACGTTCAGCAGGCGACAGGCTGGCCTGGAACGCTTCACGGGCAAACTGGCGATCCATGTAGTCCAACAGCGGCTTAGCCGGCTTTGGCAGCTCTATACCCAGCACCGGTAAACGCCACAGGATCGGCAGCAGGCAGCAATCCACCAGGCTCAGCTCTTCACTGAGGAAATACGCCTTATCGGCAAACAGCGGCGATACGCCGGTCAGGCTTTCACGCAGCTCTTTGCGCGCCAGGGCACGAGCCGGCTCTTTGCTGCGCGAATCAAGAATCAGGTCCACCTGCGCGCACCAGTCACGCTGAATCCGATGAATCAGCAGACGGCTATTGGCACGAGCCACCGGATACACCGGCAATAACGGCGGATGCGGGTAGCGCTCATCCAGGTATTCCATCACCACTGTTGACTCATACAAAGCCAAATCGCGATCCACCAGTGTAGGCAGGCTGGCGTAGGGATTAACCTCCAGCAGACCGGCCGGATAGCGGCCCTTTTCGACACTGATGATTTCGGCGCTGACACCCTTCTCGGCGAGCACAATGCGTACGCGGTGGGAATAGTGGTCGGCGGGGTCGGAGTAACAGGCCAACCGATTGGTCACGCCCATGGCGGTCCTCCTCGCTTATAAAGTTATGTAAAGCAGAAAGACCTGCGCGCCCAAAGGGGCGCGCAGGTCAACAGCGGAGATGCAACGGTTTAATGCACGTCCTTCCAGTACTCGCGCTTAAGCAGATAGGCGAACACGAAGAAGAAGGCAAGATACAGCAGAACGTAAGTACCGATACGCTGACTTTGCAATTTAACCGGGTTGGCCGAGTAAGCGAGGAAGGTCACCAGGTTCTGGATCTTCTCGTCAAACTCTTCAGTGCTAAGCGCACCGGTTTTTGGCTCAATGGTCAGCTGATCGCAAGCCTCATGAGTAATCGGTGTACCCGTCAGCGGATCGAATAGCTTCTTGCCATCCTCAACCACCTGAACCTGCTTACAACCGATGTACTGACGACCCTGCAACCCTACCAACACGTTCGGCATACCCACGTTCGGGAACACCTTGTTGTTGGCACCCAATGGACGCGCGGTGTCTTCATAGAAGGTCCGCAGGTAGGTGTACAACCAATCGTTACCACGCACACGAGCAACCAGAGTCAGGTCGGGCGGCGCAGCGCCGAACCAAGCCTTGGCATCGGAAGGCTGCATGCCGATCTTCATGTGATCGCCAATTTTCGAGTCATTGAAGACCAGGTTCTCCAGCATGACGTCATGCGGGATACCCAGATCATTGGCGACACGCTCATAACGCTGGTATTTGGCCGAATGGCAACCCATGCAGTAGTTAGCGAAGGTACGCGCACCATCCTGCAAAGCTGCTTTATCGGTCAGATCAATATCAACCTTGTCCAGCGGATACTCAGCAACAGAGGCGGCAAAGCCAAAGGTTGGCAGAAGCGCAATAATTAGTGCTGCAAAATGCTTTTTCATCAGCCAGTCACCCTTTCCGGAACCGGTTTGGTCTTCTCGAGTTTGGTGTAGAACGGCATCAGGATGAAGTACGCGAAGTACAGGAAGGTACACACCTGCGACAGCAACGTACGACCTGGTGTCGGCGACAACACACCCAACACACCCAAAATCACGAAGGACACACAGAAGATCAGCAACCAGATCTTGCTCATCCACCCCTTGTAGCGCATCGACTTGACCGGACTACGGTCCAACCATGGCAGCACAAACAACACCGCGATAGCTGCGCCCATGGCGATTACACCCAGCAGCTTGTCAGGGACCGCACGCAGGATTGCGTAGAACGGTGTGAAGTACCAAACCGGAGCAATGTGCGCAGGCGTCTTGAACGGGTTAGCCGCTTCAAAGTTCGGCTTCTCGAGGAAATAACCACCCATTTCCGGGAAGAAGAAGATCACGAAGCAGAAGATAAACAAGAAGACCACGACACCGACGATATCTTTAACGGTGTAGTACGGGTGGAACGCGATGCCGTCGAGCGGAACGCCGTTCTCATCTTTCTTCTTCTTGATATCAACGCCATCCGGGTTGTTCGAGCCAACCTCGTGCAACGCCAAAATGTGCAGCACCACCAAACCAAGAATCACGATGGGCAGCGCCACCACGTGCAAGGCAAAGAAGCGGTTCAGGGTAATACCGGAGATCAGGTAGTCGCCACGAATCCACTGAGTCAGGTCCGCACCGATCACTGGAATGGCACCGAACAGCGAGATGATCACCTGGGCACCCCAGTAGGACATCTGGCCCCACGGCAGCAAGTAGCCCATGAAGGCTTCAGCCATCAGCATCAGGTAGATCAACATGCCGAAGATCCACACCAGCTCGCGCGGCTTCTGATACGAGCCGTAGAGCAGGCCGCGGAACATGTGCAGATAGACCACGACGAAGAATGCCGAAGCGCCCGTAGAGTGCAGATAGCGAAGAATCCAGCCGTACTCCACATCACGCATGATGTATTCGACTGAAGCAAACGCCTCTTCAGCCGACGGGTTGTAGCTCATGGTCAGCCAGACACCGGTAACGATCTGATTGACCAATACCAGCAGAGCTAGGGAGCCGAAGAAGTAGAAGAAGTTGAAGTTCTTTGGTGCATAGTATTTGGCGAGATGGTCTTCCCACATTTTGGTCGCGGGAAAGCGCGCATCGACCCATTCCATGAATTTACTCATGACGCTTTCTCCTGATCCACACCGATGATGACCACATCATCCGTCTCGTACGTATACGGCGGAACCGGCAAGTTCAGGGGCGCAGGCTGGCCCTTGTAGACGCGACCGGCGAGGTCATAACGCGAACCGTGGCATGGGCAAAAATAACCACCGACCCAGTCCGCACCCAAATCTGCAGGCGCGACTTCCGGACGGAAGGACGGCGCACAACCCAGGTGAGTACACAGACCTACCAAGAGCAACAACTCCGGCTTGATCGAACGGGTTTTCGGGTCGACATAACCCGGCTGCTCGGACGCCTTGGAGTCGAAGTCAGCGAGCTGGCCTTCGATTTTCACCAAGTTACTGAGGATTTCCTCAGTACGGCGCACGATAAACACCGGCTGCCCCCGCCACTCCGCAACCATCTGCTGGCCAGGCTCAATTTTGCTGACGTTCACCTTAACGGGTGCTCCGGCAGCTTTAGCCTTGGCACTAGGGAACCAGGACCCCACGAACGGGACCGCGGCACCCACCGCTCCTGCAGCACCCACCACAGAGGTGGCCGCTACCAGGAAGCGACGCCGGCCTGCATTCACGCCGTCATTGCTCATTCAGTCGTCTCCCATCAGCTTTATGGCCTGTTGGTCAGGCCTATACTAGGTAAAAATCGAGTCGCGCAAAAAATTTGCCAAATGGTAAAGAAAAGCCCCTCTACTGACAAGGTAATTACCCATACAGAGCAGGCGCAACCCCTTACAAATCAGGCCATTCGCGGATGCGGCATGATGCCGCAGAGTAAATAATCACCCATAAAAAACGCCCAGCTCCGATAGGAAGCTGGGCGTCTTTTTGAACGCAGGTCGCGAATTAACGCTTGGAGTACTGCGGACGCTTACGCGCTTTACGCAGACCAACCTTCTTACGTTCAACTTCACGGGCATCGCGAGTTACGAAGCCAGCTTTACGCAGTGCAGGACGCAGAGCTTCGTCGTAGTCCATCAGAGCGCGAGTGATACCGTGGCGGATTGCGCCAGCTTGACCACTAACACCACCGCCAACAACGGTGATGAACACATCAAACTTCTCGGTCATCTCAACCAGCTCTAGCGGCTGACGAACTACCATGCGGGCAGTTTCGCGACCGAAGAAACCGTCAAGAGTGCGGTTGTTGATGGAGATTTTGCCAGTGCCCGCACGCAGGAAAACGCGAGCGGTTGCAGTCTTGCGACGGCCAGTGCCGTAATTTTGAGTCGCCGACATAATGAACTATTCCGTTAAAACTTCAGTTCTTGGGGCTGCTGAGCAGTGTGGGGGTGAGCAGCGCCCGCATACACTTTCAGCTTACGATACATGTCGCGACCCAGCGGGTTCTTAGGCAGCATGCCTTTAACCGCGGTCTCGATCACGCGCTCAGGGGCTTTAGCGATCAACTTCTCGAAGTTGATCGACTTAATGCCGCCCGGGAAACCGGAGTGGGAGTAGTACATTTTGTCAGTGGTCTTGGCACCGGTAACGCGAATCTGCTCAGCGTTGATGATGACGATGTAGTCACCGGTATCAACGTGCGGAGTGTATTCAGGCTTGTGCTTGCCACGCAGACGGCTTGCAACTTCGGTAGCCAGACGACCCAGGGTCTGACCTGCAGCGTCGACGACAAACCAGTCGCGCTTAACTGTTTCCGGTTTAGCAGTAAAAGTTTTCATTCTTTATAGCCTCAGGGGCCGCCCTGATAAATAAGACGGCGGATCTTACTGAATAGTGCGTACTTTGACAAGGTCAAAGGCAGCCGAAAACAGGCGCTATCGGGGGCTCGGGTCAGCGCGTCCGTAATACGGCAAGATTCTTCGGCAGGCGGCGCATCACTTCCACTGCAGAAAGAGGTGCGCAATTATGCAGATTTCGCGGAGAATTTCAACACGCTTACGCCAACACGTCGTTTTAAGGAGCTTGCAATGGATTATCGCCAACTCGGCCGTACTGATATCACGGTCAGCAGCCTGTGCCTCGGCACCATGACTTGGGGCGAACAGAACAGCGCCGACGAGGGCATCGCCCAGATCGAACGCGCCAAGGCTTACGGCATAAACTTTATCGACACCGCTGAGATGTACCCGGTGCCGCCGCGCGCCGAAACCTACAGCAAGACCGAACAAATCATCGGTGATTACTTCAAACAACGCGGCGACCGCGCTGACTGGGTGCTGGCCAGCAAGATTGCCGGCCCTGGCAACGGCATCAACCATATCCGTGACGGCCAACTCAAACACAACCGCGCGCACATCGTCGCCGCGCTGGACGCCAGCCTCAAGCGCCTACAGACCGACTGGATTGACCTCTACCAACTGCACTGGCCAGAACGCCCAACTAATTACTTCGGCCAGCTCGACTATCACCACCAAGACAGTGAGTTCACCCCGCTGGAAGACACCCTCGAAGCCCTCGACGAGCAGGTCAAGGCCGGCAAAATCCGCCATATCGGCCTGTCCAATGAAACGCCCTGGGGCACCATGAAATTTCTCCAGCTGGCTGAACAACGCGGCTGGCCGCGCAGCGTATCGATCCAGAACCCCTACAACCTGCTCAATCGCAGCTTTGAAGTGGGCTTGGCAGAAATCGCCATCCGCGAGCAGTGCGGCCTGCTGGCCTACTCGCCCCTGGCCTTCGGCATGCTCAGCGGCAAGTACGAGGGCGGCGCCCGCCCAGCTGACGCACGGATCAGCCTATTCAGCCGCTTTACCCGCTACACCAACCCGGAGTCGGAAAGCGCCTGCGCACGCTATGTCGCCCTGGCGCGCGAGCACGGCCTGGATCCAGCGCAAATGGCGCTGGCGTTTGTCACAGCGCAACCGTTCGTCACCAGCAATATCATCGGCGCGACCAACTTGGAGCAATTGAATAGCAACCTAGCCAGCAGCGAGCTGACACTTTCGGCCGAGATCCTGGCGGGCATCGAGGCGATTCACAAAGCCCAACCCAATCCAGCGCCCTAACCATTACAACGTCACAAAAAAAGCCCGGCAATTGCCGGGCTTTTTTTTATTCAGCAAGTGATTAAAGCGAACGCGCGATGATCTCTTTCATGATCTCGTTGGTGCCCGCATAAATGCGCTGCACCCGCGCATCAGCCCAGGCGCGCGCCACCGGGTATTCCCACATATAGCCGTAGCCGCCGTGCAGCTGCACGCACTCATCCAGCACTTTGCACTGCAGGTCGGTGCCCCAGTATTTGAGCATCGCCGCAGTCGGCACATCCAACTTGCCTTGCAGGTGCAGCTCTAGGCAGCGATCGACAAATACGCGACCGATTTGAATTTCCGTGGCCATTTCTGCCAGTTTGAAACGGGTGTTCTGGAAATCGCCAATCGCCTTGCCGAACGCCTTGCGCTCGCGGGTGTACTCCAGCGTCCACTGCAACGCCGCCTCGGCCGACGATAACGCCCCCACACCGACAGTCAGGCGCTCTTGTGGCAGCTCCTGCATCAGATAAGCGAACCCCATACCGGCCTGGCCCAACAGGTTTTCCTTAGGCACGCGCACATCCTGAAAGAACAGCTCGGAGGTGTCCTGCGCCTTCATCCCGACTTTTTCCAGGCGCTTGCCCTTGGAGAAACCCGGCGTATTGGCTTCCACCAAAAACAGACTGGTGCCCTTGGCGCCGGCTTTTGGGTCCGTTTTGGCCACCACAATCACCAGGTCAGCGAGAAAGCCGTTGGTAATAAAGGTTTTCGAGCCATTGATCACATACTCGTCGCCATCCAGCACCGCAGTGGTTTTAACGCCCTGCAGGTCAGAACCGGCACCCGGCTCAGTCATGGCGATGGCGGTCACCATTTCACCGGATACCAACTTAGGCAGGTAATGCTGTTTTTGCGCCTCGCTGCCGTAATGCAGGATGTAAGGCGCAACGATGTCGGAGTGCAGCGAGAAACCGATGCCAGTCAGGCCCAGACGCCCTACCTCCTCGATAACCACCGTGCTGTAGAGAAAGTCCGCCGCCATGCCGCCGTACTCTTCAGGAAGATGCGAGCAAAGCATCCCCGCCTCGCCGGCCTTGTTCCACAGCGCACGATTGATGTGGCCATCCTTCTCCCACTGCTGATGGAATGGCACAGCTTCCCGCTCAAGAAACTTGCGCACGCTGTCGCGAAACTGTTCGTGTTCTGGGCTGAAAATCGTTCTGGGGATCATGGCTACACCTACTGAGTGAGTCGTTTTTAGCATGGCCTCGACTTTAGCCAAGCAAACGCTTGGTCACACTGGACACAAGCGCCAATAAATAAGACGATCCAGCCAGCTCATGACCACTTAGCCCCTATAAGAACAATATTTATGTTGATTTCGCCACCAGCGCCGCTGCACCGCGTCAGCATCCTGGCCACCGAAGGCGTATTCGCCTCGACGCTAATGCAAGCCAAGGATTTTTTTCACATGGCCAGCCTGCGCTACGGCAAGCAGCAGGGCCTGGGCCTGACGCCGACCTTCGAGATCCACCTGGTCAGCCCCGACGGTCTGCCGGTGCGCAGCTTCAGCGATGTACTGATCCCAGTCGATGGCGCACTGGAGGATGCCGACGTGATCATTCTGCCGGCCTTCTGGGATGACTTCGACGCGCTGTGCCAGCGCCATCCGCAGGTACTCATCTGGCTCAAACAGCGCCATGCTGCCGGCAGCGTGATTTGCGGCGAAGCCACCGGCGTATTTTGGATGGCCCAGGCCGGCCTGCTCGACGGCAAGGAAGCGACCACTTACTGGCGTTTTTTTAACGAGTTCACCGAGCGCTTCCCCAAGGTGCTGCTCAACCAAGAGAAACACTTGTCTGATGCCGACAACCTTTACTGCGCCGGCGGCACCACCTCGGCCTGCGACTTGTACATCTACTTAATCGAGCGGTTCTGCGGCGCTAACGTAGCCCAGGGCGTGGCCCGCGACATCCTCTATGAAGTTCAACGCAACTACGCCCCTGGGCGCATTGGCTTTGGCGGGCAGAAGCTGCACCACGACATGACGATTCTGCAGATCCAGCAGTGGCTGGAAGGTCACTTCGCCGACAAATTCCGTTTCGAGGATGTCGCCCGCGAACACGGCATGAGCATTCGCAATTTTATGCGGCGTTTTCAGACGGCCACGGGCGATAAACCTCTGCATTACCTGCAGCGCCTGCGCATCGAAACGGCCAAAGGCCTACTCAGCGCCACCCGCAAAAGCATCAAGACCATCAGCTATGAGGTGGGCTACGACGATGCCAGCTTCTTCGCCCGGCTATTCCGCCAACACACAGAGCTATCACCCAACCAGTACCGCCGGCAGTTCCAACACAAGGACAGCCACGCATAAGATCGCCACTCAACGCTCCAGCTGAGCACCACACAAACGCAAAAGGCTGCCCACGGCAGCCTTTTTCATTCCCCCAACAGTCAGGGCTTATCGCGCTCCAACGGTTCCAGCTGAACCCATAACGCCTGCGCCTCTTCGCTCAGCGTGGCGTAACTGCGGATATCGCCATTGCGTTGAGCCTGCATGGCTTCTTCCAACTTGGCGCTGTATTGCTTGCGCAACTTTTTTGCGGGGTCGCTTTTAAACAAACCAAACATGCTTGATGCCTCTGCTTAGAAACGCCGAGATAAGCGTTTGCTCAGCTTAATTCAGTCCCGCACACAACTCGGCACCCAGATGTAACAAGGTACGAAGGCGTCACTTCAGCCACTCGCGTGATCGCGTATTTTCTGCAGCGCCTGAGACATTTTGGCCGCCGGTACCCGCTGCAGGTTACACAGCAGCTCATGGGAAATATCGGCTATGCCATGACGCTCACGCAGCAGCGCCGCCATAAAGCAGGTCAGGTTGGCTGCCATCTCCGCATCGGCCAGCGCCCGGTGCGCCTGGCCGGTATCCGGCAAGCCCGCCCAGCGGTTGAGATTGCCCAACTTGTGGCTCGGCGCCATCGGTAACAGGCGACGCGACAACAACAGTGAACAGGCAAACGGCTGCACGCGCTGACGACGAATCAGCGCCAGCTCGGCATCCCAGAACTTCTGGTCGAAGCTGGCGTTGTGCGCCAGCAGCGGGCGATCACCGACAAACGCCGCCACCTCCTGCATCACCTGCGCGGCAGGCGGTGCCGTGCGCAACATGGCATTGCTGATACCGGTGAGCTGCTCGATAAAGGGCGGCACCCAGGCACCGCTGTTCATCAGGCTTTGATAACGAGCGACGATCTGCCCGCCCTCGACTATCACCACCCCGATCTCAGTTGCACGAGCCTGCTGAGCCGGCGACATGCCAGTGGTTTCGAAGTCGAGTACCGCGATGGAATCTGCAAGCATTGATCAGTTTCTCAGCAACAGGCTGCCTTCAATCGGCACATAACGGCTCGCCGCGCGCACCAGCGATTGCGCTGTCAGCCCTGGCACGCCATAGGCGACAGCCTCGACACCATGACTGCTGCGAATTTTCTCCAGCAACAGGTCAAAATCACCATCACCCGAGGCCAGCACCACCTCATCGACATGCGGCGCGGCGTCCATGATGTCGATGGTAATGCCCACATCCCAATCACCCTTGGCCGAGCCATCGCTGCGTTGGATATAGGGTTTGAGTTTGACGGTAAAACCGAGGCTGCGCAGGATCTGCTGAAACTGCTGCTGCTTCTGATCACCGCGATCGATGGCATAGGCGTAAGCCTCGACAATCTGCCCATGCTGGCTGATATCAGCCCACAACGCGGCGTAATTGAAGTGGCACCCATAGGCCTGGCGCACGGTGTAATAGAGGTTCTGTACATCGGCGAATACGGCGATCTTCTTCACCGGCAATCCTCATAACAGGGCAATAAGCGCCGGGCAGTATGCCTGAAGATCAATGCAGGCAGCGCCGGCATCAATTGGAGGCCCTGGAGCAATCGGCTAAAGTGGCGGCTGCCTTCCTCAACGCGGCCCATCATGAACCTGTTCTTTGTATTGCGTGACGCCTGGTATTTCTTCACCCACAACCTGGCGGCGATTACCCGCCTGTGCCTGCCGTTGATCGTGCTCGAAGGCTTGCTGCTGCAACAGGTCAGCGGCTTAGTCGCAGCCGAGTCTGCAGCGCTCTGGCGCCTGCTCGCCGGCCTGTTGTTCTACCCGCTCTACAGCGCCGCGCTGATTTTGTTTCTCGATGCACGCAGCCAAGGCGTGCAACCACCTGCCCGCGACCTGCTCGCCGCAAGCCTGCGCCTGTGGCCAAGCTTTGCTGTACTGGCAGGGCTCAACACCCTGGCTATTTTGCTTGGCGCATCGTTATTTGTGCTGCCGGGGCTCTGGCTGATGGTCAAACTGGCGTTTGCCGAGTACCTGTTGGTCCTGCGTGGCCTGGGCCCAATGAAAGCGCTGCATACAAGCTTCGAGATGAGCAGCGGTTATTTCTGGCCCATGCTCGGCTGCATCCTGATTGTCATGCTGCCGCTGTGGCTGCTCGACGGCTGGAGTCAGTCCAACGCGCTCATCGCCAACAATGCCCTGGCCAGCCTATTACTGGACTGCACCAGCCGCTTTCTCCAGCTGTTTTCCAGCGTCGTGCTATTTCGCCTGTTTATGCTGCGCAGCAGCCAGCCCGATATCGAGTGATGTGGCAAAACCTGAACGCGGCGTGCCTGGCATCAGGAGCGCCCCGCGCGCTGAGGTTTCAGGCCAGACAAGCGCGGCAACAGCACGCGCTCAAACACCCGCGGGAAGAACCGCGCCAGCACCCGCGCGCGCCAGTCGACATTCGACAACACCAACAGACGCCGACGCTTCAGCGCGCCCTGATAAATCGCCTCGGCGACATCCTGCGCTGACGCCACCTTGCCCATCGCCAACGGCGGCTGCGCCGCCACCGAGCCATCGCCAACCAAGGCATTCTTGCGCAGATCGGTGGCCGTAAAACCCGGGCACACCAGCATCACATTGACCCCGGAGCCTTTCAGCTCATAACGCAGGGTTTCAAACAATCCATGCAGCGCATGCTTGCTGGCGTTGTAGGCGCTGCGATAGAGCAGCGGCGCAAAACCCGACAGCGAACTGAGCACGATGATCTGCCCGCCACGGGCGATCAGGCTAGGCAGCGCGGCCTTGGTGCAATGCAACGCACCAAAATAATTGACCGCCATAATCCGCTGGAACACCGCCAGCTCGGTGTCGGCAAAACTGCTGCGGTGAGTGACCCCGGCGTTATTGACCAACACATCAACACCGCCAAAACGCTCAACAGTCAGGGCCATCGCCCGCTCCACCGCCACGGCATCCGCAACATCACAGAGCACGCCCAACGCCTCGGCGTTGTGGTGATCCGCCAGGTGCTGCACTAGGCTGTCGAGCGCCTGCTGCTGCAGGTCAAAAATCACCAGACGCGCCCCGGCCTGGGCCAAGCGAATGGCCAAGGCCCGGCCGATGCCGGCACAGCCACCGGTAATCAGCACAACCTTGCGGTCGAATACTTTATTGGCGAACACCTTGCGGTACATAACCTGCCCCCAACCCCGTTACGGCAAAGTCCTTACTACAACCTGTTATGGCTGCCATCGCAACAGGGCGGCGTTTGCGTGTGCTTGCAGCCACAGAAGTACAGGGTCGCGTCTTCGTCCGCATGGTATTTCAGCGGGGTAAAAGCACTGCCTTTATGCTGCCCATCACAAAAAGGCTGCGAAGCGCTGCGCCCGCATCGGCACCAGAAATAATCCTGGCCGGCGGTGACTGTAACCGCATAAGGGTTACGTTGGGCAATCGTTGGCGTTTCCATAAAACCTCCCAGGCAAAGGGGCATGCGCTGCCGACATTCACCAGCGGCATGCTCGTTCGCTCAGCATAGTTCACCCCTTAATACCCCCGTGCAGAGCGCTAATCACGTACGAGCGTTACCGGCCATGAACTAAGGTTTGCAGTATTGCGCTAGACAACAGCGCCAGCAGTTAGCCATGCTCGCCATATGTGACAGTTTTATAACGAAAAGACGGCAGATAGCCGCAATACGTAATCACTTAATGCCACGATCTCTCTGCCTTGCGCTGTTCGCAGCATTCTTCTGCGGGCTTAGCCACGCTGCCACCACCAACGACACCCGGCCGTTGGTGCAGGTCGGTTATTACGAATTTCCACCCTACTCCTACACCGACAGTCAGGGGCTTCCCAAGGGCACCATCCTGCAACTGAGTAAACGCCTGCTGGAGCATGCTGGGTACCGTGGCGAGTTCCGCTCCTACCCCAGCGCGCGTCTTTACAACGCCCTGCAGGATGGCAGCGTGCAGGTTTGGCCTGGGGCACCGGGTAAAGTGGAGCTGCGCGAACACACCCTAGAGGCCCGCACCCAGCTAAGCGAAATCATCCTCAACCTGTATTTTCGCCACGACACCCTGATGCCGCGCCTGCCTGAAGACCTCAAAGGCCGCGGAGTGATCATGATCAGTGGCTACACCTACTGGCAGCCGATCAACCAGATGCTCAACGACCCGCAGCTGGCCGTAGAGCAACACCGCACCGGCACCCACACCGCCGCACTGGAAATGCTTCAGCGGCGTCGTGGTGACTTCCTCCTCGACTATCAGACCCCAGTGGAGCAGGCGCGCAAACGCCTGGGTATGCCCGAGCTGCCGTATGTGGAGCTGCAGCGTATTCCACTGAAATTGATCGTCTCCAGCCACGCGCCAGGGGCCGAAGCGCTGCGTGATGCACTGGATCGCGCCTATGAAGAGTTGCAGGCTGCTGGCGAGAACCTACGCCTGCCTTAAACCTACTTACGCGGCTTAGCTCGCGCAGTGGGTTCTGCAATCAAGGGATCATCCGGCCAGTAATGCTTGGGGTACCTGCCTTTTAAATCCTTCTTCACTTCGGCATAGGTGCTGCGCCAGAAGTTGGCCAGATCCTGAGTCACCTGCACCGGCCGCCGCGCCGGCGATAGCAGGTGCAACTTGACCACCTGGCGGCCGCCGGCAATGCGCGGCGTATCGGCCAAGCCAAACAACTCCTGCAAGCGCACCGCCAGCACCGGTGGGTGCTCGTTGTAATCCAGGCTAATGCGCGAGCCGGAAGGCACCTGCACACTGCGCGGCGCCAGCTCATCCAGGCGCTGCGGCAACGGCCAGGGCAACAGATTAAGCAGCAGGCTGGGCAAGTCCAGATTGGCGAAATGGCTGAGCCGGGTGACGTTATCCAGATAGGGCTGCAGCCAGCCTTCCAGCGTCGCCAGCAAGGCGGCATCACTGACATCCGGCCACTCGCTGGCGTCTTTGCTGGCCATATCCAGCCCGCGCAGCAGGGTCACCCGCGCTTGCCATTGGCGCAGCTCTGGCGTCCAGGGCAGCAGCGCCAAGCCCTTACGTCGCACCAACCCCAGCAAGGCAAGGCTGCGTTGCTGGGTAGTGAGGCCTGTGAGCGGCTCACGCGACAGCACCAGTTCACCGACCTTGCGCTGGCGCTCGGCGCGCAGGGCGCCTTCGCGTTCATCCCAATCCAGCACGTCCAGGTTGCTGACCTGCTCGGCCAGCACGCCCTCGAACAGCTGCGGTTCCAGCTCGGCGGCCAGATAAATGCGTTCTTCACGCTGGCCCTGACGGCTGCCCAGGTCGGCCACCACCAGCCAGCCGTGCTTCATCAGCCCATCAACCTCGGCAAACAGCGCCGCCCGGCCATTGGCAAGGCGATATTCCGCGCCACCGGCACGGCGCTGTTGGGCGATACGATCCGGGTAGGCAAAGGCCAGCAACGCACCGAGCCAGCGTGGATGCTCAGGATCACTGACCGCCTGCGGGCTGGGCCTGCGCTTGAGGTAACCCTGAAACTGCCGAGCCAATTGCCGGGCCCGCTGCACGCCGCCTCGGGCGGCGTGCAGCGGGGCGCCAGGCGTCTCCCCAGCCAGGAGGGCCAGCCGACTGTGCAGATCAGCCCCCGCGCCACGCAGAATGTCGCGCTCGCCGAGCAAGGCTGCCAGATCGCAAGCGAGTACACCCAAACCCAACTCCTGACCGCGCAGCAGTAGATGAGCGATGCGTGGATGAGTCGGCAGTTCGGCCATCGCCTGACCGTGAGCGGTCAGTTTGCCCAGAGCATCCACCGCACCCAGCCGCCCCAACAACTCCAACGCCTGGGCATAGGCGGCTGCAGGGGGCGGATCCAGCCAAACCAGCTCGGCCGGCTGCACGCCCCAGCGCACAAGCTGCAGCGCCAGCCCGGCGAGGTCGGCTTGGAGCATTTCCGCCGTGCCATAAGCGGCCAATTGTTCGTGCTGCGCCTGCGACCATAAGCGGTAGCAGACGCCCGGCTGCAGACGCCCGGCTCGCCCGCCACGCTGAGTGGCAGAGGCGCGAGAAATGCGCTGGGTATCCAGGCGCGTCATACCACTGTTCGGATCAAACCGTGGCACCCGCGCCAGCCCAGCATCGATCACAACCCGCACGCCATCAATGGTCAGGCTGGTCTCGGCGATATTGGTCGCCAGCACCACCTTGCGCAGCCCGGCAGGCGCCGGCTCGATGGCGGCACGCTGGGCGCTGAGGTCCAGTTCGCCATGCAGCGGACAGAGCAAAATATCGCGACGGCCGGACAGCGCCTCGGCCAGCTGCTCATTGACCCGGCGAATCTCCGCCTGCCCCGGCAGAAATACCAGCACGCTGCCCGGCTCATCGGCCAATGCCTGCAACACCGTCTGCAGCACTTTTGGCTCCAGCCACTCGCCCGCCTGCCAGGGCGCGCCCCAGCGGATATCCACCGGAAACATGCGCCCTTCGCTGCGCAGCACCGGGGCATCACCGAGTAAACCGGCCAGCCGCTCGCCCTCCAGGGTCGCTGACATCAGCAACACCTTCAGCGGCCGTTCGCCGGAGTCCGCGCCGCGGAACATCGCCCGACCATTCAGGCACAACGCCAGCGCCAGGTCAGCGTCCAAATTGCGCTCATGGAATTCATCGAAAATTACCAAACCGACGCCTTCCAGCGCCGGGTCGTCTTGCAGGCGCCGCGCCAGGATGCCTTCGGTAACGACCTCGATGCGAGTACGCGGGCCGACCTTGCTGTCCAGGCGAATGCGATAGCCGACGGTGTCCCCCACCGTTTCACCCAACTCACTGGCTAGCCGCTCAGCTGCAGCCCGCGCAGCCAGCCGCCGCGGCTCAAGCATGATGATAGTTTGCCCGGCCAGCCAGGGCTGCTGCAACAGTGCCAGCGGTACGCGGGTGGTCTTGCCGGCGCCGGGTGGCGCCTCCAGCACCGCCTCGTCACGCTGGGCCAGGGCCGCACACAACTCAGGCAGCAAAACATCGATAGGCAGGGAATTCATGCGGGCTCCATTCAAGGCGCACGATTATAACGGCGAACCTGTCAGGCATTGCTGCTGTCTGAGCTACAGCCATTGCCCCGGACTAAATGCAGCCGCGACACCTGATGCAGCGGTATTGCGCTGAGGGCATTGCTATAGTTGCGCCACTTTTCCCTAGGAGATGCTCAATGCGTACCAAGACCCGTGTGATCGGCAGCCTGCTCATCGCTGCGCTGTTCACCCAACTGACCGCCTGCGGCACCTTGTTCTACCCAGAGCGACGCGGCCAGATCGAAGGCCGCATCGACCCAGCGGTCGCCGCAATGAATGCTATCGGCATCCTCTTTTTTGTATTGCCCGGGCTGATTGCCTTCGCGATCGACTTCACCACCGGCGCGATTTACCTACCCGGCGGACAATCGGCTCAAGTTGCACCTGAAGACTTGCAACAGGTAGTCGATGCCAACGGCAAGGTTGATCCGCTCAAGCTCAAAGCGCTGATCGAAGTGCAGACCGGCCATAGCCTGCCCCTGAATGACCCACGCCTGACTCAACACAGTGGCAACGTCGAGCAGCTGGCCGCTTACGGCCTGCGTCCGGCCGCCTAAACCGCAGCCGCACAGCTGCGCTTAGCTTGTTT
Organism: Pseudomonas spirodelae; assembly: GCF_034653255.1. Lineage (NCBI taxonomy): Bacteria > Pseudomonadati > Pseudomonadota > Gammaproteobacteria > Pseudomonadales > Pseudomonadaceae > Pseudomonas > Pseudomonas spirodelae. The sequence goes on along the minus strand of NZ_JAYEET010000051.1, from coordinate 38,435 downwards.
CGCGTAAATCTGGCAGAACGCCCAGCACCTTGGATAGCCCGTGAACATATCGCTGCCCCATGCCCGCCTGATGCGTCTGGCGACCTTCGCCGCATTGGCAACTGCTCTCACCCTGGCGCTGGCCAAAGCCATTGCCTGGTGGCTTAGCGGCTCGGTGAGCCTGCTGGCAGGCCTGACCGACTCGTTGCTCGACGGCGCTGCCTCACTGCTCAACCTGATTGCTGTGCACTACGCCCTGCGGCCGGCTGATGAGGATCATCGTTACGGCCACGGCAAGGCCGAAGCCCTTGCCGGTTTGGGTCAGGCCCTGTTTATCGGGGCCAGCGCAGTGCTGGTGGGTAGCCACGCCATCGATCGCCTGCTGCACCCCGAACCGATTGGCGCGCCCGCCCTAGGCATTGCGGTGATGCTGCTGTCACTGGCGATGACCGTTGCTCTGCTGCTGTTTCAACACCATGTCGTCCGCGAAACCGGCTCCACGGCGATTCGTGCTGACTCACTGCACTACCGCTCGGACCTGCTCCTTAACAGCAGCATCCTGTTGGCACTGCTGCTGGCCAGTTACGGCTGGCCACAACTGGATGCGCTCTTCGGTATCGGCATTGCCCTGTACATCTTCTGGAGCGCCGTCAGCATCGCCCGCGAAGCCGCGACAGTATTGATGGACAAAGAACTCGACCCGCAGATCAGCGCGCAGATGCATGCGCTGGCCTGCGCGGTACCCGGTGTATTGGGCGTGCATGATTTACGCACGCGGCTGTCTGGTACCCACTGGTTCGTCCAGCTGCATGCGGAGCTACCTGGCGAGCTAAGCCTGCAGCAGGCACACCACCTCTGCGAGCAGGTTGAAGCGGCGATTCGCAGCGAGTTTCCGCGGGCTGAAGTGCTGGTACATGCCGACCCCAGCAGCGTGGTCAAAGCGCCGCAACAAGGCTCACCAGCCGCCGCTGGCCAGCAGCCAAGCGCTTGACCCAATAGAAAGCCAGGCACAAAAAAGGGAGGCCTGCAGGCCTCCCTTTTTTGCGTGTCCGTCATTGTGGCGATGATAACGCCTTTTCTTCGCCTGCCTGATTGGGCAGTGCGGACCCGGGTGCCGTGACGATCCGGTGGGATCGGCGGCGACCGCTCACCTGATTGGGCGAGGCGGCTGGACGTATCGTCCGGGCCTTGAAGTTGAGATAAAGCTTACGCCTGCCGACGCAGCGAAAGATTGCGAACATTGCTAATAAAACCACCACTTGCGCAATTAATCACCTCAAGCGCATCATTCAACACAATCTAATAACGAAAGCATCGCAAAGATGAACAGACTTGATCGTTACGACCTGAATATCCTCGCCGAATTGCAGCGCGACGCCACGCTGTCCAACCAGGACCTGGCCGAACGCATCGGCCTGTCGCCCTCGCCCTGTTCGCGCCGGGTCAAGCAGCTTGAAGACGACGGTTATATCCTCGGCCAGGTCGCCCTGCTCGACCGCAAACAGCTCGGCTTAACGCTCACGGCCTACGTGCTGATCGGCATGGACAAACACACCCCGGAACGCTTCGAGCATTTTCAGGAAGAAATCCGCAAATGCCCGCAGGTGCTCGAATGCTGCCTGGTCACCGGGATGGACGCGGACTATCAGCTCAAAGTGGTGGTGCCGGATATGGATCACTACCAACAATTGCTACTGGGCACCCTGACCCGTATCGAGGGCGTATCCAGTGTGCGCTCCAGCTTCGTGCTGCAGCAGATCCTTTCCAGCACTCAGCTGCCGTTACAACACCTGCGAACCTGATCTCGTTCTGCGCGTAAACGCACATCGCGGCACAGCCACGCAACGGCGTATAATCGCCGGCTTGCTGCTGTGCCTTGTGCGACCCGCCCATAAGAGCCTCGCGCTCACACTATAAAAATGCATCGCCCACCTCCCGCCCTAGCTGGCGGCACAGTCTGTCTTTGCCAAACGAGGTTGCGATGGAAACCGAGCTGTTTGAAGAACTGATGATGACCGTCCTGGTTGGCGGCCTGGTGCTGTTTATGGCGTTTATCGTCTGGGACCTGGCGAAGAAATCCAAGGCTGGACGCTTCGGCACCATGATCCTGTTCCTCGCCCTGGGCCTGGGCGTACTGGGCTTTCTCATCAAATCTTTCGTCATCGCAGGTCTGGAAGGCATCTAACCGCCTCCGCCCTACTCAATTGACTCACGGCTGCATAACCATGCGGCCTGGACAGCCTTTTATCTGGAGAAAACATGAAAGCCACCGACCGCGTGATGCAAAGCTATGGCCGCTGCTGCGCCAGCCCGGATTTTTTCGACAGTTTTTACCGGCACTTCCTCGCCAGCTCGTCAGAGGTGCGTGACAAGTTCGCCAATACCGAAATGAGCGGGCAAAAGCTGCTCTTGCGCCAGGGCATCCTCAACCTGGTGATGCACGCACGCGGCCTGCCCGACACCAAGCTGCGCGCACTCGGCTGCAGCCATTCACGCGCGGCCATGGACATTCGCCCGGGGCTGTATGACCTGTGGCAACAGGCCCTGCTGGTGACCATCGGCGAGCATGACCCGCAATACTGCAGCGAAACCCGTAGCGCCTGGAATGAAGTCCTCGACAAGGGCATAGCGGTCATCAAAGCCGGCTACTGATCACTCCAGCCGAGGCGCGACTTCACGCCATTGCCCAGGCTGCAAGCCCTCTAGGCTGAACGGGCCGATACGCACCCGCACCAGGCGCAAGGTCGGCAAACCAACGGCGGCGGTCATGCGCCGCACCTGGCGATTACGCCCCTCGCGAATCACCAACTCCAGCCAGGCCGTCGGAATGCTTTTACGAAAGCGCACCGGCGGGTTGCGATCCCACAGCTGCGGCTCATCTAGCAGGCGCGCTTCGGCTGGCAGGGTGGGCCCGTCATTCAATTGCACGCCATCGCGCAGCTGCTGCAACTGCGCCTCACTCGGCTCGCCTTCCACTTGCACCCAGTAGGTTTTTGCCAGCTTGTGCTTGGGGTCAGCAATCCTGGCCTGTAGCCCGCCATCATTGGTCAGCAACAGCAGCCCTTCGCTGTCGCGGTCCAGGCGCCCAGCCGGATAGACGCCGGGCACATCGACAAAATCCTTGAGGGTGGCGCGGCCCTGCTCGTCGTTGAACTGGGTCAGCACATCGAACGGCTTATTCAACAGCAATAACCGCGGCTCGGCCGGCGGCGCCTTGGCTACTCGGCGAACAGCCGGTTTGCCGGTGGGACGACGCGGTGAGGCGGGGCGAGGCGGACGCGACATAGGTAATCCAGGTAAACCGTACAAGGCGACCAGTGTAACCGAGGCCGCCGTACAACTATCAGCCAGACTTATGCAGGCGCACGCCCTCGGTAGACCCGGCTATGCTGGCTGGGTCCTGTTCTCCGCACCGAGGCTAATTGTCATGAGTTCGTCCGATTCGATTGTCGATACCTTTACCGGCTGGGCTGCCAAAGCCCCTGGCGCCGCCCTCGAACAGTTCAGCTACGACCCCGGCCCACTGGGCGCTGAAGAAGTCGAAGTGGCGGTGGAGTATTGCGGCATCTGCCATTCCGACCAGTCGATGATCGACAACGAATGGGGCAATGCCCGCTACCCCTTTATCCCCGGCCATGAAGTGGTTGGCACCATCGTCCGCCTCGGCGAACAAGCGCGTGGCCTGAAGCTCGGCCAGCGCGTGGGCATCGGCTGGTACAAGGGCAGCTGCATGCATTGCAGCTCGTGCATGGAAGGTGCGCACCAACTCTGCGGCACGGTGAAACCGACGATTGTCGGCAGTAACGGCGGTTTTGCCGACCGTTTGCGCAGCCACTGGGCCTGGGCGCTGCCGCTGCCGGACGGCCTTGACCCGGCCCTGGTCGGCCCGCTGTTCTGCGCCGGCTCCACGGTGTTCAGCCCGCTATTGGATTTCGACGTAAAACCCACCGACAAGGTCGGCGTGGTTGGCATCGGTGGTCTCGGCCACTTGGCGCTGGGCTTCTTGAATGCCTGGGGTTGCGAAGTCACCGCTTTCACCTCGTCCTTGAGCAAGCAGGATGAAGCCAAGCGCTTGGGCGCACACAACGTAGTCGCTTCCACCGACAGCGCTGCGCTGAAAGCGATTGCCGGCAGCCTGGACTTCCTGCTGGTAACGGCCAGCGCTGACCTGGACTGGAACGCCATGATTGGCACCCTGCGTGGCAAAGGCCGGCTGCACTTTGTCGGCATCGTGCCCAGCGCGATTCCGGTGCATGTGTTTAACCTGATTCCCAAGCAGAAGAGCCTGTCCGGCTCGCCCGTTGGCTCGCCGGCCAACATGGCGAAAATGCTCGAATTTTGCGCCCGCCATCAGATCCTGCCGCAGGTCGAACACTTCCCCATGAGTAAGGTCAACGAGGCCATCGACCACCTGCGCGCCGGTAAAGCGCGTTACCGCGTGGTGCTCGACGCCAGCAAGTGACAGCCGGGGTAAATCAGCCGCATGATTTGCCCCTTTTTTACCGCCTCATGAGCCCCCATGCCGTACCCGATCGAAACACCCAGTACCACCGACTTCCCGCGCCTGCTTGAGGTATGGGAAGCCGCCGTACGCGCCACCCATGACTTTCTCGAAGAGCACGACATTCAGCTGCTCAAACCCTTACTGATTGGGCAGTACTTCCCTCAGGTTCAGCTCAGCTGCATCCGTGGCGAGGATGGCAATATCAGCGGGTTTCTCGGCTATGCCGAGGGCAAGGTAGAAATGCTTTTCGTCGACCCACTGAGCCACGGCACAGGCGTTGGTCGCGCACTGCTCAAGCATGCAGTGACGCATCTGAGCGCGACGCAAGTGGACGTCAACGAACAGAACCCCAAAGCACTGGGGTTCTACCTGAGTCAGGGCTTCGTGGTGGACCGCCGCTCACCGCTGGATGACGGCGGGCGGCCCTTCCCGATTTTTCATCTACGCCTGAGCTGACGCCTGTTGCATCAACGAAACGGCGGCTCATCAAAGCTGCGCAGCTTGCGCGAGTGCAGCGAGTTGAGCTGGTTACGCAGCAGGTCCAGGGCGGTGATACCGATGTGCAGGTGCTGGGTCACCGCGCGCTCGTAGAACGCCCCGGCCGCGCCCGGCAACTTGATCTCGCTGTGCAGCGGTTTATCCGAGACACACAGCAAGGTGCCGTAGGGCACCCGCAGGCGATAGCCTTGCGCGGCGACGGTGCCGCTTTCCATGTCCACTGCCACGGCGCGCGACAGGTTGATCAGCGGCCGTTCCTGCGCCCAGCGCAACTCCCAGTTACGGTCGTCGTAGGTCAGCACGGTGCCGGTGCGCAGGCGCTTCCTCAATTCATCACCCTCTTCACCCGTCACCTGTCGCGCCGCCGCCTGCAATGCCTGCTGCACTTCGGCCAGGGCCGGCAGGGGAATATGCGGCGGCAATACGCGGTCGAGAATGCCGTCGCGGCGCATGTAGGCGTGAGCCAGCACGTAATCGCCGATGGTTTGCGACTGCCGCAGCCCGCCGCAGTGGCCGATCATCAGCCAACAATGCGGACGCAGCACGGCTAGGTGATCGGTGATGTTCTTCGCGTTGGAGGGCCCGACGCCGATATTGACCAGGGTGATGCCGTGACCATCATCCGCCTGCAGGTGATAGGCCGGCATCTGGTAACGGTGCCAGATGACATTCTCGATAATCGCCTGCATTTCGCCTTCGGCCATGCCGCGCTGGATCACCACATTGCCCGGCAGCACCATACGGGTGAACCGCGACTCACCGACCAGCATGTCCAGACCATGGCGGATAAATTGGTCAACATAGCGGTGGTAGTTGGTCAGCAGAATCCACGGCTGTACATGGCGCCAGTCGCTGCCGGTGTAATGCACCAGACGACGCAGAGAGAAGTCCACCCGCGCAGCATCGAACAGCGCCAGCGGCAGCGGGTCGGTGTTTTCCCAGTCATACAAACCGTCGGCGGTGCCATCGGTGGCCGCAGACAAGTCGGTACTGGGAAATACCCGCACCAACTCGGCTGCCGTCACCCCGGAGCCGGCCAGCTCATCGCCCTGCTCCACCACATAAGGGTAAGGAATATTCTGCTGGCTGACGCCCACCTCGACCTTCACGGTGAAGTCATTCATCAGCGGGCACAACTGCTCCAGCAGGTACTTACGGAACGCCGCCGGATGAGTCACGGTGACGCTGTAGGTGCCGGGCACCTGCACCTTGGCATAGGCGCGCACCGTGGTCGGCGCCTCGCCCTGACAGAGGTAGGTCAGGCGCAACTCGGGATAACGGAACTGGCACTGCTCAGCGGCGTCGGGCTTGATGCGCTCTTTCAAGTAGCGCTTAAGCGCCGCACTCAAGCCACTAGTCGCGTGCAGATGCAGGGCGGCCAGTCGATCCACCGCCTCTTCAGCGGTATTGGCAACAATAAAGTCATCGGAACAAGGGTTCACAAGGCACCTTCCTGGCTGAACAGAATGGCTCTATCTTGCCCTGATACGCGGCACGGGCGATAGCGCGGCGTTGCCTGCGCAGGCAGGCTACTTGAGCAGCGCCTGCAAGTTCTTGAGCAGCGGTTATGGGGGCAGCGCGCCAGCGGGTCACGTGCCCGGCATACCCATGGGGCAAACCAAGCAACCAGCACCGCCAACGCGCAGCAACTGCGCCAGGTATTAAGCCGCGCGGCGCGTTTTACCACACGCCAAGGCAGCCTTAACTGGCAGGCGATCACTGTTCAGCCTAGGGCTAAGCTGCGCATCAGCAGCCCGTCCGGGCCACTGAAGCGCAACTCCAGCAAGCTGGCAGGGACTGATCAGGCTGGCTGGTGCAGGCGTGTATTGAACAGCGGAGCGCGGCTATAACCAGAGAACGCCTTGGCAGCGGCCAGCACGCCAAGGTCGACCAGTGGCTCGATCAGGATCACGCTCATATAGGCCAGACCGAAGCTGCCTACTGCCACCAGGTTCTCGCCGGAGAAACCGTTGCCATAGACCGCCCAGAAAGCCACCCAGGCAACGATGCCACCCTGATAGGCCGTCGACAGTGCCAGGGCCTGCTTGTAGGAGAGGTCCACATAGGCGGTGCCCGGCGCGATGATGCGCTTGGCCAGCAGGTGGATGCCGAATAATGGCAGCAGCAAGGTCGTGACGTTCATGCCGTATTGCGGCAGGTCAAACTGCGCGAACAGCAGACCCTGCAGCAGCAGACCAAGCGACAGACCGACAGCCGTTGCACCCGCGCCGAACAGCAGCAACAGGGTCGAGCCGAGGATCAGGTGCACCTCGGAAACGCCCACCGCCTGATGCGGGAAGACTTCGAAGAAACAGAACACCAACGCAGTGGTCAGCAGGCTACGCAAGGCCAGAGCGGCAACGCCGCCGTTACTGCGGATGCTGTCGAAGGCAAGTTTGGCCGTGAGGCCAAGGGCACCTGCGGCGGTGGCATAACTGAGGAAGAGTTTGGCGCCAGTAACAACTTCGGGTTCGATGTGCATAGAGATTCCTGTACCGCGCCCACCGCGCGATGATCTGGATTGAGGGATTGGGCATCGTGCCCGGCGTCGATGGCAGGTCTCCTGGCTCACGGCTTAATACTTCACCCGCCTTCCCAACCTTGCGGCCAGTGGCATATGGGCGTCGCTCACCGTTTACAGTTGCGGGGGCAGCCATGGCTTCGGTACGTGTTGCTGTACCCACCATGTTCCCTTTTCATCCACTCGCGTAACACGCTGCGGAACCATCGGCGGCCACCTTACCCGGCTGCACGCAGAAATGACAGAACCCGAAGCAGGGCCCGACTGAAGTTTCAGGCGCACCCCACAATTCGCACAAACACCCATGCTAGAGAGGTCGAAGCCCTAAAGCAGATGCGCTGCACCGCGCGCTATCAGAGCGTCGACATCAATACCGCGCGGCAACGTGCCATAAACCCGGCCACCTTGGCCGCCCAGACGGCTGGCGATAAAGGCATCGGATACCGCGGCATGACCGGCCTCCAGCAGCAACTTGGCTTGCAGCGCCAGGGCTACATCTTCCGTGAGTTGACGGGCGCGATACTGGATGTCGGCGGTGTCGCGAAAGTCCGCCTGCAGCTTGCTGATATGGGCTTTCAAACGCGCATCACCATGGCCATCGCCCAATTCGACAAACAGCGCATCGAGCACGCCCGGCTCTTTGGACAGCGCGCGCAGCACATCTAAACACTGCACATTGCCCGAGCCTTCCCAGGTCGAGTTAACCGGTGCTTCGCGGTACAGACGCGGCAGAATGGTGTCTTCAACGTAACCGGCACCGCCCATGCATTCGGCGGCCTCGTTGATCATCGCTGGCGCCCGCTTGCAGATCCAATACTTGCCCACGGCGGTGACCAGCCGGGCGAACTTGTCCTCCTGTTCGTCGTGCGGATTGTCCAGCGCTTTGCCCATGCGCAGGGTTAACGCCAGCGCCGCCTCACTTTCCAGAGCCAGGTCGGCCAGAACGTTCTGCATCAGCGGCTGCTCGCTGAGCACGCGACCGCCGACCTGGCGATGGGCGCAGTGATGCGCGGCCTGGGTCAGCGCCTGACGCATCAGGGCGCTGGAGCCGATCATGCAGTCGAAGCGGGTTAGCGCGACCATCTCAATAATCGTCGGCACGCCGCGCCCTTCTTCGCCGACCATCCAAGCCAGTGCGCCACGGAATTCGACCTCGCTGGAGGCGTTCGACCAATTGCCCAGTTTGTTCTTCAGGCGCTGGATGTAGAACTCGTTACGCGTGCCGTCCGGGCGATGCCGCGGCAGCAGAAAGCAGGTCAGCCCTTTAGTGGTGTAAGCCAGGGTGAGAAAGGCATCGCACATTGGCGCCGAGCAGAACCACTTGTGGCCAACCAGCTCATACGCCTGCCCTGGCCCGCCAAGCCCCACCGCATAAGCCCGCGTGGTGTTGGCGCGCACATCGGTGCCGCCCTGTTTCTCGGTCATGGCCATGCCGATGGTCGCGCCGGTTTTCTGCTCAATCGGCAGGTTGCGCGGGTCGTATTGGGTGGAGAGGATTTTCGGCAACCACTTCTCAGCGACATCAGCTTGCAGCTTGAGGGCCGGCACACTGGCGAAGGTCATGGTCAACGGGCAACCGCTGCCGGCTTCGGCCTGGCTGTGCAAGTAACTCAAGGCCGCGCGCGCCACCTGAGCACCGGCACGCGGATCGGTCCAGGGCATGGACGGCAAACCATGCTCGATAGCCGCGCTCATCAACTGATGATAAGCCGGATGAAACTCCACCAGGTCCACGCGATGGCCATAGCGGTCGTGGCTTTTGAACACCGGCTTGTGCTCATTGGCGAGAAAGCCCGCAGCCATCAACTCGCCGCCCGCCAGGCCACCGTAAACGTCAAGACGCTGCTCGGCCCAGCCACCGCCGAAACGCTGGGTCCATTCCTGCAGCGGCAGGTCCATGCGGTACAAATTGGCGCCATCCAGCGGCGGCACCTGGTTGAACACTTCATGGGTTTCGGCATGTTGGCTGGCATTCATAGCTGAGGCTCCTCTTCGGGCAAGCGGGCGCCTACGGCGCGTAAGCAAAAAGTGACCAAGGTCTGGCTGACTTCGGCCAGGCTAGGGGCGGGATAACCGGCTTCGCGGGCAGTGCGGGCCGGCGGCGACAAGGGGCCGACCAGGACTTCAGCAATCGCGCCGACCAGGCAGGCAGCAACCAGGCCGATTTGCTGCACGCGGAATACCCCTTGCGCCGTACCCTCTTGGAGCAGCTCGACGAATAGATCGGCATAGGCTTCGCGGTACAACAGCCGTTGTTCGTCGACCTCCGCATCGACCGGTTCGGCAATCAACGCAAAGGCCAACTGGCGACTGTCCCAGGCACGCGCCGCAAAGCGCTCAAGCCCAGCAGCTAAACGCGCCGCCGGGTTGCCTTGGCCACGCACGGTGGCGGCTAACGCATCGACCTCGCGCTGGCTGGCCACGGCAAACACCTCGGCGGCCATGCTGCCTTTACTGCTGAAGTGGCGGTACAGGCTGCCAGTGGCAATGCCGACATCGTCAGCCAGCGCCTGCATGGTCAACGCCGCAAAGCCGCCCTCGGCAACCCGCACCAGAGCGGCGCTGATAATCCGCTCACGCAGGGCATGGTCACGATCGAGACGAAGTGCAGTGGTGCGATAGGCCATAATCTGAATCCTGATTCACTGTCGCTCAAGTGAATCAGGATTCAGACCATGACTAAAGGGCGATTCCGGGCATAAGAGAGGGTGTATCGGTCAGCCGCTGGCGCATACAACTCAATAATGTATTTACGATCTCGCGAGCTAGAGCCATACAAGGCGCTACGTTAGTAACAGCCTTCGGCTGGTCAAAGCAGGCGAGAAACGCAGCGCAGAGGAGTAACAGCCATAGGCTGGCCCGTAGGGTGAGCGCAGCGAATCAAGCGGACTGGGCTCGCATACGAGTTTACGAGCTGTAAATGAGCATTACTCGTTTCACTCGCCCTACGGGCCGCGCTAAAGCGCGTTAGCCACAAGTGGCTTACCGAGCCTGCTTTTAACGCAGTAGGGCCTACGCGCAGCAGATCGTAAGATCAGGACTCGCGGCATAGAACCCAGTCGTGCAAAAGATTGCGCAGCTGCTCGAACTTCACCGGTTTGGCCAGGTAGTCGCTCATACCCGCCGCCAAACACCGCTCGCGATCACCGCTGTGGCTGTGGGCGGTAATTGCCAATACCGGCAGCAGCTCACAACCGGGCAAATTGCGCAGGGCGCGGCAGGTGGCGAAACCGTCCATCACCGGCATCTGGCAGTCCAACAGCACCGCGTCGACGGTCTCGTTACGCAGCACGTCCAGGGCTTCAGCGCCGTTGTCGGCAGTGCGCACCTGATAACCCAGTTTGAGCAGCATGCCGCGGGTGACCAGTTGGTTGATAGCATTGTCCTCAACGACCAATACCGTGCACTGCTCGGGCGCACGCCGCGCCGGGCCACTGCTGCGTGGGGTAACGGATGCCGGATTACTGATTTGTACGGGCAGCGCCATCGGTAAATCCAGACGAAAGCGACTGCCCTGCCCTGGCCGGGACTCGTGACTGAGATCACCACCAAGCAAATCAACCAGTTGTCGGCAAATTGCCAGGCCAATGCCCAGACCACCGTGCTCACGGGTCATTGAGCCGTCCAACTGATGGAAGCGCTGATACAGCTTGCCATCGGCCGGTGCGATAAAGCCCACCCCGCTATCGCTGATCTCAATACGCAGCGGCAGGCTATCGCTCGCCGTGCCACCCCGCGAGACCCGCACGCACACCTCGCCGACTGAAGTGAACTTGATGGCGTTATCCAGCAGGCAGTTGAGGCTCTGCAGCAGCTTGCTGGCGTCGCCTTCCAAGATGTCCGGCAGGCTGTCGTCGAGCTCAAGAATAAAGCGCAGGCCCTTTTCTTCGGCACGCGGCGCGTACTGCGCACGCACGCCATCGAACAAGCCACGCAGGCTAAACGGCTCACGCCGCGGGTACAGCCGCCCAGCCTGCAATTCCGTCAGCGCGAGGATGTCATTGACCATGCGCATCATGTCGCGCGCCGAACTGGCGGCGGTTTTCTGGTAAGACGCCAGCTCGCCGTCAAGATCGAGCATCTGCATCAACTCCAACGAGCCGATCACACCGTTCATGGGGGTGCGCAACTCATGGGTGACCGTGGCGAGAAATTCGTCTTTCAAGCGGTTGCTATGGGCCAATTCCTGGTTGAAGGCTTCGAGCTTGAGACCGGCCTCCCGGAGGATCTGCGTGCGGTCTTCCTTCATCGCGTTGATACGGTCGGCCAGGGCCAGCGACAACAAGCCGACCTCCAACGCTGAGCCAATCTGGCTGGCATACATGGTGAGGAACATATTGGGCAGGTAGCCCAACACCATCAGAGTGTTAATAATCCCGCCAATGAGAAAGGCGCTCCAGGCGATGATGAAATACCGCGCGACACGCATGCCGCGTATCCAGGCGACAGCGCCGGCACTGAAAATCACCACGGTAAAGCCCAACGCCAGGTAGGTGGCCAGGCGCAGCGAAAGCGCATAACTGGCCGTCAGCGACAGGGTCATCACCAGAACGCCACACGCCATCATCAACAACAGGGCACGATCGACCCAGGGGCTGTGTTCGCCGGTATGCAAAAAGCTGCGGGAGAACTGGCAGCCGAATAACGCCGAAGCACCAATCAGAAACGGCGTGGCGGCGTTCGCCCACCACGGGCTGTTCGGCCAGAGGTACTCAATGGCCGCACCATTGACCGACAGTTGATAAAAGCCGAACGAAGCAATGTAGAGGATGTAATAGAAGTAGCTGGTGTCACGCACGCTGAGGAAGATAAACAGGTTGTAGATCAGCATCACCAGCAGCACGCCGTAGATGATGCCCAGCACATAGATACGCGCCGGCTGCGCCTCCAGATAGGCGCTGGGTGACCACAGGGTTAGCGGGGCCTGAATCGAGCCCTGGCTTTCCAGGCGCAAGTAAACGCTTTGCGGCTGCGCCGCCGCTAATTTGAGCTCAAACACATAGTTGTGCTGCTTGATCTCACGGCTGGAGAACGGCAGCGCATCACCGGTGTTCTGACTCAGCTGGTAATGGCCTTGCGCATCGGCCAGATAGAGTTGCACATGGTCAAGGGGCGGGTAAGACAACTCGAGAAACCAGGGCTGCACGCCAGTCGCCTGCTGTGGCCGGTATTCAAGATCCAGACGTAACCAGAACACCGAGCGGGAATAGCCGGCGTTGAGCACCTCTTTATCATGCTGACGGAAGCTGGCCTGCAGCGCCGGCGAGGTGATGTCTTCGATGCTGGCATCGCCGCGCACATCTTCAAACACCGACATGACCTTGCCGAGCGGCAGGCTGCGGGTGTGCTCATCAAAAACCACTGCCCCAGCCAACCCTGGCACCAACATAAAGAAACACAGAAGGATGTAGTGCATGCCGCCCAGCCGGAATTGGCTCGCAACGCTGTGGAGCGCCTTGGAGCAATCTATTTATAAGGCCGGCACTCTACCATAGGCATTTGTGCCGGAGCCCCAGGAAAAACCTGAACTGCTTAGGTTTTTAGACCCCAAGCTGACCCTCACTGCAGCGCCATGGTGGCGCGCGACAGATTGTCCGGCTAGCAGGCTTTCATCACGCGCTGGGGTCTCTATGCCGTGGTTTGGTGGTAAGCTCGCGCACCATGAAAATGCCTACTTCTCGCCCCGTAGTGCTGTGCCTGTCTGGTCACGACCCCAGTGGTGGTGCCGGCCTGCAAGCCGATATCGAAGCCCTGCTCGCGCAAGGCTGTCACGCCGCCCCAACCGTGACCGCGCTGACCGTGCAGGATACCGTCAACGTGATGGATTTCCGCGTACTCGACCGCGACTGGGTCTTGGCCCAGGCCAATGCGGTGATCAGCGACCTGCCGGTTGAAGCCGTCAAGCTGGGCATGCTCGGCTCGGTCGAAATGGTCGAAACCGTACTGGAAATCATGCAGCGCCTGCCCGGCATCCCGCTGGTCTGCGACCCCGTGCTGCGCGCTGGCGGCGGCGGCGCCCTGGGCAAGGATGAAGTGGGCTTCGCGATGCGCGAACGCCTGTTCGCCGTGTCGACCATTGCCACACCAAACCTTCCAGAAGCACGCATCCTCGCCGAACTGCCAGACGGTACGGCCGACGAGTGCGCGGACAGGCTCCTGCAGCATATCCAGCACCTGTTGATCACCGGCGGTCATGGTGATGAGCATCAGGTGCACAACCGCCTGTACTCGCGTGATGGCAGTCGCCACACCTTTACCTGCCAGCGTTTACCCGGCAGCTACCACGGCTCGGGCTGCACCCTGGCCAGTACTTTGGCCGGCCGCCTGGCGCTGGGCCAGGAGCTGGTCAGCGCCGTCGAGTTTGCCCTCGACTACACTTGGCGCACTCTGCGTGATGCCGAACAACCTGGGCATGGCCAGTACATTCCGCGCCGCTTGCCCTTAGATTTTTGCTGATGGAGCGCACCTGATGAAACTGCGTGGCCTGTATGCCATCACCGACAGCCAGCTCCTCGAAGGCCGCCTACTGCCCTACGTCGAGGCCGCACTCAAAGGCGGGGCAAAACTGCTGCAGTACCGAGACAAGTCGACCGATGAAGCCCGCCGTTTGCGCGAAGCAGAGGTCCTGCGTGAGCTGTGCAACCGCTATGGCGCGGCGCTGATCATCAATGATGACGCCGAACTGGCGGCCCGCTTGGGCGTAGGTCTGCACCTGGGGCAAAGCGATGGCTCCTTGTCAGTAGCGCGCGCCCTGCTCGGCCGCCAGGCGATTATCGGCGGCACCTGCCACGCGCAGCTTGAACTGGCTGAAGCGGCGGCCAAAGAAGGGGCCAGCTACGTCGCCTTCGGCCGCTTTTTCAATTCCAACACCAAGCCGGGCGCGCCCAGCGCCGACGTGGCGCTGCTCGATGCCAGCAAAGGCCGGATCAACCTGCCGATCGTCGCCATTGGCGGCGTGACCCTGGACAACGCACCCGCGCTGATTGCCCACGGCGCGAGCATGGTCGCGGTCATTCACGGCCTGTTCGCGGCCGACTCCGCCGCCGACGTCGAGCGCCGCGCCCACGCCTTTAGCGCCCTGTTCAACCCTGGCTAATGGCCTGGAGCCGTTTTTAACGTCGCACAGCGACGTCCCAAGGTTGGCCGCCACGGACGGCAGGCCATAACTAATTGTTCACAGGGGCGACACGGCTCGCCCCGCATCCCAGTTTGAGAGGCCCTGCCATGTCCCGTTCCGAAGCCCTATTCAATGCAGCTCAGAAGCACATCCCCGGCGGCGTCAACTCGCCTGTGCGCGCCTTTAAAAGCGTCGGCGGCACGCCACTGTTCTTCAAGCACGCCGAAGGCGCCTACGTCACCGACGAAGACGACAAGCGCTATGTCGATTACGTCGGCTCCTGGGGCCCGATGATCCTCGGCCACAGCCACCCTGAAGTGCTCGACGCGGTGCGCAACCAGCTGCAGCACGGCCTGTCCTACGGCGCCCCGACCGCCATGGAAACTGAAATGGCCGACCTGGTGTGCAGCCTGGTGCCGTCGATGGAAATGGTGCGCATGGTCAGCTCCGGCACTGAAGCGACCATGAGCGCTATTCGCCTGGCCCGTGGCTACACCGGCCGCGACAACATCATCAAGTTCGAAGGCTGCTACCACGGCCACTCCGACAGCCTGCTGGTGAAAGCCGGCTCTGGCCTGCTGACCCAGGGCGTACCCAGCTCGGCAGGCGTGCCGGCGGATTTCGCCAAACACACCCTGACCTTGCCGTTCAACGACATAAAAGCAGTCGAGCAAATGCTTAGCGAAGTCGGCGACAGCGTGGCGTGCATCATCGTCGAGCCGGTGGCCGGTAACATGAACTGCGTGCCGCCGGCACCGGGCTACCTGCAAGGCTTGCGCGAGCAGTGCGACAAGCACGGCGTGGTGCTGATTTTTGACGAAGTGATGACTGGCTTCCGCGTGGCCCTCGGCGGCGCGCAGGCGTATTACGGCGTCACCCCGGACCTGACCACCTTCGGCAAGATCATCGGCGGCGGCATGCCGGTTGGCTGCTTCGGCGGCAAACGCGAGATCATGCATTGCATCGCCCCACTCGGCCCGGTCTACCAGGCCGGCACCCTGTCGGGTAACCCACTGGCCATGGCCGCGGGCCTGACCACGCTGCGCCTGATCAACCGCCCTAGCTTCCACGCCGAACTGACTGACTACACCAGCCGCATGCTGCAAGGCCTGCAAGAGCGCGCCGATGCCGCCGGCATCCCGTTTGTCACTACGCAGGCAGGCGGCATGTTCGGCCTGTATTTCAGCGGTGCCGACGATATCGTCACCTTCGACGACGTGATGGCCAGCGACGCTGAGCGCTTCAAGCGCTTCTTCCACCTGATGCTGGACGGCGGCGTGTACCTGGCACCGAGTGCTTTCGAGGCGGGTTTCACCTCCATTGCCCATGGCGATGCCGAGCTTAAAATCACCCTCGACGCCGCCGAGCGCGCCTTTGCCGAGCTGAAGAACGCCTGATGCAGCTCAGCACCGCGCTGTCAGATGGTGTGCTGGCGCTGGCTTGCCTGGCCTGCGCCATCGCCATCGGCAAGGCCCGCAGGCACTATGGCGAGGCCGATCAACCGGCCCTGTTCTGCGCGCTACTGGGCTTTCTGCTGCCGGCGGCAGCCGCCGTGGCCGGAGTCATTCGCTTTGGCTTCGACCCCAGCGCAGAGGCTGCGCATCTGTGGTTGAGCCAAGCCAGCAGCTTTCTCGGCCTGCCGCTACTCGGCGCCGCCGCGTTAGCGCTGGGCCGGGGCTGGCAATGGAGCCGCGCCAACTGGGGCCGCATCCTGCTCGGGCTGTGCGCCTTCTTCGAACTGTTCCGGCAACTCAACCAGCTGGAGGACTATCGCCTGCTGCTTAATCTGGCGACCTTACTGCTGATTGCCTACGCCGGCGCGGTGCAGTGGCCCAAGCGCGCGCCGCCAGTGGTGGCTGGCATGGTCGTAGGGCTGTTTCTGCTGGCCGGAGTAGCCGTAGGTACTCACGGTTTTATCGGCTCATTACGGCGTATTGATCTGTTCCACGCCCTGCTGACGCCGGCGTATCCGTTGCTGGCCTGGCTGCTGCTGAGCCTGCCTGGCAGCGCAAAACTGGGCAGCATGGAAGAAAACCCGGTAAAGACTTTGTAAGTACGCCACTGCTTATTTCATAATGTGACGGCCGCCGCGTTCCGGCGGCCAGGCTGAACGCCTGTTTTGCATCCCGAGGTAAATGGACTTTCATGAAACGCACCGGCCGCACCCTCTCCCTGGGCTGCCTGCTGCTCCTACTCCCACTGCTCGCCTCTGCGGGCGGTAACTCCTTGCTGATCCCCGCGCTTGGCAGCTGCTCACTCAACACTGCCGCCGAAGAACTGCCGTCCGCCCTCGACGCTTGCCAACAAGCCGCCCTCAAGGGTGACGTGCAAGCGCAATTTGAGCTGGGCGAGTTCTACTACAACGGCAAGCGTGTCGAGCGCGACCTCAGCCAGGCGCTGCAATGGTTTGAGCAGGCCTCACTGCAAGGCCATGCACAGTCGCAATACCACCTGGGCATGATGTTTTTCCGCGGCGAAGGCGTGCCGGCGAATGCGGTGCAAGCCTATATCGTGCTGAAAATGGCCGCAGTGAATGGCTCGGACGAGGCCATGGATAGCGCCGACCTGATCGCCGCGCAAATGCCACGCAATGAACTGGAAATCGCCAGCCAGGTGCTCGGGCAAATCTTCCGTAACTACCTGCTGGAGTTGCAGAACGCCGACACCCTGACCTCGCCGTTCGCGCCGCTACCCTGATTCAACACATCTAACACGCGTAGACGCTGTTTAAGATCTCGCGAGCTAGAGCACTGCAAGGCAAAAACAGGCGAGGAAGCGGAGTGTGCTTTTGTACATGAGCACTCCGAGCCTGTTTTTAACGCCGCAGGGCCGACGCGCAGCAGATCGTATGCAGACTCTTACTTATCCGGCATCGGCATGGGGAACGGCATCACATTACCGCCGCCCTTGGCCTCGCTGATTTTCGGTGTGCCCAGGCGCTCGACTTCGTCGATACGGATGATCGCGTGCATCGGGATAAAGCTGCGCACCACGCCGTCAAACTGCGCTTTGAGCTTTTCTTCGCTGGGGTCGACGACCACCTGAGTGCGTTCGCCGAAGACGAACTCCTCCACTTCCAAAAAGCCCCACAGATCGCTCTGAAAGATCTGCTTGGCATACATTTCGTACACCTGACCCTGGTTGAGGAAAATCACCTTGTAGATGGGTTCGCGCTTGCTCATGGTTATGCAGTTCGTACCGACAGGTTGATTAAAAGGGCGCGGATCATAGCATAGCCACCCGACAGGCAATGCTAGGAACCGGAGCCTTCGGCCTCTATAATGCGCGGTTCGTCGAATCACTCTTGTTGAGCGCGCATGACCAAGAAGCTTTATATCGAAACCCACGGTTGCCAGATGAACGAGTACGACAGCTCGCGCATGATCGACCTGCTGGGTGAACATCAAGCCCTGGAAGTCACCGAGCAAGCGGCAGATGCCGACATCATTCTGCTCAACACCTGCTCGATCCGTGAAAAAGCCCAGGACAAGGTGTTCTCACAGCTTGGCCGCTGGCAAAAGCTGAAGATCGCCAACCCCGACCTGGTGATCGGCGTCGGCGGCTGCGTGGCCAGCCAGGAAGGCGCAGCGATTCGTGATCGCGCGCCCTACGTCGACGTGGTCTTCGGCCCGCAAACCCTGCACCGCCTGCCGGAAATGATCGACGCCGCACGCACCACCAAGATCGCCCAGGTCGACATCAGCTTCCCGGAAATCGAGAAGTTCGACCGCCTGCCCGAACCGCGCGTCGATGGCCCCAGCGCCTATGTGTCGGTGATGGAAGGCTGCAGCAAGTACTGCACCTTCTGCGTGGTGCCCTACACCCGTGGCGAAGAAGTCAGCCGACCGATGGCCGATGTGCTGGGTGAAATCATCCACCTGGCCGAACACGGCGTGCGAGAAATCACCCTGCTCGGGCAGAACGTCAACGGTTACCGCGGCGCAACCCAGAACGGCCAGATTGCCGACTTTGCCGAACTGCTGTATGCCGTGGCGGCCATCGAGGGCATCGACCGCATTCGCTACACCACTAGCCATCCGCTGGAGTTCTCCGATGCATTGATCCAGGCTCACGCCGAGATCCCCGAGCTGGTGAAATACCTGCACCTGCCGGTGCAATCGGGCTCCGACCGCATTCTCGCGGCGATGAAGCGCAACCACACCGCGCTGGAATACAAGTCGCGCATCCGCAAACTGCGCGCGGCCGTGCCGGACATTCTGATCAGCTCGGACTTTATCGTCGGCTTCCCCGGTGAAACCGAGAAGGACTTCGAGCAGACCATGAAGCTGGTCGAGGATGTCGGCTTCGACTTCTGCTACTCCTTCGTCTACAGCGCGCGCCCCGGCACCCCGGCAGCCGACCTGCCCGACGACACGCCGCTGGAGCTGAAAAAACAGCGCCTGGCACTGCTGCAGCACCGGATCACTCAGCAGGGCTTTGAGAACAGCCGGCGCATGGCCGGCACCGTACAGCGCATCCTGGTCAATGATTACTCGAAGAAAGACCCCGGCAGGCTCCAGGGCCGCACCGAGAGCAATCGCGTGGTCAACTTCCGCAGCGACAACCCGCGCCTGATCGGGCAATTTGTCGATGTGTATATCGACGAAGCCATGCCCAACTCACTGCGCGGCACGTTGCTCAACGAAACCGACTGCAACTAAAGCCGTAGCGGCCCGAGCTTCCCCCTCGCGGCCGCTAGCGCTATTCTCCGCTCACTACCCCAGCCGACTGGCGGCCATCACACGACCTTGAACGCATCCATAGAACCACTCCGCTTTATCCTTGAACCCTTCGAGGCACGCCGCTTCGCTAACTTGTGCGGTCAATTTGATGAGCACTTGCGTCTCATCGAGGCGCGTTTGGGCATTGAGTTACGCAACCGCGGCAACCAGTTTGAACTGGTTGGCAGCGCCGGCCAGACCAACGCGGCTGAGCAGTTGTTGCGTCGCCTGTACCGCGAAACCCAAAGCACCGAGCTGTCGCCCGATATGGTTCACCTGTTTTTGCAGGAGTCTGGCGTCGAAGAGCTGAGCAATCCGGTCGCCGAAGCCAACATCGCCCTGCGCACACGCAAAGGCATGATTCGCCCACGCGGGGCCAATCAGCAGCGCTACGTCAAAGCCATCCTCGACCACGACATCAACTTCGGCATTGGCCCAGCGGGTACCGGTAAAACCTACCTGGCCGTGGCCTGCGCCGTCGATGCCTTGGAGCGCGAGCAGATCCGCCGCATCCTGCTGGTCCGCCCAGCGGTTGAGGCCGGCGAAAAACTCGGCTTCTTGCCTGGCGACCTATCGCAGAAAATCGACCCCTACCTGCGCCCACTGTATGACGCCCTTTACGAGATGCTGGGTGTCGAGCAGGTGGCCAAACTGATCGAGAAACAGGTGATTGAAGTTGCGCCGCTGGCCTATATGCGCGGCCGCACGCTGAGCAACAGCTTTATCATCCTCGACGAAAGCCAGAACACCACCCTGGAACAGATGAAGATGTTCCTCACCCGGATTGGCTTCGGCTCCACGGCGGTAATCACGGGCGACATCACCCAGATCGACCTGCCGCGTGGCACCAAAAGCGGCCTGACCCACGTGATTGAAGTATTGCGTGACGTGCCGGGTATCAGCTTTACCCACTTCAACCCTAAAGATGTGGTGCGCCACCCGCTGGTGCAGCGCATCGTCGAAGCCTACGAGCGGTTCGACGCCAGCCAGGCCCCTTTCGACGCCAAGGTGCAGCGGCATGATTGAGCTTGACCTGCAAATTGCCAGCGACGCCGGCAATCTACCGACCGAGGAGCAGTTTCGCGCCTGGTGCGCGATTGCCCTGCGCCAGCGCAGCGCCGATTCCGAGTTGACCATTCGCCTGGTCGATGAAGCCGAAGGCCGTGAACTGAATCACACCTGGCGGCAGAAGGATTACGCGACCAACGTACTGTCCTTCCCGGCCGATGTACCGGACGAATTTCTGGATATCCCGCTGCTCGGCGACCTGGTTATTTGCGCGCCGGTGGTCGAGCGCGAAGCCGCTGAACAAGGCAAAAGCCCAGAAGCCCATTGGGCGCACTTGGTGATCCACGGTTGCTTGCATCTGCTCGGCTATGACCACATCGAGGATGAGGAAGCCGAAGAGATGGAAGCACTGGAACGAGAATTGCTGGCTGAACTGGGTCACCCTGACCCGTACGCCGATGAAGATGAACCCACACACAACACAGAAGGTTCCTGAGTAACCACCATGAGCGAAGACCGATCGAGCAACGAGCAGACATCCTGGTTTAACCGACTGACCCAGGCGTTTGCTCATGAGCCGAAAAACCGCAAGGAACTGCTGGAAGTCCTGCGCGAAGCGCATCAGAACAAACTACTCGACAGTGAAGCACTGGCCATTGTCGAAGGCGCCATCCAGGTCGCCGACCTGCAAGTTCGCGACATCATGGTTCCGCGCTCACAGATGATGAGCATCAAGGCCAACCAGACGCCCAAAGAGTTTCTGCCCTCGATCATTGAAGCGGCGCACTCGCGCTACCCGGTGGTGGGCGAAAGCCTCGACGATGTGGTCGGTATCCTCCTGGCCAAGGACCTGCTGCCGCTGATCCTCTCGGGCGAACAGCCCAACTTCAACATCAAGGACCTGCTGCGCCCGGCCACCTTCGTGCCCGAGTCCAAGCGCCTGAATGTGCTGCTGCGTGAGTTCCGCGCCAACCACAACCACATGGCCGTGGTCATTGATGAATACGGCGGTGTCGCTGGCCTGGTGACCATCGAGGACGTGCTCGAGCAGATCGTCGGCGACATCGAGGACGAGCACGACGTCGAGGAAGACAGCTACGTTAAGCCGTTGCCGTCGGGTGACTTCCTGGTCAAGGCACTGACGCCGATCGACAGCTTCAATGAAACCTTCGATACCGAGTTCTCCGATGACGAATTCGACACCGTCGGCGGCCTGGTAATGAGCGCCTTTGGCCACCTGCCCAAGCGTAATGAAGTGACCGAAATTGGCGAGTTCCGCTTCCGCGTTCTCAACGCCGACAGCCGCCGCATTCACCTGCTACGCCTGACGCCGATCAATAACTGATCCCCTAAACGGCCACCTTAATCGGTGGCCGTTGCACATAGCCGGCCCAGCAACGCCCCACCTTCCCTCGCCGCCTATTGCCCTTTACCCTTTGCGCCACCTCAATCCAAGGATCTGCATGCAATGCACTGGATAACTCGACCTGGCTGGCCCGGCAACCTGATCGCCCTACTCGCAGGCGCCATCACGCCATTGGCGCTAGCGCCCTTTGATCTGTGGCCGCTGGCCATCCTCTCGATTGCCCTGTTCTACCTCGGCCTGCGCGACCTGACGCCACGCCAGGCGACGCTGCGCGGTTGGAGTTATGGCTTTGGCCTGTTCGCCGCCGGCACCAGCTGGGTGTATGTGAGCATCCACGATTACGGTGCGGCCTCGCCGCCCCTGGCGGTATTTCTGACCCTGCTGTTTGTTGGCGGGCTGGGCTTGCTGTTCGCCCTCAGCGCTTGGGTCTGGACGCGCTGGCTGCGCCGGGTTGAAGCGCCACTGGCTGATGCCCTGGCCTTTGCCGCGCTATGGCTGGCACAAGAGGCCTTCCGCAGCTGGTTCCTCACCGGTTTCCCCTGGCTGTATGCCGGTTACAGCCAGTTGGATGGCCCACTGGCCGGCCTCGCCCCGGTGGGCGGTGTATGGCTGTTGTCTTTCTGCCTGGCGCTGAGCGCCGCGCTGCTGGTGAACCTGACGCAGTTGCGCGCGCGTAAAGCGCTTCTCGCCATCGGTATTGGCCTGCTGTGCGCCCCCTGGATCACGGCTATAGCCCTCAAGGGCCACGCCTGGACCCACGCCTCGGGCGAGCCACTGAGCGTGTCGGCCATGCAGGGCAATATCGAACAAAACATGAAGTGGGACCCCGAGCAGCTCAACGCCCAGCTAGCGCTGTACCGCGACATGACCTTCAGCGCCAAACCGACTGATTTGATCATCTGGCCGGAAACCGCCGTGCCGGTACTCAAGGATCGCGCTCAGGGTTACCTCGGTGTAATCAACCGTTTCGCCAATGAGCGCAATGCCGCGCTGATTACCGGCGTGCCTATTCGCCAGAGCAACGAACGCGGTGAGCAGCGTTACTACAACGGCATCAGCGTGGTTGGCCAGGGCAGCGGTGACTACCTCAAGCAGAAGCTGGTGCCATTCGGTGAGTACGTGCCGTTGCAGGAGGTGCTGCGCGGCCTGATCGCCTTCTTTGACCTACCGATGTCGGACTTTGCCCGGGGCCCGGCCGAGCAAAGCCTGCTGCAGGCCAAGGGCCACTCAATCGCGGCGTTTATCTGCTACGAAGTGGTTTATCCGGAGTTCGCCGCCGGCCTGTCGGCCCAGAGCGACCTGCTGCTGACCATCAGCAACGACACCTGGTTTGGCCGTTCCGCCGGCCCACTGCAACATTTGCAGATGGCGCAGATGCGCGCGCTGGAGGCCGGCCGCTGGATGATCCGCGCCACCAATAACGGGGTGACCGCGCTGATCGACCCGCAGGGCCAGATCACCGAGCAGCTGCCGCAGTTCGAACAAGGTGTGCTCTATGGCCAGGTACAACCCATGCAAGGGCTGACGCCTTACCTGTACTGGCGCGGCTGGCCGATGCTGATTATCTGCCTGCTGCTGTTTGGCTGGGCGTTGCTCGCCAGCCGCATGGCCAAGACACTTTAACGGCAGGTGCACCCTACAAAAGTGCCTATATTCGGCGAAAGAATCGGCAAAACTCGCGCAGCTCCGTCTGCGCGTCGCCAATGCTGACCGGGGTGAAGCGCAGCGGGTGGTGCGCCGGGCACTGCGCCAGACGGCCTTGATCGAGCGGGTGCAACCAGCCCAGCAGCGGGTAACCGCCCATGGTCTGGTGATCGGCCTGCAAGATAATTGGCTGGCCATCCGGCGGCACCTGAATCGCCCCACGGCCAACGCCCAATGACCACTGCCGTTCTGGCGGGCGCAATGGCTCACCGATCAGCCGCGCGCCCATGCGGTCGGAGCGCGGGCTGAGCTGCCAGGTTTGGGCAAAGAAGCCCTCCAGTTGCTCCTGCGCAAAACTCGCCGCATCGCCGCCGGTAATCACCCGCAACAGGGGCTTGCAGCGGTAATCTGGCAGATAGGGCCAAGGCACGCTGGCCGCATGACTGAAGTGTGCCGGCCCACAAGCCAACACATCCCCAGCCTGCAAGGCTCGCCCCTGCCCCTCGCGCAACTGCACACTGACACTGCCCAACACGGGCGCTGCATGAAAACCGCCGGCCACCGCCAAATACGCACGCTGGCCGCTACGGGCAAAGCCCAAGCGCAGCTGCTGACCTTTGCGCAGCGGCAGTCGCGTCCACAGCGGCTGTGGCTGATCATCCAGGCTCAGCGGCACCTGGGCACCGACACCGCCACCCAGGTGTCGACCTCGGCCTGCAACTCGACGCCGCCCAGGGCGATTTCCAACAGCGGCGTGCCCCAGGGATTATTCAGCAGGTGATTAGCCCAGGCCGCCGCCTGCCAATCCATTGGCCCGGCCGGCGACACGCCGAGGTGTTGCCAACCGCGCCGCCCAGCATCCTGCAGCACACTTTGCGGCCCGGGTTTGAGCACGCGCAGACCGCTCATGGCTGGCCGCCCTCACGGATAAACTCGCGCTCACTGATACTGCGAAAGCGCACCCGATCGCCCAACGCCAAGGGACACGGTGGCGTTTGCGCCGCATCGAATAGTAACCAGGGGCAGCGGCCGATCAGGTGCCAGCCGCCGGGCGAGCTCTGCGGGTAGATCGCCGTTTGTCGCTCGGCGATTGCCAGGCTACCGGCCGGCACGGAAATACGCGGGGTGGCGCGACGTGGCAACGCCAGCCGAGCATCCAACTCGCCGAGGTAGGCGAAGCCCGGCGCAAAACCAATCGCGCCGACGCGGTATTCCGTCGCCGCATGCAACTTGATCACCTCGGAAACACTCAACCGACACTGCCGGGCGACGTCAGCCAGGTCTTCACCGTCATAGCAGATGGGGATTTCATGCAGTTGCCCGGCTTGCCCCGCAAAGGGTTCAGCCAACCACGCTTCCAGCAGCGGTTTGAGTCGTTCAGCCAGCTGCAGATGGTCAGTACGAATCAGGTCATAGTGCAGCAGCAGGCTGGTCCAACCGGGTACCAGATCGGTCAGTAGCTCCCCCAGCTCATCGCGGATACGCGCAGCCAGCAAAGCGATACGCAGCGGTAATTGCCCATCCGGATGTTCGGCCAGCACCAGCAGCAGCGCTTCGGCACCTGCCGGTTCCAGGCGGATCATAGGGCTTCCAGCATCGCCCGCAAACGCCGCAGTACGGCCAGCGAGTCGGCGTTATCACCATGCACACAGAGGCTGTCAGCACGCAGTTGCAATGGCTTGCCGTCGATATCGGCAAACGCCTCGCCCCGGGCAATCGCCAGGGCCTGCTCAAGAATCCGCTGCGGATCATGGTGCACCGCGCCACTTAAACGCCGCGGCGCCAACTGGCCATCGGCCAGGTAAGCGCGATCAGCAAAGGCCTCGAACATCAGCGGCACTGCGGCTGCATCGGCCAAGCGCCGCTCACGGCTGTTATCAGCCAAGGCCAATACCATCAGCGGCAAGCCTCTGCGGTAACTGGCGCAGGCCTCAAGCACTGCATTGAACAGCACATCGTCCCGCACCAGGTCGTTGTACAGCGCGCCATGCGGTTTGACGTAAGCCAGTTGAGTGCCCGCCGCACGACAGAAGGCATCCAGCGCGCCGAGCTGATACAGCACCAGCGCGCTGACCTCCTCCGGCGAGCAGGCCATATGCCGGCGACCAAAACCCTGCAAGTCGGGGTACGCCGGGTGCGCACCGATGCTCACCCCATGCTGCAACGCCAGAGCGACGGTGCGTTGCATGGTCAGGGGGTCGGATGCGTGAAAGCCGCAGGCCAGGTTGGCTTGATCAACCAACGGCATGGCATGGGCATCATCACCCATGTGCCACACGCCAAAACTTTCACCCATGTCGCAGTTCAGCAGGATTCTTTTCATGCTCGCCAGCTTAGAGCGCCAGCGCCCTGTCGGGAAGCCTTGCCTCGTCACTCAAGCCTCACGGCAACGCCGTGAGCGGCCAGGCCAAGCCGCTCGTGTAAGAGCAGGCTATCCACGGCCAAAAGCACAGCGAAACAACTTGAAACAAGCGCAAATGAAACTATTTATCACTTGCACCTACTTCTGATTAGAATTCGCGGACAACATGAATTAACACTTGGAGTTTTCGATGCATCCCGCCTGCTCTCGCACCGCCCTGGCTAGCGCCGTCACACTGGCTACCACCCTAACAACCAGCGTCTACGCCAATCAACCTGTGACCTTGAGCGACGTGGTGGTTTCAGCATCAGGCTTTGAGCAGAAAATCACCGATGCGCCGGCCAGCATCAGCGTTATCAGCAGTCAAGACCTGCAACAGAAACGTTACAACAACCTGGCGCAGGCGCTGGGCGACGTGGAAGGCATCGACATCGGCCAAAGTACCGGCAAGACCGGCGGCCTGAACATCAGCATTCGCGGCATGCCCAGCCAGTACACCCTGATTTTGATTGACGGTCGCCGGCAGAATGCTGCGGGCAACGTTACCCCCAATGGCTTCGGCGAAACCTCCACCAGCTTTATGCCGCCACTGTCGGCAATCGAGCGCATTGAAGTGATCCGCGGCCCAATGTCGACCCTGTACGGCTCCGACGCCATGGGCGGTGTGGTCAACATCATCACCAAGAAAGTGGCCACCGAGTGGACCGGCTCCCTGACCCAGGATTACACCTATCAGGAACACCGCGACTTCGGTGACACCCGCAACACCAGCGTCTTCGCCAGCGGCCCGCTGATCGACGGCCTGCTCGGCCTGCAGGTGCGCGGCAGCTTGTTTAGCCGTGAAGAGTCAACCCTGAGCTACGGCGACGGCATCGACGTCAGCGCGCGCGGCCCATCGCCAGTCGAGGGGGATAACAACACGCTCGGCGCACGCCTGACCCTGACGCCCCATGAGAATCACGACTTTGGCCTGGATGTGGAGCGCGGGCGGCAGGCGTATAACAACGACGAGTGCCAACTGGGCACCCTCGATGGTCAGAATCAAGGCTGCACCGGCATAGACAACATCAGAGCTAATGGCTATGCGGACGAACTGCGCTTCGAGCGCGAACAAATTGCCCTCACCCACACTGCTCGCCTCGGCTTCGGTACGCTTGAGTCCAGCTTGATGCATAACACCACCGAAACAATCGGCCGCACGATCCCAGGAACTATCGGCAACCCAACAATTGTCCCCGGTGCAATCGGCGGTGATGACCGCGACTTGGAAACCACTAATCTGGTTTTTGATACCAAGCTGGTAGCCCCACTCGGTGAGTCCCATATAGGCACCATTGGCGGCCAATGGTGGGACGCCGAAATGACCGATGGCATAGCCCAAACCACCTTTGAGCAAAAAACTTGGGCGGTGTTCGCCGAAGACGAATGGCGCCTGCGTGACGATCTGGCTCTGACACTGGGAGCGCGCTACGACGACCACGAAACATTCGGCGGGCATGTCAGCCCGCGTGCCTACCTGGTATGGAATACCACGGACAATTGGACCCTCAAAGGCGGCGTCAGCCGTGGCTACCGCACCCCGGACTTGAACGACCTGTATGGCGGGATAAACGGCGTTACTCGCCAGGGCCAGGTCGTCACTATCGGCAACCCCTCGCTAGAGCCAGAAACCACCACCAGCACAGAGTTCGGCATCTACTTCGATAATTTGGCCGGTTTCACCACCAATGCCACGCTGTTCCACAATAAATTCAAAGACAAAATATCCAGCGGCGACGATATTCAAATAGTCGGGCGTCCGGGCATCCCCAACGGCACCTACTCGCAACAAATCAATATCGATGAGGCCGTCACTCAAGGCCTGGAACTGGCCGCAAGCTGGCAGTTTGCGCCAGCCTGGACCCTAAGCGGTAACTACACCTATACCGACAGCGAGCAAAAGAGCGGCGACAACAAAGGCGAGCCCCTGACCAACACAGCGAAACACCTGGCCAACGCCAAACTCAACTGGCAAACCAGCGACCGCCTCAATTTGTGGCTGAAGAGCGAGTACCGCGGTGAGCGGGCGCGCTTCACTTCCACATACGAGAACCTGGCAGATAGCGGTCGTTACTCCACCAACCAGTCGATCTACGACACCCTGGGCAAGAACACCAAGGCCTACACCCTGCTCCACTTGGGCGGCTCGTTTAAAGCCACAGAAAACCTGACGCTAAACGCCAGCATCTACAACCTGCTGGATAAGGACTTCGTCGAGGGTAAAGCGTATGACACCTACAGCTACGCCAATAATGGTTCTTTGACGATGGGCACTGCCTACGGCACCGACTTCGCTCACTCCACGTCTGGTACCACTGGCGTTCTGGAAGAAGGCCGTCGCCTCTGGCTGTCAGCCAACCTCACCTTTTAAACCCAGGTTGATCGCCTGAATAAAAGCCCGCAGCCCTCAACGGCTGGCGGGCTTTTGCATAGGGGCTGTGAGGTCACCCACGAAAACGCGAATGTATGTTATTGGTAAATTATTAGTATTCAATCTCGAATACCCCTTAAAATCCGCGCTCATTAACCCGCTGCATAGCAGCCAAATTATTCGCTCAACATCGCGACATAGGATCCCCATGCGTCCCTGGTTTGGCACCCTGCGCCAATGGCACTGGATCAGCTCTGCACTGTGTCTGGTTGGCATGCTGCTGTTTGCGGCCACCGGTATCACCCTCAACCATGCCGCGCAGATCGAGGTCAAACCGCTGGTCATCAACCATCAGGCGCACTTGCCCGCCGCCCTACAGGCCGAGCTGCAAGCGCAACCGCCCACCCAGGGTATGCCGCTAGCCCTGCGCCAGTGGCTGCAAAGTGAGCTGCCGATTCGCCTGGATGGCCGTGATGCCGAATGGTCGGATGGCGAGTTGTATATCGGCCTGCCCCGCCCCGGCGGCGACGCCTGGCTGAGCCTGGACATCAACGTCGGCGTACTGGAGTTCGAGTCCACCGACCGCGGCTGGATTGCCTACCTCAACGACCTGCATAAGGGCCGTAATACCGGCGCTGCCTGGTCATGGTTTATCGATGTATTTGCCGGGCTCTGCGTAATTTTCAGCCTCAGCGGCCTGCTGCTGTTGCAGCGCTACGCCTCAAATCGCCGCAGCACGTGGCCAGTGGTGTTACTGGGGCTGGTGTTGCCCGCCCTGCTCGCGCTGCTGTTTATTCACTAAGGAATATTGCTATGCGTAAACGCTTGTTGCCCCTAACCGCGCTATTCAGCGCACCGGCTTTTGCCGCCAGCCTGGACGTTGCGGTTGAAATCCCGCGTCTGCAGGTGGCCGAGTACCACCGCCCTTATGTCGCCATTTGGGTTGAACGCCCCGACCAGAGCCACGTGGCCAATTTGGCCGTTTGGTATGACGGCAAGATGGCCAACAAAGAAGGCGAAAAATGGCTCAAGGACATGCGCCAGTGGTGGCGCCGCAGTGGTCGCAGCCTGGAGATGCCGGTGGACGGCATCAGCGGCGCAACCAAAGCAGCCGGCCAGCATAGCTTGAGCTTCAGCGAGCAAGACCCCGCATTCAAAGATCTGCCTGCCGGCGAATACCGCGTGGTGGTTGAAGCCGCACGGGAAGTCGGTGGCCGCGAACTGCTGCGTGTGCCCTTCCAGTGGCCGATCCAGCATGCCGCCAGCACCAGCGTCCAGGGCACCAGCGAACTGGGTGCCGTTAGCCTGAAACTCAAACCCTGACTAAGGAAGTTTTCATGACCCCGATGATCAAATGGACCGCCCTGACGCTGGCCATCTGCCTGCCGCTTTCCGCCCAGGCGCACCGT
Source organism: Pseudomonas spirodelae (assembly GCF_034653255.1). Lineage (NCBI taxonomy): Bacteria > Pseudomonadati > Pseudomonadota > Gammaproteobacteria > Pseudomonadales > Pseudomonadaceae > Pseudomonas > Pseudomonas spirodelae. Next base: position 8,896 of record NZ_JAYEET010000051.1, on the reverse strand, counting down.
GCCTGGATGCTGCCTTCGGCAACCGTACTGTCCGGTGAAGACCCGTGGATCACCGTCGATGCCGCCGTCTCCAATGACCTGTTTTACTTCGAGCATTTCCCGCTGCAACTGGAAGGTATCGGCAAGCCTTTGCAACTGGCTCCGCGTGGCCAGCAAAACCAAGCAGCCGCCGCCAAACCCGCTCAGCCCGGCCCGATAGCCGCTAAGCCGCCGATGCGCCGCCCGGCCAGCAAGCTGCAAATCCTGGCGCCAGACGGCAGCGCAGGCACCGCCGAGTTCGGCAATGTCGGCCGCTACCGCAGCACCTTCGATGTGCACCTGACGCAGAAAGGCACCTACAAACTGGCAGTAGCCAACAGCGGCCTGACCGCGCGCTGGAAAGATGGCGAGCAGAACCAGCGCTGGATAGGCAAGGCCGAAGACTTCGCCGCCCAGGTACCGGCCAACGCCAAAGACCTGAAAGTCAGCCAGAGCAGCAGCCGCATGGAAGTGTTCGTCACCTCCGGTCAGCCGACCAACAGCGTGCTGAAAACCACCGGCGTCGGCCTGGAGTTGGCCCCGATCACTCACCCCAACGACCTGTTCGCTGGTGAAGCAGCCGAGTTCAGCCTGCTACTCGATGGCAAGCCGGCCGCCGGCGTGGAAGTCAGCGTGATCCCCGGTGGTAACCGCTACCGCGATCAGAGTGGCGAGATCGCCCTAAAAACCGACGCCAAAGGGGCCTTCAGCATCACCTGGCCGACGGCTGGCATGTATTGGCTGGAAGCCGAGATGACCACCCAGGACGGGGTAACGGCGCCGGCCACCGAGCGCCGCGCGGTGTACAGCACCACCCTGGAAGTGCTGCCGCAATAAGCGCGTGCAGAACAGGCCAGTTGCTGGCCTGTTCCCTCGGCACAAGCCGTTCGCTGAGCGACTTGTGCCGAGGGTCATGCATCGCCTATTGAGCGCGCGCCGCTAATGCAACAGCGCAGCCGCCCGGCTGCCGGCCGATCACCCGCCCAGCAAAACCGCTCCTTGGACGTTACCAAATGCTCCGCCCCACTGTTCTGCGCTACTGGCCGCTTGTCGCCGGCCTGCTCCTGGCTTGGCTGCTGCTTTGGCTACAACCGCCGCGTGAGGTTTGCGCGGGCCTGATTACCCTGGCTTATCTGGGTTTCTGCGCACAGTGCGGCTACCGCCAGCGGCCTCACGCCGTCGCCGAGCCTATAAATCAGGGCGTACGGGTTGCCTACGCCAGCCAAAGCGGCCAAGCGCAAACCCTGGCCGAACGCAGTGCCACGCAACTGCGCGAAGCCGGCATCCCGGCGCAGATCATCAGCCTTGCGCACCTGCGCCCAGAGCACCTGCAGGGCCGCATGCTGTTTGTCCTGAGCACCTATGGCGAAGGCGAAGCGCCGGATAACGGCGTGCGCTTCGAGCGCCTGCTGCAAGACCCGCATCTCGACCTCAGCCCGCTGGACTATGCCGTACTGGCCTTGGGCGACCGCGACTATCAACACTTTTGCGGCTTCGGTGAACGGATTGATCGCCTGCTTCACCAGCGCCACGCCAACCGCTTGTTTGATCGCCTGGACGTGGACAAAGCCGATGCCGGCACACTGCGCCACTGGCAACAACAACTCGGTCACCTGGCGGGTGGCCATAACTTTAGCGATTGGCAGCCGGCGCAGTTTAGCGAGTGGCAACTCAGCCACCGCGCCTGCCTAAACCCCACAAGCGCTGCCGCGCCGCTGTATGAATTGACGCTTACGCCGGCGTGCGAACAACACTGGCGTGCGGGCGATATTGCCGAAGTGGGGCCGCGCCACCCACTCGAACGGGTGCAGCAGTGGCTAGACACTCTGGCGCTGAATCCTGCCCACATCCTGCCCGATGCGTGTCGCCTGGATGAAGCCCTAAGCCACCATCAGCTGCCCAGCGAACACACCGCCTTGCAGGGGCTGAGCGGCGAACAGCTGCTGACGCAACTGCCACGGCTGGCACACCGCGAATACTCCATCGCCTCGACGCCTCGCGACGGCGCTCTGCAACTGCTGGTTCGGCAGGCGTACAGCAACAACGGGCAACTTGGCATAGGCTCCGGCTGGCTCTGCTGTTACGCCGAGCCGGGCCAGAACATCGCCTTGCGTATTCGCGCCAATCCCTCTTTCCACGGCCCTGCGGCCCACACGCCGCTGATCCTGATCGGCAATGGCAGTGGCCTGGCAGGTTTACGCAGCCATCTGCGTGAGCGCGCCCTGACGCCCGGCAGCCGCAACTGGCTGCTGTTTGGCGAACGCAACCGCGCGCACGACTTCCTCTGCCAGGACGAATTACAGACCTGGCAGCAAGACGGTCACCTAGAGCGCCTGGACCTGGCGTTCTCCCGCGATCACGCGTCGAAACGCTACGTTCAGCATCTGCTGCGCGAGGCGGCCGATGAGCTGCAGCAATGGCTGGCCAGCGGCGCAGCCATCTATGTCTGCGGCAGCCTGGAAGGCATGGGGCGCGAGGTGCATCAGGTGTTGCTCGACCTGCTCGGCGACCCGGCGCTGGAGCAGCTCACCGAACAGGGTCGCTACCGGCGGGATCTGTATTGAGCCAAGCGTTTAGCGCCGGGCATTGTTTGCCGGCGCAGGTGACACCAGCGCCAACTCGTTTTTAGCGCACGACTAGCCGCCCTACGTGAGCACAGGAAACACCCGCCCACTCACAGCCGTAACCGCCCCACGCTAGGTAAACCGCTAACCCGCAGCGGGTCGCGCTCACTGCGCCGTCATAAGGCAATCCGGCGGACGCCTCACCCCCAGCGGCCAATCATGATGAGCGCCAAGAAAATCATCGACCAAACAAAAGGCCGCCCTGCAAACAGGGCGGCCTCGGTTAACGCTCAGCGCAATTAGAAATGCACGTTGGTACTCAGCAAAGCGGTCCGCCCAGCAGCCTGGTTGGCAAAGTGGGTATAGGCCTTGTCGTAGTAGACCTCATCAGTCAGGTTCTGCACGTTGAGTTGCAGGTCGACGTTTTTGCTTAGCTTGTAGCTCGCCATTGCGTCGTAGCGCACATAAGAATCCAGCACCACCGAGTTCGCCGCGTTGCCGAACACTTCATCCATGTAGAACGCGCCGCCGCCCACGGTGAACTTGTCCGTCACGTCGTACGTCGTCCACAGGGTGAAGCTGTGGTTCGGCGTATTGGTCAGCTGATTACCCTGATTGGGGTTTTCCCCGGGTGCCACTGTCGCGCCACGCCCCACCGACGCCTTGCCTGGATCAACCAGCTCACTGTCGAGATAGCTATAACCGGCGAACACTTGCCACTTGTCGGTGATCTGGCCGCTGGCGCTCAGCTCAAGGCCGTCGACACGCGTCTCACCGGCGTTTTCATAGGTGTTGTCCGCTACCAGCACCCGTGCATTGGTCTTCTCGGTCCGGAAGATGGCGGCGGTCAGCGACAACCGATTAGCCAGCAGATCCCACTTGGTGCCGATCTCGTAGTTGCGCGTTTCTTCCGGCTGCAGGTCACTGGAAACCAGCGGCGCCGACGTGGATGTCAACGCGTTGCCTTCCTGCCCTTCACCCAGCATAGAGCCCGGCGGTGTAGCCGAAGTGGCGTAGGACACATAGATGCTGCCGTTGTCGGCAGGCTTAAACACTAAGCCCAACTGGCCGGTGACGAACTCACTGGTGTCTTCGCCTTTGCTGGTGGTCACACTGTCAGCGTCATAGCTTTTTGAGTCGGTGGCGAAGTGGTCGTAGCGCAGCCCGGCGTTCACTAACCACTGCGGGTCCAACTCAAGGGTGTCGAAGAAATACAGCGCGCGCGTACGGCTGGAGGTGTCGGTACCGGCATAGTTACGGCTAACGCTACCGGCCCAAGGGTCATCAGGGTTCGGGTTGCCCAGCGAGGTGCAGTTGTAACCGCTAGGGGCACCGATGATGTTCGGCCGACAGTTGTTGCTGGCCGCGCCACCTGTCGCCGGTGTGGTATCGGTGTTGACCGAGTAAGAGGATCGTTTACTGACTTCTCGGCTCAATTCAATCCCGGTGGAGAAGTTGTTCTTAAAGCCGCCAAGGTAAAACTCACCAAACAGGTCGGTCTGGTTGGTGGTCGTCGCCGTGTTGCTCACCCGACTGTTGATCCGCCGCCACACCGTACCATTGGCCACGTTGCCTTTGCTGTCATCCGGCTGGGTAAGGATGTAATCCTGCATGCTGTTGCCGTGGCGCAGGGTGTTTTTCAGGGTCAGCGCATCGTTCAGGTCGTGCTCGATCGCCACCGTAAAGGTGTCGGTACGGGTTTTACGGAAGTCGCGATCGGTCAGGCCATAGAAGTTACTGCTATCGCCGCCATCAACAGGCTTATCCGGATTGGCTGATGAGCGCGCAGTGCCTCCCGAATTCATGCTGAACGGGATCCCCGAGTCCGGCAGATCGTTGCTTTCCATGTGGTAGAAATCGAGGTTGAGGCGGGTCGAGGTGCCCATGCCAAATACCAGCGACGGGGCGATCCCCCAGCGGTCGTAATTGACCTTGTCGCGCCCCGCCACATTGCTTTCGTGGCTCATCAGGTTGAGGCGGCCAGCAGCGCTGTCGCTGAACTGGTAATTGCCATCCAAGGTGTAACGCTGGGTCTGGTCGGAGCCCCAGGTGAAGCCGCCGTCGAAGGAATTACCGACATGGGCTTTTTTGCTCACCAGGTTGATGCTGCCACCCGCCGCGCCACGCCCGCCAATGGCGGAGTTCGGGCCCTTAGCCACCTCGATCGATTCAACCGCAAAAATCTCACGGCTTTGTGAAGCGGTATCCCGCACGCCGTCCAGGTAGGTGCTGTCTTGCGAGTCGAAGCCACGGATAAACGGTCGGTCGCCCTGTGGGTTACCGCCCTCGCCCGCCCCCATGGTGATGCCCGGCACGGTTCGCAGTGCGTCCTGCAGGCTGAGGGCGTTGGTGTCTTTAAGCACTTGCTGCGGCACCACGGTGACTGAACGCGGCGTATCAACCAACGGCGCGGTGTACTTGCTCGACTGCACCCGCTCAACCTGATAGCTGGTTTCGTCAATCGCCTGACCTACAACATTCACCGCATCGAGCACCAAGGCTTCGCCCTTTGGCTCTTCAGCGTGTGCCTGTTGGGTCGCGGATAAGCCGGACAGCGCCACGCCGACGGCAGTGGCGAGAAAACGCGGGGTAAATGCCGATTGATCGGTAGTCGTGCAAGACATCAAGTGTTCTCCACCCAGAGATAGTTGTGAGCGGGGCGGAAATTAGACTAAACGATAAGCAATATCAATTAGATTATGAAGAACCCTGAAACATTCCGAAAAGCCCTGTTACATCTCATCGAGAATGCCTATCATTGCCAGCAGCTCCTAATCAGCGGTTTTCACCATGCTTCTACACATCCCCGGCGTGTTCAGCCAAGAGGACGTCGCCACCATCCGCACGGCGCTTGAGCAGGCCGAGTGGGCTGATGGCAAAGCCACAGCGGGTTATCAGTCCGCCAAAGCCAAGCACAACCTGCAGCTTGCCGAGGACCATCCACTCGCCCGGCAGATTGGCGAAGCCATGCTCCAGCGCCTGTGGAGTAACCCTCTGTTTATGTCTGCGGCACTGCCGCACAAGGTGTTTCCACCGCTATTCAATTGCTACACAGGGGGCGGCAGTTTCGACTTCCACATCGACAACGCCATCCGCCAGGTCCGTAACAGCGCGGAACGGGTGCGCACCGATATCTCCTCTACCTTGTTTTTCAGCGACCCCGCCTCTTACGACGGTGGCGAGCTGGTAATCGAGGACACCTACGGCACCCAGCGGGTCAAGTTTGCTGCGGGCGACTTGGTGCTCTACCCGGCGACCAGTCTGCACAAGGTTGAGCCCGTCACGCGCGGCACCCGCCTGGCCGCATTTTTCTGGACCCAAAGCCTGGTTCGCGACGACGGTCAGCGCCGCCTGTTGTTTGACATGGACCAAGCCATCCAACACCTGACCCGCGACGTACCGGAGCACCCGGCACTGATCCAGCTCACCGGGAATTACCACAACCTCCTGCGCCGCTGGGCCGACCTGTAAGCGCATGGCCATCCTGCGCGGCACTGCCGCCATCACCACCGCAGAACTGACCCAGATGCTATCCGGCACGCCCAGTCAGCGCGCACGGGCGATACTGGCCGCCGCCAGCACTGGCCACCCCGACGCCCAGGTAATGCTCGGGCAGATTCTGTTGCAAGGCCAAGGCATTGAGCGCGACGCACAGCTGGCACTGGTCTGGTTTCGCATCGCTGCCGCGCAACAGAACGCCATGGCGTACAACATGCTCGGCCGCTGTCATGAACACGGCTGGGCCGTACCAGCCGACCCAACGCTTGCCGCCGAGCATTACCAACACGCGGCCGACCAAGCTCTGGATTGGGGCTTGTACAACCTGGCCAACCTGCTCGCCACCGGACGCGGGGTAAAGCAGGACCTCGAACGCGCCTTCAGCCTTTACCTGCAAGCGGCTCAAGCCGGGCATGCCAAGTCAATGAACCTGAGCGGACGTTGCTACGAGGATGGCTTGGGCGTCGAGGCGGATGCCCGCAAGGCGCTTTACTGGTACCAGTGCGCGGCCGCCGCAGGCGACTTCCGCGGCCAGTACAGCCTGGCCGCCGTGCTGGCTGCGCAGGGACAAATAGCAGACGCCGAACAGTGGCTCCGGCAAGCACTGACGGGCGGCAACCTGAACTTTCTACGCAGCACCCGCGCCGCCCTGCTGCAAACCGCGCAACCGAGCATTCGCGCACTGGCCATCGACTATCATCGCCGGGCCGCCGAGCTGGGCAGCCCGGACGACCAAGCCTGCTACGCGGCGCTGACCACCTGAGCGGCCGAGTTAGCCCAGCCCAGCACCATCACTCAGACGCAGGTCGGCTCTTTAGCCTCGCCAACCGCTCCAGCGTAGTCATGGCTGAGGAAGTGCTCGAGCGAGTCATCGAGAATTTCCAGCCAAGGCGCGGGTAGTTCGGGGGCCGCAGTGCCGGTCACGGTCGAGGTGTAGCACTGGTTGCGATAGCCCATGATGTCGACCTTCTTGTCCTGCTTCCAGCGCTTGAACAACTCACCCTGGGCCTCGACGGCAAAATCGGGATAGTCGGTCGGCTGCAGCAGATCGCGCACATAAGCGGCCTGGAAATCGATTTCAGCACTGGCGTTTGCCAAGGCTTCTTCGCGGCCCAGCCAGTCTTGCATGTCCGCCTGCATGGCCGGCGCATCCGGCAAGGGGATCCGCCCCAGCATGACATCACGGGCGTACCACGCCTGGGCATCGAACATGTTGAAGGTGAAGTACTGATCCTGCATGCCGAGGTAGATCAACCGCGGGTTACTCTCCCAGAAGATGCCCTTGTACAGGCTCTGCGGGTAAAGCCGGTTGTGCGTCTGCAGGCGCAAGTCATCCGGTAGGAACGGGAAACTGTGCTGGTAGCCGGTACACAGAATGATCACATCCACCGCTTTGCTGCTGCCGTCACTGAAATGCGCCACGTTGCCGTCCAGGCGCTCCAGCAGCGGCACTTCGGTAATACCGGCCGGCCAGTCGTAACCCAATGGCCTGGAGCGGTAGCTGAAGGTCACCGACTTGGCACCGTACTTGTGGCATTGGGTGCCAATGTCTTCGGCCGAGTAACTGCTGCCGACCAGCAGCAAATCTTTGTCCTTGAACTCCAGCGCATCGCGGAAGTCATGGGCATGCAGCACCCGCCCCGGGAAACGCTCGACGCCAGGGAAATAAGGCACGTTGGGCGTGGAGAAGTGCCCGGTCGCCACCACCACGAAATCGAATTCCTCGGTGCGCAGCTGGTCCGTTTGGTGGTCCATCACCGTGACGCTGAAGCGCTGCGTGTGTTCGTCAAAGCTGACCCAACGCACGGCCGTTTCAAAGCGGATGAATTTGCGCACGTCTTTGCGTTCAATGCGCCCCATCACGTAATTCTTCAGCACTTCACGCGGCGGGTAGGAGGGAATGGCGCGGCCAAAGTGCTCGTCAAAGGAGTAGTCGGCAAACTCCAAACACTCCTTCGGGCCGTTGGACCAGAGGTAGCGATACATGCTGCCGTGCACCGGTTCACCGTGTTTATCCAGGCCGGTACGCCAGGTGTAATTCCACATGCCGCCGAGGTCACTCTGCTTCTCGAAGCAGACGATTTCGGGCATTTCTTCATGCGCGGCAAGTTGGGCGGAAACAAAGGATCGAAGTTGTGCGAGCCCGCTGGGGCCGGCCCCAAGAATAGCGATTTTCAGGGACAAACCTATCTCCTCTCAAATTGAATGGCCTTTTCACCCTAACGCGCTCGGCGCGCAACCATCAAGGCGTGTTCCCTGAACTTGATTCACGATGACTGCGTTTTCAGCGCAAAGTCGCGCAACCGAAAACGGCGTATAGGCCCACCTCATCGGCCATTCCAGGCCAGAGCACAGCGCCGATAGACAATGAAATATATTCATACAAATTGACGTTGGAACGCCCCAAATCACAGCCTGCCCCACCGAGCCAAAGAACGCCTAAGCCAGTTGAAACCAACTGCCGCGGACTGTTCCAGAATCGGGTAGGAGGCGGCCTCACGGCCGCCGTCCTCCCACACCACCGTGCGTACGGTTCCGTACACGGCGGTTCAGGCCATGCGGTTAAGCCGATTGATCGTATCCAGTATCGAGACCAGTCCAAGTCTGTCCCATAGCTTCTTCGGCAGCGCCTGATTCATATGCGGCGCTCCTGAGTTCCACCACGGGCCTCGGCCATTGAAGGCCGACTTGCAGGCACGCTCCTCGCTCAATCCCAGGCGCATCAGGTTGCGCGCCCTCGTAGAGGGCTGCTTCCATTGCCGCCAGATGACACAGCGAMGTTTGTGCCTGACCCAGCCATCCAGCTCTTCCAGTGG
>NZ_JAYEET010000050.1:0-19159 GCF_034653255.1 Pseudomonas spirodelae | reverse complement strand
GCTCTGACCCACTTGCGAATCGTGTTGCGCGCCAACCCGGTGCGCTTGGCTATCTCATGCAGCGACAGCTTGTCGCGGAAATACATCCGGCGAATTTTGCCCATCATTTCCATACTGATCACCCTGTGTTCTCCTGCTCAAAAATTGAGCAGAAGCAGTTGAACACCTGGGTCAGTTTTCAGTCGGCAGAACAGCCTCTACTGGGTCAGTTTTCGGTCAGCGGCAACAAAACCGATCCTGTACGAGCAGTACCCGCAGCGCAAAAAGTTGTGAAAGGATATCAGCGATGAACACAACATTTTTGCTGATGGCCCAGTACAACGGCCAAGCGATTATCCCGCTCGAACAGGTCTGTCGGGATTATTTCACCCACCTCACCCCAGATATGTTCCAGCGCAAAGCACTGGCCGGACAGATCAAAATCCCGATCACCCGACTTGAAAGCAGCCAGAAGTCTGCCAAAGGCATCCATCTGCAAGACCTCGCAAACTATCTAGACGAGCAGCGCGCTGCAGCAATCAAAGAGTGCAAACAGTTATGAGCCTGGCTGTTTCTTACGCTTGGCCACAGCCGCGCCAAAGCTCACTGGCATCGCCAACACCTTCGGAAGCCACTCCCAACCTGCGAAAGAATCCCCACGCCCATGCAGGTGGGTGTAGCGCCGAAGTGAGTTCCAGTCCCGGTGGCCAGAAACACTCGCCACCCGAGGAATATCCCAGTCCATTTCAAACAGCCTGCTCACGCCACCGTGCCTCAGGTCATGGAAGTGAAGATCCTCGATCTGCGTCCTCTCAATCGCCCGCGCCCATGCGCCCTGTATCGCGTCACCGGTGTACGGGAAAATCTCCTCATAGACCCGAGGCATGCTTTGCACTAAGGCCCAGGCCTCTGGAGGCAGATGACACCACACATCGTTGCCCCACTTGTCCCCTGGGTTTTTCATATCCCGGACAAGTACCGCCTGCCGTGTTTCATCCAGATCTGCCCAGCGAATCCGAACGATCTCGTCCTGCCGCCGAGTGGAGAACAACGCAAAAAGAACGACCTTGGGCATGTGCACCGACAACGGACGTGCTTTCAAAACATCACAGAATCGCTCGAGCAACAGAGCCAGCTCAGCCGGGGTCGGCCGCCGCTCGCGCTCACGGCTTTTCATTTTGTAACCCAGCTTATTGAGTACCATCCGAGCATCGGTCATAGCGCCGGCAGGCACGTCATACCCCCAAGCTGGGCGGGCGACTGATAGAACTGCTCCAAGATGAGCTAGATCATTACCGGCAGTTTGCGGCTGAACACCACCACCCTCAGAGCTCATTCGCCATAGCGCAAAGTCAACCAGCACCTGGCTGGTCATCTGCGCTGGCGTCATATCACCCAGGTACGAAGCCATTACCGCACGCAGTGTGTACTCCTTCGTCCGCCCAAGCGGCTGAGCCTGGCCGACCTCTGCCAAGTACTTATCGATTACATCCCTGAGCAGCACACCGCCCCTCTTGGCGCGCTCGATTGCACCCGGCTCACTTAGCTCAGTCTCGCGACGCTTCACCCATGCCTCAGCCGCCTTCTTGCGCGCGAAGGTTTGGCTCTCTGTGTAAACTTGCACCCCATCTTTTTTGATTCGAATCTGAGCGGTGTAACTGATCGTGCCGTCAGCCCTCTTTCGCGGTCTGATCGTTGCCATGGTGGTACATCCTGTTTGCCGGTGGTACATGCAAGCATTTAGGTGGTACAGCGTACCACCCGACTTTTAAAAATGCCCGCAAACCCCCGAAAACACGTCAGAAACACGCACACCGGAGACACCCATGCTACAAGGCTTAACCCCAGAAACCACGCCGCCTCCAGTGTCCCGCCGCTTCTCAGTAGCGCCGATGATGGACTGGACTGATCGCCATTGCCGCTTCTTCCTACGCCAGCTGTCGCATCACGCCTTGCTATACACCGAGATGGTCACCACGGGTGCAATCTTGCATGGCGATACGGCGCGTTTTCTGCGTCATAGCGCCGCCGAGTATCCGCTGGCATTGCAGCTGGGTGGCAGCGTGCCAGCCGATCTGGCGGCCTGCGCCAAGCTGGCACAAGAGACAGGTTATAACGAGGTCAACTTGAACGTCGGCTGCCCCAGTGACCGGGTGCAGAACAACATGATCGGCGCCTGCCTGATGGGTCATCCACAACTGGTGGCTGATTGCGTTAAGGCGATGCAGGATACCGTCGAGATCCCTGTAACAGTGAAACACCGCATCGGTATCAACGGCCGCGACAGCTATGCCGAGCTGTGTGATTTTGTCGGTACAGTTCGCGATGCAGGCTGCCGCAGCTTTACCGTGCATGCGCGTATCGCCATTCTCGAAGGGCTATCGCCCAAGGAAAACCGCGAAGTACCACCACTGCGTTATGACGTGGCCGCACAGCTCAAGCAGGACTTTCCGGAACTGGAGATCATCCTCAACGGCGGCATTAAGACCCTAGAGGATTGCCAGCAGCACTTGCAAACCTTTGACGGCGTGATGCTAGGCCGCGAGGCGTACCACAACCCTTACCTGCTGGCCCAGGTAGACCAACTGCTATTTGGCTCCAATCGCGCCGTGATGAGCCGCTTCGAAGCTATGCACAGCATGCGCGACTACATCGCAGCGCATCTCGCCGAAGGCGGCAGCATGCACCACATCACCCGCCATATGCTCGGCCTGGCCCAGGGCTTTAACGGCGCGCGACGCTTTCGCCAACTGCTCTCGGTGGATATTCATAAAACCAGTGAGCCGCTGGCGCTGTTCGATCAAGCGGCGCAATTGCTGCAAGGTCGCTGACTCGGGTAAGGTCGGCTCATCTGCAACGACAAGGCTGTGTCATGACTTCCAAGCTGGATCAACTCAAGCAGTTCACCACCGTGGTCGCCGATACCGGCGACCTTGATGCCATCGCCCGCCTAAAGCCGGTTGATGCCACCACCAACCCTTCCCTGCTGCTGAAAGCCGCAACCATGCCCGGCTACAGCGAGCTGCTAAAAAGCGCCGTTACCGCCAGTAAAGGCGACCTGGGCATGGCCTGCGACCATTTTGGCGTGGCGGTGGGTGGCGAAATTCTCAAGGTCATTCCTGGGCGGATTTCCACCGAGGTGGATGCGCGCCTGTCCTTCGACACTCAAGCCACGCTTCGCCGCGCCGAACGCTTGATCGGTTTGTATGAAGAGGCTGGCATCGGCCGCGAGCGCGTGCTGATCAAGATCGCCTCGACCTGGGAAGGTATCCGCGCCGCCGAGCAACTGGAAAAAGCCGGTATTCAATGCAACCTGACGCTGCTATTCGGCTTCGCCCAAGCGCAGGCTTGCGCCGATGCTGGCGTGTTTTTGATTTCGCCTTTTGTAGGGCGTATTTATGACTGGTACAAGAAGGCCGAAGGTCGTGATTTTGTCGGCGCCGAAGACCCTGGCGTGCAGTCAGTCACGCGCATCTACAACTATTATAAGGCCAACACTTACCAAACCGTGGTGATGGGCGCGAGCTTCCGCAATATCGGCCAGATCGAACAACTGGCCGGCTGCGACCGCCTGACCATCAGCCCGGAACTGCTGCAGCAGCTGGCCGATGACCTAAATCCACTGCAACGCAAACTCAATTCAGGCCAACCGGCCCAGGCCAAACAAAGCCTGAGTGAGAGCCAATTCCGCTGGGCCATGAATGAAGATGCCATGGGCACCGAAAAGCTGGCCGAAGGCATTCGTCTGTTCGCCCGCGACCAGGAGAAACTGGAAAAGCTACTGAGCAGTCAGGTCTAAATGCAAACGGGGCGCTTAATAGCGCCCCGTTTGTTTAACCCGGCCAATCAGTGATGCTCAAGCGCACTGACCAAGTCGTGGAAGGCTTCGCGATTGGACTCGTTTAAGCCCATCAGAATGCGGTGCGCCTCAAGCACTTTGGCGCGCACCAACTCTTCGGACTGATCCTGCGACGGCAAATCATCCAGGCAATCCGGGCATGGCAGCGGTGTATCAACGATATTGAACACCTGATCAAAACCCATAGATTGCAGCAACCGAGTGATATCGGGATGGGTGGTTACTACAGTCGGCAGTAGACCCACTTTCTGCCGCGACAAAATCGACAACTTGGCCAACAATCCGAGCGTCGTGCTGTCGATACTGCGCGTCTCAGTGAGATCAATCACGATGGCTGAGAAATTCAGCGCTGTAAAAATCTTCTCGATGGTCGAATCCAAGGCGGAACAGAGCGTCAGGCGCACTTCGCCGACAAACTTCAAGATGAAGGTGCCATCCTGCTCTGCAAACTGAATTCTACCGGGGCTCATCCCAAGGCTCATGCAAGGTTCCTGCTTAACACCAGCAAGGCGATATCATCCGGCATATCCCCTAGATTGGCCAGCCCAAAAGCCTTGCGTAGGCCATCCAGGGTACCGCCTGCAGTACTGATCAATTGCGGCAACAGGGTTTCCTTGTCTTTTAAGGTATCACCCGGCAGCAGATCCAGGATGCCATCGGAAAGCAGCGTCAAACTAAAGGTCTCCGGCAATTCCAGCTCCAGATCGTTGTATTGAGCATCGACAAATAACCCGACCGGTAAGCCACGCCCCTCCAAATAGCGAGCCTGACCTTCGCTGTACAACACCGGGAGCGGCAGATGCCCACCAATGCTGTAGGTCAGACGGTTGTTGGTCTGATCGATCACACCGCCGAGCATGGTCACATGCTTACCGAGGTTGCAGTTGATCAAGCCGCGATTGATATGGCCAAGCACCTCGGACGGTTTGAAGTCCGGCAGGCTGCCGGTGCGGCGCGACTCGTAGAGCAAACGGGTGGTCATAAACTTCAGCAACACAGTGATAAATGCTGAAGACGCACCATGCCCTGACACGTCAGCCAGGTAGAAGGCGATACGGCTGTCATCTACGCGGAAATAGTCAACAAAGTCGCCAGACAGATAAAGAGAAGGAATGATCTGGTGCGCAAAGTTCAAGCCGTCAGCCTGCCAAGGCGTCACTGGCAGCATGTTCATCTGCACTTGGCGGCCGGCGTTCTGGTCTTCCTGCAACAAATGCAAGCTGGCTTGCAGCTCACGGTTGGCGGTTTCCAGTTCGTTACGGTAACGCTGGTTTTCCAGACGTAAATTGGCACGATCCAACGCCCGGTGAACGGAATGCTCAAGCACGGCGAGATCAGCCAAGGGCTTAATCAAGTAATCGGCAGCCCCCAGGCGCAACGCCTCAACGGCATCGCTCATCACGCCGGCCCCGGACACCACGATCACCGGGGTTTCTACATGCAGAGCATTAATACGGCGGATCAGCTCAAGACCGTCGACTTGTGGCATGCGCAGATCGCAGATCACTAAATCCGGGGACTCGGCATGAAAGACTTCCAGCCCCTGCAAGCCGTTGGCGGCCTGGAGCACATGAAAACCACTGTCTTCCAGGTAGGCGGCGAGGCTCGCACGCACTACGTCATCGTCATCGATTATCAGCAGCGTGGCACTGGTTGTGTGCATGAGGTATCCAGGCAAACTGCGCCGGGTAGGGTTGGCTTGGTACGTTCAGGCAAAAGCCTGGACGCGCGAACTCGGCTTGCTTCAAGGCGCAGACGGTACTCCCATCCTCTAAGCGATTCAAGCGCACGCCGGCCGTCGAAACACGCCTTTACACCTCAAATCGGCCAAGGTTATAAGAACAGTAGGACAGCCCTAATCACATGAGGAAAATGCCCATGAGCCAAAATGATCGTGATTACAGTGAAAAACGCGATTACATCCGCATGCGGCTCGAAGCGCCCGTCACGCTGCACCATGACGGCAAGGAGATTCCTGCACTGTGCCTCGATCTGTCCAGTACTGGCATGCAGCTGGAAGCTGAAAGCGCGGTCAGCATCGGCGACAAGGTGCGTATCCATATTGCCTCAGACCACAACGCGCTGCGTGGCCTGGATGCGCAAGCCGAGGTGGTTCGCGTAAGCGCGATGGACGATGGACGCCAGGCGCTTGGCTTAGCGATCATTTCAATGAACTAAGGCCATTGCAGGCAAGAAAAAGGCGACTATTGAAGTCGCCTTTTTGATTTTCAGAACAGCCGATTTAAAAATCGTCTTCGACCTGACCGTCACGCACCCTGAACTCACGATTTTGCAGGTAAGCGTTACGGACAAATATGTACCTGTCGCCACTGACCAAACGCTCGACCGACAGCAGTTGCGCGCGTGTGTCGACGACATCAACGCCCAGCACCACATTTCGCGTCGGCACATGATTGATATAGCCATTGGCAGCCAGTGCACCATCCGGCAATTTGCCGAATGCGTCGCGCACTGTGCTCGGCCCGAGCAACGGCAGTACAACATAAGGACCGCTGCCCAAGCCCCACACGCCTAGGGTCTGACCAAAATCCTCATCGCTGCGCTGCAGGCCCATGGTGCTTCCCACATCGAAGAAGCCTAGTAGACCGAACGTGGTGTTGAAAATCAGCCGCCCCGTATCAACCCCTGCGTCGTGCAACTTACCTTGCAGCAGGTTGTTGGCCAGATTGCCGACATCACCGATGTTGCTGAAGACGTTATGCACGCCATCTTCAAGAAATTGCGGCGTAACTGCCTGGTAGCCTTTAGCCAGAGGCTTGAGGGTATACATATCAACGTTATCGTTGATGCGGAACATAAAACGGTTGTAGCCCTGCCAAGGGTCTTCGTCGTTGGCTTGCGCCAGTGCAGGCAGCGATAGCACGCCGGTACAGGCAACCAATAGGCTCAATCGTTTAATCCAACTCGCACCGGTCACACGCATCACAGTCACTCCTTGGAAATACTCAGGCTGCCACAGGCGGCCAAATCAGGTGGCGCAGTATAAGACCACAGCTCGCTAAAGGGGCAGCATAGCGGACGAACAAGTACCTGGAAAACCGTCCTGGCAAGGCCTTACACCGCGCCGAATGGCCGCGACACTGCACGAAAATAATCTGTTCATCTGCCTGTAACCTGCGAGGAATAGCCTGCACTAGTCCTTTTCAAGGAAGGCTCATGCAAACCCCTGCCGCCTCGCCCGCGTTCAACGCCCTATTATTTAGCCTCTCCGGCTGCCTGGTTGATTTTGGCGCACGCAGCATTGCGCTGGCCCTGCAACGCCTTTATCCCAATGCACCTAATCCCCAGAGCCTTGAACAGGTACTGGGTCGCCAAGCCCTGCCCGAGGAACGCCTGGCTTACCAACAAGCACTTTGCGAGACCGCGCGCGAGCATGCGCAAGCCACGCACGCAGCCGTACCCTTGCTGGAGCAATTGCGACTGCAAGGCGTGCCCTGCGCCTGGTTGGATGAACTGCCACTCGATGCCAGCACTTGCCTGGCCAGCGAACTACCGGCCTGGCTACGCGGCACACCTAGCCGCAGTCACCGCCCATGGCCAGCACCGGACGCAATTTGGCTTAGCCTGCTGGAGCTGCAGGTGAATCAGCTTGAAGGCTGCGTGCTGGTCAGTGGCGAACCACGTTTGTTACAGGCGGCGCTTAATGCCGGCATCTGGACCATTGGCCTGGCCATCAGCGGCCCTCTGTGCGGAGTAGCGCTGACAGACTGGCAGCGCCTAACCATGGGCGAACGTGATCGATTGCGCAGCCAGGCCACCCTGAGCCTTTACCGGCTGGGCGTGCACTCGGTGATTGACCAACTGAGCGACCTGCCCACCTGCCTCGCGGACCTTAGCCTGCGCCGCCAAAAAGGCGAAAAGCCTTAAACCCGTCGCGGCTTGCCCACCGGCCAATGCATGCTCTTGACCCAAAGCAAGCAAAGCCCGCGAGCTTGGATTACCCTGACGTTATGCAGAACCTTTCGCCTTGGTGCAAGGTCAGCCCATCTGTCGATCAATAAAGGGAGAGTTCCATGCCTGCAAGCCGCCTGCAGCAACAACTGCAAGACCTGCGCGACCAACTGGTCGAACAACCACCGCTAACTGAAGAAGAACGCGCCGAGCTGTTTGTGCTCACGCAGGAGATTGAACTGCAACTGGCCCGCCAGGCCGCCGCCGCGCCGGATGCGACGCTGATCGACGGGGTTAACCTGGCGGTAGAGCGCTTCGAAGCCAGCCACCCGACCATTGCGGGCACCCTGCGCAATATCGTGCAGAGCCTGGCTAATATGGGTATTTAAGCCCTATCGGCACGCGCGGGGTCTACCTCGCAAGCGCAGCGAGACGAGGCAAAACTGCCGAGAACAACACCCAGAAAAACCCCAGCTCAACGGCTGGGGTTTTGCGTTACTGGCGTGCCAAGCGCTGATTATCCGGGCTGATAGGCCCAGTACTGCGATAGGGATTGATATCCAACCCACCGCGGCGCACGTAACGCGCATACACCGTCAAATGCTCGGGCTTAAGCAAGCGTTGCAGGTCGAGAAAGATCCGCTCAACGCATTGCTCGTGAAAATCCGCATGCTGGCGAAAGCTCACCAGGTAGGCCAGCAAGCTGGCGTGATCCAGCGCCAGGCCACGGTATTGCACCACTAGCGTGCCCCAATCCGGCTGACCGGTGACCGGACAGTTGGACTTGAGCAGATGACTGTGCAGGCTTTCTTCAATCACCTGCGCCGCGTCACAGCGCAGCAACTCAGGCTGCGGCTGCGCATAGTTGCTGATGTTAACGTCCAATTCATCAATACAGGTGCCGGGCGCAGCGGCCACACCGTCAGCCGTTACCTCGGCCAGGCTGCGTACTCGCACGCCCACTGGCTTGCCCGCTGCGGCCGAAAGGTCCTTCACCAGCACGAGCACCAGTTCGTCAGCCGTGTTGAACACCGACTGGTTCAGCGAGTTGAGGTACAGCTTGAATGATTTCGACTCGATGATATTCGGCGAGTCGGCAGGAATCGCGAACTCCCCCATGGCCACCACCGGTTTGCCCGACGGCAGCAACCAGGACAGCTCGAAGCAGTTCCAGAAATCTATGCCCTGATACGGCAGCGTTTCAGCGCTCAGCCCCAGCTCGGCCCATTTAGCCGCACGCGGAATGGGGAACAACAACGCGGGCGTATAGGTAGCGATGTATTCGCTGGATTTACCCAGTGGCGAATCTTCGGCGGCGGGATGCATAGAGAGAACCTGGTTAGTCGAAACACGATAGTGAGTAGAGCTTGAAAGTGACTTCAGCGCGGCAGGCGCATTAAAGCGCTTGCCACACGGCAATGCCTCAGGCCAGCTCGGCGACAACAGCAGCCAAGGCCTGCGCCGGGTCGGCGGCTTGGCTGATTGGGCGGCCAATCACTAGATAATCCGAGCCCACATCCAATGCCTGACGTGGGGTCAGAATACGCCGCTGATCATCCTGAGCACTGCCGGCCGGACGAATCCCCGGGGTCACCAGTTGCAACGCCGGATGAGCCGCCTTTAGCGCCTGCGCTTCTTGGGCCGAGCACACCAAGCCATCCAATCCAGCTTGCGCGGCCAGCCCGGCAAGACGCAGCACCTGGGCCTGCGGCTCTAGATCCAGGCCGATACCGGCCAAGTCCTCGCGTTCCATGCTGGTTAGCACGGTCACGCCGATCAGCAGCGGCTTGGCGCCGCTGAGCTTATCCAGGGTTTCGCGGCAAGCTGCCATCATGCGCAGGCCGCCCGAGCAGTGCACATTGACCATCCACACGCCCATCTCGGCCGCTGCCTTGACGGCCATGGCCGTGGTATTAGGGATGTCGTGGAATTTCAGGTCGAGGAACACCTCAAAGCCCTTGCCGGCCAGCACATTGACGATCTCCGGCCCGCAGCGGGTGAACAGTTCCTTGCCGACCTTGACCCGGCACAGCGCAGGATCGAGCTGATCAGCCAATGCCAGCGCGGCATCACGGGTCGGAAAATCCAGGGCAACGATGATCGGGGTTTGGCAAGCGGACATGGGCGGGCTCTCGGGCATGACAAATTCGGCGCGCATTGTAGCGGATGCGCAGCGCGCTTGCCGCCCCGGTGATCCGCTAGCCTCGCTCACGGCTCAAGCAACCCGCAAAAGATATGAGTCACGATTACTCGACAGCCTGAGCCACAAGGGCATTGGGCGCCGCAAAGGCCTGACGGAAACTGAACGCGTCTGCGCTCGCAGCCTGGTCGCGCAGCCACGCCAAACGCTAGGCCGCGTCGACCACTGATGGACGATGCCCCGCCGGCACCCACCACAACACCGTATGCGCCGCACTGACCTTGCTGAACCACTCCTGGCGGCGCTTGAGCATCTCGGTATGCGCGGACGTGTACACGTAATCGCTCAGCGCCTGTACATAACGCCAGACAGAGAGGTTTACCAGCACGTCGTCGCCAAACGGGCGAAACGCGGTGGCATCGCCCGCCTCGTCCTGTAATCGCCACACATAGCCTGGCGAGGCTTCAGCCAGCGCATTAATACGCTGCAGATTGGCGACAAAGTCAGCCATGCTCGGCGACTCCAACGGCGCCTTCATGCTGGCGATATTCAACTACGCGAGCTGATAAATGGGCATCGGCGCTCTCCTTTCAATGTATTCATTCCCTTAATAACCGCGACCCTGAGCATGCATTCAGCCTCAGCGCACCAAGGCCAACCGTTAGCGCTCCAGCGGATCATCCCAGAATGGGCGCTCGCTCTCCTGCATGGCAGCACTGCGGCTCAGCCCGAGGTCCTTCAATGCCGCCTCATCGAGCATGGCCAAACGCCGCCGCTGCTCAGACAACTGCCACCAACGGTATAACTGACGACCGACTGCACGCAGTATTTCAAGTGGCCGGCGGCCCTGTAGACGATCACTACCGACTAGCGCATAAGCTTTTTGACCTTTCATCTTGACGCCCTCCTCGTGGGGTTGGCGACAGTCTCGCGCTGGGCTTATGATCAATCCAACGAATGTTTCTTATGCAATACATCTCGGAGATTGATGCATGGCCAGCTATCCCAGCATCGACAGTGAACTGCTGCGTACCTTTGTCGCGATTGCCGACCAAGGCGGCTTTACCCGCGCTGCGGAAATGGTCAACCGCACCCAGTCGGCCGTCAGCATGCAGATGAAGCGCCTGGAAGAAGACGTGATGCAGCGCCCGCTGTTTGTTCGCGATGGTCGCCAGTTCAGCCTGACCGCCGAGAGTCAGCTACTGCTGAGCTATGCCAGGCGCATTTTGAAACTGCATGCCGAGGTAATTAACAGCATGCGCGAGCCGCATATGGTCGGCACCGTACGCATCGGTACACCCGATGATTATGTGATGCGGTTTATGCAGGGCATTTTGGTGCGCTTCGCCCAGTCCTATCCGCTGGTGCAGGTAGAACTGCACTGCGAGCCGTCCTTCCAGCTACTACAACGCCAAGACCTTGACCTGACAATCGTCACCCGTGAACCGGGCACCGAGATCGGTCAATTGTTGCGCCAGGAACACCTGGTTTGGGCGCAGGCCCGCGACGCCAACCTGCATGAACTGGAAACCCTGCCCCTGGCGATGTTCAACTCGCAGTGCTTTTGCCGTTCCTGGGCCTGCAATGGCCTGGAGGCGCTGGGGCGTGATTTCCGCATCGCTTACACCAGTCCAAGCCTGTCGGCGATCATGGCCGCGGTCAGCGCCGGCTTGGCCATTACCGCACAGCTGCAAAGCCTGATCACCCCAGATATGCAGATTATTGGCGAGGCCGAGGGCATGCCCGCCCTGCCCTCGGCCAGCATCGTCCTGCTGCGCAACAGCAACACGCAAACCCAAGTGACTGAAACCCTGGCCGAGCAGATTGCCGAGAGTTTCAGGCTTTAAGCCCCAGCAGCAGCGCGCACAGCAGCAGAAAGCCGGCAAACAACCCGCGAAGCACGCGCTCGGGCAACGCATGGGCCAGTTTCACGCCCCAACTAATACTCAGCAAACCACCAATCGCCAGGGGCGCTCCCAATACCCAGTCGACATGACCATGCGCAGCATAGGTCGCCAAGGTAACAGCAGTACTCGGCGCGGCCAGGGTCAGAGACAGGCCCTGCGCCATCACTTGGCTGGCGCCAAATACCAGGGTCAATACCGGCGTCGCCAACACCGCACCGCCGACCCCGAATAAACCGCCAAGCAAACCTGCACCACTGCCCAGCAGCGACAACCAGGGCCAGGGATAACGCAGCCCCGCCGACAACGCCGGCGGTTTACTGAGCAAGCGAGAGACGTTGTAAGCCGCCAGTAGCACCAAGAAGATCACGAACCCCTGACGCATCAGGTCAGCATCCAGGGTGATAGCCCAACCCGCACCCAGCAGGGCAAAAGCCAAACTGCTGGTCGCCAGCGCCAACGCATGCCGCCACTCGATACGCGTGCGTTGGTGATAGCGCCATAAGGCCAGCAACACATTAGGCACCACCATCACCAACGCTGTGCCTTGAGCCAGTTGTTGGTCCAAGCCAAACAACACGCCCAGCGCCGGAATGGCGATCAAGCCGCCGCCGATCCCAAACAGGCCACCCAAGGTACCGAGAACCAACCCGAGCAGCAGGTTCAGAGCAAAATCGAGCACGGTCATCGGCAGTCTCCACAAAGATGTTGCACACCTTAGTCATTCGCTACTGGCCGCGAAACGCATAGCAACGCAAAATGGCTATGCCCTTAACGCACAGCAGAAGCAACGCATGAACCCCGACAACCTAACCGACCAGCTCAGCCTGTTTCTCGATGTGCTGGAAACGGGCAGCTTTTCCGCCGCCGCCCGTCGCCATCCGCTCACGCCCTCTGCGGTGGCACGGCGCATTGATACGTTGGAGCGCTCACTGGGCAGCCAGCTGTTTAGCCGCAGCACGCATGCCGTACGCGCCACCTCTGCCGGCCTGGCGTTTGCCGAGCGCGCCAAGCGCATTCTTGCCGAGTTGCACCTGGCCCGTGCCGAGGCGGTGTCGCTGAGCAGCGCCCCGGAAGGGTTGATCCGCATCGACGCACCCGCACCGTTCGGTCGCCGACATCTCGCGCCGGCGATTGCCGAGTTTCTCGTCGCCTATCCGGGGCTGGATGTACAACTGCGCCTGATCGACAGCTTCGTCGACCTGCACGGCACGCATTTAGGCGAAGTCGATCTGGTGCTGCGCATCGGCCCGCTGGCCGATACACGCCTGGTTGCCACCGCGCTATCACCGATGGTGCGGATCGTTTGCGCCAGCCCCGCGTACCTGGCACAACGCGGTGTACCGCGCACGCCTGCCGAGTTGCTGGATCATGACGGCCTCGATTGGGACAGCCTGGCCCCGCCATACGCCTGGCGCTTCGAGCAGCACGGTAAGCTGCAGCTGTGCCGCCCAAAACGCCTGCGCATGACCGCCAACAACGCCGAGGCCTTGCTGTTCAGCGCCATCGCTGGCCTGGGCATCGCCCACCTGCCTACATGGCTGATTAGCGACTACCTAGTACGCGGTGAATTGCTGCCCCTGTTCTGCGAGAACGGCTTACCCGCGCCCGAACCCAGCGGCATCTACGCCCTACGTCTGGAGCGCGAAACCGACTCACGCAGCCGCTTGTTATTGGAGTTTCTCAAAGCACGTTTTGGCCCAATAGCGCCCTGGGACCTGGCTCTGCAAAGCGGTTTACAGCGCAGTTAAGGGCTGCCGGTAAATCGCAGGCATAAAAATGACCGGGAATCATTTTTAGCGTCGCGCAGCGACGACCCAAAGGGTGGCCGCCATGGATGGCTGGCCATAAAAAAACCCGACACTAGGTCGGGTTTTTTCTTCTCGCCGTTAAAGCCAGTCTTAGACCGGGGCTTTAGCGCGGGATTTGTACTCGCCGGTACGGGTGTCGATCTCGATCCAGTCGTCAATGTTGCAGAAATCTGCAACCTTAACTTCAGTCCCGTTGCTCAGCTTGGCTGGCTTCATCACCTTGCCAGAAGTATCACCGCGAGCGGAACCTTCGGTGTAGGTGATCTGGCGAACGATCGTGGTCGGCAGGTCGACCGAAACCACTTTGCCTTCGAAGAAGACGGCTTCGCAGACGTCGGTCATGCCATCGACGATGTACGGCATGATGCTTTCCAGGTCGTCTTTGTTCAGCTCGAACTGATTGAACTCTTCGTCCATAAAGACGTAGTTTGGTTCGCTGTAGTACGAGTAAGTTACGTTTACGCGATCCAGGATAACCGGCTCAAGCTTGTCATCAGCCTTGTACACGGTTTCAGTCGAGGAACCGGTCAGCAGGTTCTTCAACTTCATTTTAACGATGGCGCTGTTACGACCGGATTTGGTGAATTCGGCCTTCTGGATCAGCCAAGGTTGGCCGTCGATCAGGGCCACACTGTTGGGCTTCATTTCTTGTGCGGTTTTCATACGAATATCCGGATTTGGATGGAATTACAAAATTCTTGGCCGCGTATCATAGCCAATTTAGGTAAAACTGCACCAGCGCCTCAGCAAGATCGGCCTGCGAGGCCCGTTCTAGACACCACTGTTCGGCGTGTACAATCTGCTCTGGCCAATTTTTCAGCAGCTGCGTCCAGCATTCGCCCATCGGCCCGTTGCTATTCCAGGCATCCCATAGACGGGCTAGGGCTACTTGCGCCTCGGCTGACAAGCCTTCCTTATAGAGCGCTAAAAATGCGTTGAGCTTTTCCAGGTGCGCGCCATCAGCCTGCTCATAAATATGCCAAAGCAGCGGCCGCCCGGCCCATTGCGCGCGAATGAACGAGTCTTCACCGCGCACCGCATTGAAGTCGCAACTCCAAAGCAAACGGTCGTACTGATCCTGCGAGATAAACGGCAGCACCTGGATATGCAGCTGGCCACGCTGACAAGCATCACCGACCTGCAATGCGGGGCTGCCCAACCAGCCCTGCAAGCTACTCAAAATACGCCCTTCAGGTACTAACAGCTGAATCCGCTGCGGCCCTGCCGCCAACACCTCCAGCCAACTGCCTAAGGCGGCATTCTCATAGGCGAACAGCGAAATCAGCAGCGCACCAGCCAGCGGTTCAACACCCAGGTCACGCAGAAACTCATCGCGCGCACGCTCGTCCGCCTGAAATGCTCGACGCTGCGCCAGCAGCCCACGCTCACGCAGTAAACCACCGCTGCCTGGGGTAAACCCTGGAAAGAAGAAAAACTTCGACAAGCCGTTGGACTGCATCGAGGGCAAACCATGGCAACCCTCCACCCAGTCCTCGGCGCTCAGGTACTCCAGATTAAGCCAGAGAACCTTCTGCTCACGCCCCGCCATCGCCGCGATATAAGCCGCCGGCAGCTCACAGGCAAACGCCTCGATCACCACATCCGCGGGCTCGACCACCTCCTGCCAATCGGCGGGCCACAGACAAATCTCAACACTCTGCTGAGTTTGCCGCGGCGCCTGAACTTCAGCCTGTGGACACAAACGCACAAACGCACCTAGATCATCCACCCACAGCCGCACTGCCAGCCCATGCTCGGCCGCCAACTGCCGCGCGAGCCGCCAGGTCACTCCGATATCGCCGTAGTTATCGACAACGCTGCAGAAAATGTCCCAAGTCGCCTTCATGCCCAACCCCAACCGTCAGACACGCAGTCTAACAAGCGACCAACGGCGAGCGGGTTAGATATGACTCCACGAATGCTCTCGGGGACATCGCGACGGAAGTAAAAAATGCCACTTACAGGGTGCTTCCAAGGTTGGGCCATGACAGTCATCTGTACCACTCCGCTGTACCAATCGGGCGGAGACATGCGGGGCCTGAAACGAAAAAACCCCAGAAAGACTGCTCTCTCTGGGGTTTTTAATGTCTGGCGGTGAAGGTGGGATTCGAACCCACGATACGATTTCTCGTATACACACTTTCCAGGCGTGCTCCTTCAACCGCTCGGACACTTCACCGGGTCTCGACGGTCATTGCTGTCTGTCGAGGCGCGCAAATGTAGCCGAAGAGGCTGCCAAAGGCAAAATATTTTTTCAAAAAATTCATGCGCTTAAGCCAAGTGCTGGTCGTCGGCGGACGGATTGGTAGTACTCGGTTCGAATCGTTGCTGGCCGAACAGGACAAATCCCAGGGAGATAAACAGGCCGAAGCCGAACAGTCCCAGCACACTAAGCGGGCTTTGACTGTGCTGATCACTCGCAAGCCAGAGCATGCTGACCAACAGCAGCAACGCCAATGCAGCTCGCCAGCACTTAATAAGTCGGATTAAACCAGGCATGTCGATCACTCCTTATAGAGGGGTGAGCTTAATTGCGAGTAAACCGAGTAGCCCAATTGGCGATCTTGATCGCCGCCATAGCCCGAGTCGCCGGCAATCACTGACCAGCCAGTCAGTCATCGTGCTTTACCTGACCGATGTGGGTGGGTAACGTCTGCGACACTTCAGCACAAGGAACCCACCATGAGCGACCTGATCAGCTACCAACTCGACGATGGCATTGCCACCCTGACCCTGTGCAATGGCAAGGTGAATGCTATTTCCCCGGATGTGATCACGGCGTTTAATGCCGCTCTGGATCGCGCCATACAAGACAAGGCCATCGTCATCATCACCGGCCAACCAGGCATTCTCTCCGGTGGTTACGACCTCAAGGTGATGACCTCCGGCCCGCAAAACGCGATCGACCTGGTTGCCGCCGGTTCGACCCTGGCGCGGCGCATGCTGGCCCACCCCTTCCCGATCATCGTCGCCTGCCCAGGCCATGCGGTGGCCAAGGGTGCGTTTATCCTGCTGTCGTCCGACTACCGCATCGGCACCGAAGGGGCATTCACCATCGGGCTTAATGAAGTACTGATCGGCATGACCATGCACCACGCGGGCATCGAGTTGGCCCGTGACCGTCTGCGTAAATCGGTCTTCCACCGCTCGGTGATCAACGGTGAGATGTTCGACCCGCAAAGCGCTGTAGATGCCGGCTTCCTCGACAAGGTCGTGCCGGCCGACGAACTGCAGGCCACGGCGCGGGCTGTTGCCCAGCAGATGAAGAAGATCAACATGACTGCGCACAAGAACACCAAGCTGAAGGTGCGCAAAGCGCTGCTTGAAGCACTGGACAACGCGGTGGAACTGGATAAGAAGCAGTTGGTGTAAACCACTCTGTGCCGCACCGCAAAGCCCGGCCAAGCGCCGGGCTTTGTGTTTAGTGACGTACCCACGAAACGCCATCAGGCACCCCGCAGTACATTCATCCTTTACGCGGCTTAAACGTCGCTTAATGCCGCTAAAAACCTTGTAACGACCTCTTATCAGCATCAATTGCCGAAAACAGTGCACGCCCGTACACTTCGCGCCTTTTTCCTATGACGGGCGTACCAAATGCTTTTTCTACTGCGCATGCTGGCGATGGGCGTGCACTTTATCCTCGCCGGCATCCTGGGGTTGTTAATCGGCATTTGTCGACCGTTCAACCCGGATAACAGCCGCCTCTGTGCGCGCCTCTACAGTATTCCGGCGCAGTGGCTGCTGGGCTGGAAGCTCAAGACCGATGTGCAGCCGCTGCTCGACCACCAGCGCTCCTGCGTGATTATCGCCAACCACCAGTCCAACTATGACCTGTACGTACTTGGCCGTGTGGTGCCCGAGCGCACCGTCAGCATCGGCAAGAAAAGCCTGAAGTGGGTGCCGTTCTTTGGCCAGCTGTACTGGCTGGCAGGCAACGTACTGCTCGATCGTGGCAATGCCGTTCGCGCGAAAAAATCCATGCTCACGACTACCGACACCCTCAAGCATAAAGACACCTCAATCTGGGTGTTCGCCGAAGGCACGCGTAATTTGGGTAAAGGCTTGCTGCCCTTCAAGAAGGGGGCCTTCCAGATGGCTATTGCCGCCGGCGTGCCGATCATCCCCGTGTGCGTCAGCACCTACGTCAACCACTTACAGCTCAACCGCTGGAACAGCGGCGAGATCATGATCCGCTCATTGCCGGCCATCCCCACCGCCGGCCTGAGCCAGGAAGACCTGCCGCAGCTGATCGAAACCTGCCAGAGGCAGATGCAGCAGTGCATTGAAGCCATGGATAAGCAGATCAGCCCAGCCTAAGCGTTACCAATAAAAAAGCCCGGTCATTGACCGGGCTTTTTACCAACAGCGACTTACTCCGCCAGACCGGCACGGCCCTGCGCGACAAAACGCATCATCCACTCAGCCACGGTGTGGCCTTGGTGGTCATGCTGCAGGCTGTCGACACCCTTGGTGTAGGCCGCCTCACCGATATGCTGTTGGCGCAAGTCGAGCAGCGCGCGCGAGTAGTCATGGACAAACTCGGGATGCCCCTGGAAGCACAGCACCTGATCGCCAATGCAGTAAGAAGCAATCGGGCAGAACTCACTGCTGGCCAGCAATGTGGCGTTTTCCGGCAGTTTGGTGACTTGGTCCTGATGACTGATCAGCAGGGTCAGGTCTTCCAGGTCGGGGCTCATCCAGCCCGGTTTGTTGGCCATGCGGTACTGGTGAATGCCCACGCCCCAGCCCTGTACGGCGCGTTCAGTCTTGCCGCCGAGCAGCAGGGCGAGAATCTGATGACCGAAGCACACGCCCAACAGCTTATCGCCACGGCGGTAGCGCTCCAGCAGGTAGGTTTTTAGCGTTTGGATCCAGGCATCGCTTCCGAAGGAATCCGCCTTACTGCCCGTCACCAGATAGGCATCGTAGCGCTCGCTGTCTGGCGGGTAGTGCCCCTCCATCACGTTGTACACCTTGAACTCGGCAGCAATCGGCTGTCGGGCAAACAACTGCTCGAACATACGACCGTAGCTGTCGTATTGGTCGACCAATTCAGGGCGAAGAACATCGGTTTCCAGGATGCAGATACGCAGCGACATGAGGTTTCCTGAGGTGAACGCCGAGGGCAATATTGAGTGCGGCTTCTTAACATACAGCTCTGCGCAAAGGAATAGCTTCCCTAGGGATGGTCTGAAGTAGTCATGTATTTCTGGCTAACTTCAGCCTCCGCCGATTTTGAAAGCGGCAAATCGATCAAAAGCGATCAGATCACCCGCTTATTTCTGTGTTTTTAGCCGCCGCAAGCACCTCGCGGCAGCCATTCCCCGCATTACAGGCGCACCTCTCCCGCATTCGTCAGTAAATGTCTGCGCGCCATCCACAGATTCGACAGCGCGAACAGTGTCACCAGTTGCGCCGTGTTCTTCGCCAGGCCACGGAACCGCGTCTTCACATAACCGAACTGGCGCTTGATCACTCTGAATGGGTGTTCGACCTTGGCCCGAACCTGCGCCTTGGCCTTCTCGATTTTGAGCTTGGCTTTGTATAGAGC
>NZ_JAYEET010000049.1:0-3381 GCF_034653255.1 Pseudomonas spirodelae | reverse complement strand
CATTCAGAGTGATCAAGCGCCAGTTCGGTTATGTGAAGACGCGGTTCCGTGGCCTGGCGAAGAACACGGCGCAACTGGTGACACTGTTCGCGCTGTCGAATCTGTGGATGGCGCGCAGACATTTACTGACGAATGCGGGAGAGGTGCGCCTGTAATGCGGGGAATGGCTGCCGCGAGGTGCTTGCGGCGGCTAAAAACACAGAAATAAGCGGGTGATCTGATCGCTTTTGATCGATTTGCCGCTTTCAAAATCGGCGGAGGCTGAAGTTAGCCAGAAATACATGACTACTTCAGACCATCCTTAGCTCATCTCCAATATCGTGATAATAAATATGCCCGTGTTCTGAGTTTTCCGGGTTCTTCACCAAGATTGAAATGGCAATTCCCGCCATGCTTCCGCTACCAAAGATATTCTGCCCTTCTTTAGCGCGACCTTTACTCAGCATGTTTTTACGAATATCTCCACGCAAATTAAGGACATATATATTAGAAAACTCGCGTGCTAGGCATTTCCTTATCCCATCCGTAGCTGACTTCTCAAGAAAGCCCCCGTTAGTTACAAAACCAATGATACCTGCGTTGCCGACTCGATCAGAAGCCCAACGGATAGCACGTATGTAACTATCGTAAAGATTCCGTACGTTAGCCCCATTAGAGCTGGCAGCGTAGGAGGAGCGAATTCTCATATCCAAATGTGGGTAGCTGATATTGGCGTTGTTGTCGTTAGCGTCATTTTGCCCGACCGAATACGGCGGATTACCCACAATAACTCGGATATCCAAGTCTTTCTGACGCTTACGACGGGCGCTGTTGTCCTCCAACAGCGCGTCTACCAGATCGTCCTTTTCGTACATCTGGAAGGTGTCGGTTAGGCAGATTCCTTCAAACGGGGTGTACTCGTCGATCACTTCGCCGTGATAGGCCGCTTCGATATTGATGGCAGCAATGTAGTAGGCCAGCAGTACCAGCTCGTTGGCGTGGATCTCGTGTTTGTACTTGTGAGGCAGCTCTTCCGGTTTAATCAGGCCCGACTGGATCAGTCGGGTGATAAAGGTGCCAGTGCCGGTGAACGGGTCGATGATGTGGACGCCCTTGCTGCCCAGGGTCTGCCCAAACTCCTGTTGCAGCAGGTGATTGACGCTGTGGAGGATGAAGTCCACCACCTCGACCGGCGTATAGACGATGCCCAAGCGCTCGGTCATCTTGGGGAAGGCGTTGCGGAAGAACTTGTCATACAGCTCGACGATGATCTTCTGTTTGCCCTGAGCACTGTCGATACCCGAGGCACGCTGCCGCACGCTGGCGTAGAACTTCTCTAGGGTGTCGGCTTCCTTCTCCAGGTGGTGTTCATGGAGTGCGTCCAGCACGCCTTGCATGGCCTTCGCCATGGGGTTGTGCTTGGCAAAACTGTACTCATCGAACAGCGCATCGAACACCGGTTTGGTTACCAGATGCTGGGCGAGCATTTCGGTAATCTCGCCATCACTGATGCTGTCGTTGAGGTCGTCACGCAGCTCGGCGGCGAAGGCGTTGAAGGCGGCCTTTTCCTGGGTGTTGGCCGGGTTCTCTAGGATGCCCTGGATGCGGTCGATGTGGGTGCGTGCGATTTTGGCGATGTCGTTGGCCCAGTCTTCCCAGTGGTGGCGGTTGCCGCACTTATCGACGATTTTGGCGTAGATGGCTTTTTCGATCTCACCCACTTCATAGGTCAGGTCAGCCTGCTGGGTCATCTGGCCTTCGGCATCGTGGTTTTTGCTGCCGATGCCGAACTTGCCTTTGCCGGCCTGGCCGTTGCTCGTGCCGCTGGATTTCTTCGCCTTCTTGTCGGCCTTGTCGGTGATGGCGATGACTTCCATCTTGCGCGGATCTGAGCCGATCAGGTCGAGCTTGTTGACCATGGCGTCAAAACTGTCGTCGTGCGAACGCAGTGCCTGGAGCACCTGCCAGACCACTTTGTAGGTCTGGTTATCGTTGAGCGCTTCGTGGGGTTCCATGCCGGCTGGAATGACCACCGGCAGCACCACATAGCCGCGCTTCTTGCCCGGTGCGTTGCGCATTACCCGGCCAACTGACTGAACCACGTCCACTTGGGAGTTACGTGGGGTGAGGAAGAGCACGGCATCCAGTGCTGGTACGTCCACACCTTCGGACAGGCAGCGCACGTTGCTGAGGATGCGGCAGGTGTTGGCTGGGGCTTCTTCCTTGAGCCAGTTGAGCTTGGTTTCCTTCTGACTGGCATTCATGCCGCCATCAACGTGTTTTGCCTCACAGACGATGCGCGAGGCTTCATCAATGTTTTCTGACTCTTGATAAGACTCAACCACCGACTGGAACATGCTGGCGATATTGACGGAGCTGACCTTGTGCTTGGTGCCCTTGTAGTTGGGCGAGATGACCTGACAGAAGGCAACGGCGCGCTTCATGGGTTGATCATCACCTACTAGGTTTTCTGCCAGCCCTTGTTTGGCCAGCGCCTTCCAGCAGCCGACGATCTTGGCGGCGTCGTCCACCTTGAGTTGGTTGTCTTCGTCCTTTAGCAGCTCTTGGAGACGGCGGCTAATGACGCTCTCTTCAACAGTGAGTACCAGCACCTTGTAGTCGGTGAGCAGGCCGCGCTGGACGGCCTCGGAGAAGTTGATAACGAACAGTTCTTTGCCATATAGGGCTTCGTCATCCATCGAGCAGAGTGTGACTTCGCCAGACTCGGCCTTGAGCTTGGCGTTGTCGCCATAGATGCGCGGTGTAGCGGTCATGTACAGGCGCTTGGCGGCTCGAATGTAATCGGCATCATGGATGCGCACGAAGGTGCTTTCATCATCCTCGTCAAAGGTTGCGCCGGTAGTACGGTGCGCTTCGTCGCAGATCACCAGGTCGAACGCTGCCAGGTCGTAATCGTGCTGGGCGCGGCTGATTACGTCGATGGAGTGATAGGTGGAGAAGACCACGCTCATGTGCTCGGCATCGTGGCGCTTGAGCATTTCGGCGGCGAGGCGATCCGCCTTGGTGGTGGCTGGGTGTTGGCGCTGATGGAAAATTGACCCACCCTGCCGATTGAAATTTGACCCAGGGCGGATTGCTGATTTTGTTACCAGCAACTGTGGATAAGTCTACCAGCGCAGCTGCTGTTGCCCCCACTCCTTCGCTAGCCCAGTTCAGTTGTTTAAGACCTGCCACACGC
Source organism: Pseudomonas spirodelae (assembly GCF_034653255.1). Classification (NCBI taxonomy): domain Bacteria; kingdom Pseudomonadati; phylum Pseudomonadota; class Gammaproteobacteria; order Pseudomonadales; family Pseudomonadaceae; genus Pseudomonas; species Pseudomonas spirodelae. The sequence goes on along the minus strand of NZ_JAYEET010000049.1, from coordinate 203 downwards.
AGCCATGTAGCAGGCCGTCGTCGCCATGAAATCAGAACGGCTCATCGTCCTCCGGTTCTTGGCCGCCCTTACGCTTTCGCTCCCGTGATTTGATCTTGGCCTGGGCCGCCAAGCTACTGTGTTGCAGGCGATAGGACTCGTTACCGGTTTCGACGATGTGGCAGTGGTGGGTCAGCCGATCCAGCAGGGCGGTGGTCATCTTG
>NZ_JAYEET010000048.1:0-217818 GCF_034653255.1 Pseudomonas spirodelae | reverse complement strand
GGAGCGAAAGCGTAAGGGCGGCCAAGAACCGGAGGACGATGAGCCGTTCTGATTTCATGGCGACGACGGCCTGCTACATGGCTGCGTGTGGCAGGTCTTAAACAACTGAACTGGGCTAGCGAAGGAGTGGGGGCAACAGCAGCTGCGCTGGTAGACTTATCCACAGTTGCTGGTAACAAAATCAGCAATCCGCCCTGGGTCAAATTTCAATCGGCAGGGTGGGTCAATTTTCCATCAGCGCCAACAGTACCGGGTTCAGAAGCTGATGGAGATGATCAAACACAGTGAAAAGACCATCGTGTTTTGCGCCAAGCAAGAGCACGCACTGGAAATTCGCAACCTGATCAACCAAATGAAGACCAGCACTGAGCCAGATTACTGCGTACGTGTGACCGCTGATGATGGTGCACGTGGCGAACAATACCTGCGTGATTTTCAGGATAACGAGAAGACCATCCCGACCATCCTGACCACCTCGCAAAAGCTTTCGACCGGCGTAGATGCGCGCAACGTGCGCAATATTGTGCTGCTGCGACCTGTGACCAATATGATTGAGTTCAAGCAGATCATTGGCCGTGGTACGCGACTATTCGACGGCAAGGATTACTTCACCGTTTATGACTTCGTAAAAGCCCATCATCTATTCAGTGACCCTGCATGGGATGGCGAGCCGGAAGAGCTAACAACAGGCGGTGGCAAAGGCGGTGGTGGTAGTGGCGATGGAGAGGATGAAGGCGAGGGTGGTGGAACAACTCTCCCACCAAGGCCGACACCGCCACCACGGCCACCCGTAATTGAGGTGGCTCTAAGTGATGGTTCGGTGCGCCGAATCAGAAGCATGACATCAACACTGTTTCTCGGCGCTGACGGTAAGCCAATGTCTGCTGCGCAGTTTTTGGAAAGCTTATTTGGCAATCTGCCGGAGTTCTTCAAAGATGAGGATGAGTTGCGCAGCATCTGGTGCGTGCCGGATACGCGTAAATCATTGCTGGATGGCTTGACGGAACGCGGTTTCAGCAAGGACGTGTTAGCTGAGATGCAGAGCATTATCGAGGCAGAAAAGAGCGATTTATTTGATGTGCTGGCCTTCGTGGCCTTTGCGATGGAGCCCGTCACCCGTGAGGAGCGCGCGAACAAAGCTCGCATCGAGATTCATGGTCACTTCAACGTTAAGCAGGATGCCTTCATCGACTTCGTTTTGGCGCATTACGTCAAAGAAGGAGTGGATGAGCTGGAATCTGAAAAACTCACGCCGCTGCTAAAGCTTAAATATAACAACGCGATAGCCGATGCCATCGCCGACCTTGGCAAGCCAGAGTTGATCAAGAGTGTGTTTGTAGGCTTTCAGAAGTATTTGTATCAATCGAATGCGGTGCTATGACATTTTTTAGGGGCTCTAGAATTTATATTACATTGCGAATTCTGTTATTTTATAAAGATAATCCTAGGTGACACTATCAATAAAATTTAATTATTGGGAATGATGCGTCATGGCACTACAAGCGAAAAGAGTACGTGCGGTAGGCTCTATAGCGAGCGAGCTAATAAAAAAATCTAGAGAAGCTGCCTTAGCTTCTGTGCAGATATTTAACAATCCAGCTTTGACATTCAAATCAGAAATATTTATTGTTCTTATGATGATTTCATGGACTTACTTACTCCATGCGCACTATCGTAAGAGCAAGGTTGAGTATCGCTACTTTAAAATGACAGGTAGTAGAAAAAGTTTTCATAAGACAGCAAAAGGGGCTATCAAGCACTGGGAGCTAGAGCGGTGCCTGAATGACGAAAACTCACCAGTTGATGCAAGTGCAGCAAAAAATTTACGCTTCTTAATTGGACTTAGGCATGAAATTGAACATCAAATGACAAGCCGAATAGACCAATTTTTGAGTGCTCGATTTCAAGCTTGCTGCTTAAATTACAATGACTTAATTAAAAGGCTATTTGGGGATGAGTTTGGCATCGATAAGCATTTGTCATTTAGCTTGCAGTTCTCATCACTAAACAAAGGTCAGGTCGAGATGCTATCCCAAGCAGAGGGCCTGCCTGAGAATATACGAGCGTATATTACAGCTTTTGATCTAGAACTAACAGCTGAAGAGTTTAACGATCCGAGATTTTCTTATAGGGTTTTCTTCGTTCCCAAAACAGCTAACCATAAAGGTCAAGCAGACCAAGTCATTGAGTTCATTAAGCCTGGCTCTGAAATGGCTGAAGGCATGAATACTAAATATATTCAAATTAAGGAAACTGAACGCCCTAAGTATCTGCCGACAAAAATAGTTGAATTAGTTAAAGCTGCTGGCTTTGCCAGATTTAACATGGTTGATCATACAAGAATTTGGAAAGATTCAAATGCCAAGTCACAAGGAAGAGGATATGGCGTATTAGTGGCAAACACATGGTATTGGTATGGGACTTGGCTTGAAAAAGTGATCGGGGAATGTGAGGCGCAAGGACAAAAATTTCGCTAGAGATTTTATTTATTTCGATCCGAGTCTCTCCCGAAAGTAAATATATTTTTAGTCCTGATGTCTGATTATTCCCCTTGAGAAGGGGGCTCCTATCTAATTTTAGATGTGCGAAATTGAATCTGTTCGTGTGTACTCTTAGCATCAAACTGGAAACAAAGTTTTCATCGCGGGCAAATTATAAATCCGACCGCTTCGTCCTTGATTAGGACGGCCATGTATTGGCTGCTGCCTACCAGTTTGAGGCGTGCGAGGAAGCCACGGGTAAAGCGCCCATCTCGGTTACCGAACACGGCGTGACCACGGATGGGTGAGAAATCGGTTTACAGGGCTGCTTGACTAGCATTCGCCGCAATGGCGAGCACTGCGTAAAGAACTGAATCAATCAGTGCTGGCGGAACTCTAGGCTTATCTCCTGAGTGATTTTCCATAAACAGCGTCAATTCCACTCAATCAGATCATCCATATCGGCAAAAAGCAGCCAATCCGGTTGCGATGAAAATAGTCCTAGCTGGTTATTGTTGCGCAGGCACTAACCGTAGATGACTGATTCGTAAAGAATTTTAGGGTTCTCATCCTTGACGGAATTCTCCATTTAGCTGGTGTACGACAGGAGTCACAGCAAACGAACACACCCTGCATAGCTATTATTTAACATAATATACATTATGCGAAACCTCTAGATAGGAAGGCAAGCGTACTCCGCTGTGCTTTGCGCCATACACAATCTGCTATCGAGCTTACGGTTTAGAGAAAAACACTTAGGACCGAAAATTAAACGCTTAGCGTTTCGGGGCATGCATTCAGTAACCTCCCCAGCTAAATCACACCGCACTAATGCCACGCCGCTGTAAGTTCAACTGACAATGCCATCGTGTTCGGTTTGGCGATGAACATCGCATCTGCACGAGGCTCATTGCCTGTGCAGTCGCTGCGTAAACTCATCCGCCTGCCACGTCGCTTCTAAGCTTATTCCATAAAATTATTAATGATTTCATTGATATAGGGCTTTTCGGTAATCAGAATGCGCCTCGCTAATCCCATTTCATGCGACTTGCTTGCCGCGCTTTTGACTGTTTTGGAGGTCGCATGTCCGTTACACGCCAGATCTTGTTTGCCCTCGCATTCGGCATCATTACCGGCCTGGTGTTGAATACCTGCGCCGGTGCACTGCCTGATGGCAGCGTGGCCTGGCTGGACATTCATTTATTGACCCCGGTGGGCAGCATCTTCCTGCGCTTGCTGCAGTTCGTGGTCGTACCAATGGTGTTCGGTGCTCTTATCCTGAGCCTGACAAATCACGAGCACGGCGCTGCTGTTGGCCGCCACGCCGGTCGCCTGCTGGTTGGCTACCTGCTCACCAGCGCTATAGCGCTCGCACTTGGCATGCTGGTCGCCCAATGGTTGAGCCCGGGTACTGGCGCGGTAAGCCTTGTCAGCCAAGCCCCTTTAGGTCGTCATGCCGATAGTCTGAGTCAGTGGCTGGTCGGGTTGGTGCCGAATAACCCATTCACGGCCTTGGGCAGTGGCGGTTTGTTGCAGGTTATCTTCGCCGCAGCGCTAATTGGTATTGCTATGCGGGCGTTACCGGATGACAGCGCACCGTTACGCCGGCTGATTCAGAGTGGTTATACCGTCACGCTCAAGGTGCTGGAATTCGTACTCAAACTGGCTCCCTATGGGGTGTTTGCGCTGATCACCTCGGTGATTGCCAGCCAGGGGCTGGACCTGCTTCTGCGCCTCGGTATGTATGTGGCCGGGCTGACGCTGGCACTGGCGCTCATGGCGGTTCTGTATTTGCTGCTGCTGGGCATCACGGGCGCCCGCCCGCTGGACTTCGTCAAGCATTTTGGCCAGAGCCTGGGCTTTGCTTTTGGCACGGCCAGCTCCGGCGCGACCTTGCCATTGGCGCTTGGCAATGCGCGCAGCTACGGCATGAGTGAATCCTTAGCCAGCTTTGCCCTGCCCTTTGGTACCGCCCTCAAACGCGATGGCGCAGCCGTACTACAGGGCTTTAATGCGTTATTTGTTGCCCAGTTGTTCAACATCGACATCACCACCTCGTTGTTGATCACGGTGTTCACCACGGGGCTGTTGGTCAGTTTCTCCACCGCCGGTGTGCCTGGTGCCGGACTGGTGGCCATGACGACCGTTCTGGGCGCTGCCGGCCTGCCGCTGGAAGGCGTCGCGGTTGTCGCGGGGGTTGATCGCTTTACGGATGGGCTGCGTACCGCGCTCAACGTGATGGGTAACTGCGCCAACGCCGCCTTGCTTGAGCGCCTGGATGGCCGTCATGCAGTGACGCCTGACCATGAAGAGGCTGAGCGTTCAGCGGTTTGAAGGTACTTAAAAGGAGTTGGCTTGGCCTGAAGCTGCAAGCCAAGCAAGAGCAGCTTTAAACGCAAGAGGGGTTGAAGCTCAACCCTTGTTTAGAGTGGCGTGCCCTACTCCAGATTCTGGCGTTTTTCCACCAGGCAATGGTTAAACCTGCAAGAGCACTCGGCCACGGCTCGGGCAGGTTTCCATATAGCGATGGGCGTCGATCACATTGTCGAAGCTGAAGACCTTGTCGATCAGTGGCTTGATTAAACCATCGGCTGTCAGCTGATTAATGCCTTGCACTGCTTTGGCCACCGCCACCTGATCTTGCGGAATATTCAGCTCCTCCTTGCCTGTAAAGTTACCGATGCAATGGACGAAGAACTGAATATTCTTCTGGAACGCCGCGCAGGCTGGGAATGGTGTTTCATTGCCGCCTTGCAGATCGAATAAAATCAACCGACCACGCGGTGCGATGGCATCACCCAGCAGGCACATTTGTGGCCCACCCAAGGCGTCCATCACCACATTAACGCCACGCCCATCGGTGAGCTTACTGACGCGGCTCACCAGATCCTGCTCTTCGGTAAGGATGATGTGATCGGCGCCCAGCTGTTTAAGAAACGCGCTGTCTTCGGCATAGGCCGTGGCGGCGATAACGTGGGCCCCCAAGGCTTTGCCCATCTGCACAATATAGGGGCCCCAGCAGCGGCTGGCGGCAGTGACCAAGACCGTTTCACCCGGCTGCAGATGCGCGAGTTCGACAAAACCGAACCAGCCCACCATCGATGGCAGATAGTGCACGGCCGCCTGTTGCGCGGTCAGATTGGCAGGGTAACGGACCAGAGAGCTGCGCGGTAAAACCACTTGCTCGGCGTAGCTGGGATAGCGATTGGGGCTGTGCCCTGGGAAGCTGGCAACCCGATCACCCACGGCCAGATCACTGACCCCCTCGCCAAGCGCCAACACCACACCGGCAGCTTCATGGCCGAGGCCTGCAGGCAACTGTGCCAGCGTCGGTGCCAGGTTCTGCCGCCAGAGTACGTCGTGCCAGCTGACGCCCACGGCTTCAACACCGACAAGCACTTCACCCGCTGCCGGTGCAGGGACGTTACGCTCTTCGATCTTGAGGACATCAGCCTCACCAAACTCATGGAAACGCACTATGCGGGACATCGCAAACCTCTTCGGTTGACCCATTCAGGTCGTGGTAACTGGTACGCAGGTGTGCGCTAAACAATTACAGGCGACCGCTTATGGCCACGGACTTTATCCGGGCCTGGCCAGCAATTCCACCGCTCGGGGCTGATATTCACCATGCTTGTCGATGATGATGCAATGCCCGCGCTTGATTTGCGTCTGCATATTGCCTGTAAGCGGCATTCAGCATTAGCCTGACTCGCTTGTAAAACCGCAGCCACTCACTAATGGACACCGGATGAACCGTAACGATCTTCGCCGCGTCGATCTCAACCTGCTGATCGTCTTTGAAACGCTGATGCATGAACGCAGCGTGACCCGTGCGGCGGAAAAACTGTTTCTCGGTCAGCCGGCCATCAGTGCCGCCCTCGCCCGTCTTCGCAGCTTGTTTGATGATCCGTTGTTCGTGCGAACTGGCCGCAGCATGGAACCGACTGCACGGGCCATGGAAATTGCCGCCCTGCTCTCACCGGCGCTGGATTCAATTTCCACCGCCGTCAGCCGCGCTGCTGAATTTCACCCGGCCACCAGTAATGCAGTGTTTCGCATTGGCCTGTCGGATGACGTCGAGTTTGGCCTGCTGCCGCCGCTGATCAAGCGCCTACGGGCTGAAGCGCCAGGTGTGGTGCTGGTAATTCGCCGCACCAATTACTTGCTGATGCCGGCTCTGCTGGCCTCCGGCGAAATTTCCGTCGGCGTTGCCTATACCGAAGAGTTGCCGGCCAACGCCAAGCGCAAGGTCCTGCGCCGTAGCAAACCGAAATTGCTGCGCGCCGACAGCGCCCCGAGCGCGCTTAGCCTGGATGATTACTGTGAGCGCCCGCACGCGCTGGTGTCGTTTGCCGGCGACCTCAGTGGTTTTATCGATGTGGAACTGGAAAAACTCGGGCGCAAGCGCCGCGTGGTGATCGCCCTCCCCCAGTTCAATGGCCTGGGCACCCTGCTCGCCGGCACCGACATTATCGCCACCGTACCGGACTACACCGCGGCAGCCCTCAGTGCGGCGGGTGGTGTGCGCGCTGAAGAACTGCCCATACCGGCGCAAACTTTTGAACTGCACATGGCCTGGCGCGGCGCCCAAGACAATGACCCGGCCGAACGTTGGCTGCGCTCGCGTATCCAGATGTTCTGCGGCGACCCCGATAGCGTTGAGTAGGTCGGCTAAGCACAGACCACGGCATTGCTCACATATGCGTTTGTCGATACAAGCCTGTAGATAATCAATCTGATTGATACATACCTTCGAATCGTTCGATTCGTCGCAATAGAGCCCTCGCTGCAGACTCCGCCTCCTCAAAACACCCTCTGGCGGAAGTACACATGGAACAGTCCAATAAGAACCTCTGGCATTTCCCCCTCGCCCTTGCCGCGGTGCTGGTAGTGAGCGCCTGTGGCAAAGCACCTGAAAGTGCACAGCAAATGCCTGCAGCCAAAGTCAGCGTGGCCGACGTTATCGAACAACCGATCAATGAGTGGGACGAGTTCACCGGCCGACTGGAAGCGCCAGAATCAGTCGATATTCGCCCACGTGTATCCGGTTTCGTTGACCGCGTAGCCTTCAACGAAGGCAGCCTGGTGAAGAAAGGCGACCTACTGTTCCAGATCGACCCGCGGCCGTTCCAAGCCGAAGTCAAACGCCTTGAGGCGCAACTGCAACAAGCCCGCGCCAGTTTTGCGCGCACCCAAAGTGAAGCCCGTCGCGGCGAGCGTTTGCGCCAGAGCAACGCCATCTCTGCCGAGCTCGCCGATGCCCGCGCAAGCGCTGCGGCAGAGGCCAAGGCCGCTGTAGAGGGCATCCAGGCAGAACTGGATAACGCCCGCCTCAACCTCAGCTTTACCCGCGTCACAGCGCCGATTGATGGTCGCGTCAGCCGTGCGGAAATCACCGAAGGCAACCTGGTGAATGCCGGGCAAAGCCACCTCACCACGCTGGTCAGCACCGACAAGGTCTACGCCTATTTCGATGCTGATGAGCGCGTATTCCTCAAGTATGTCGAGCTGGCACGCCAGGCCGGTGGCCAGACGCGCGATGCCAGCCCGGTGTACCTGGGCCTGTCCAGCGAAGAAGGCCATCCACACCTTGGGCAGCTGGACTTTCTCGACAACCAGGTCAACCCGCAGACCGGCACCATCCGTGGCCGAGCGGTATTTGATAACCGTGATGGGCGTTTCACGCCAGGCCTCTATGCGCGCCTCAAATTGGTCGGCAGTGGCCAGTACGCCGCCGCGTTGATCAAGGATGAAGCGGTCGGCACCGACCTCGGTAAGAAGTACGTCCTGGTACTCGATAAGGACAACGCCGTGCAGTACCGCGCCATTGAACTGGGGCCAAAGCTGGCAGGCCTGCGCATCGTGCGCAGCGGTCTGGCCGAGGGCGAGAAGATCGTAGTCAACGGTCTGCAGCGCGCCTTCCCCGGCTCCATCGTTGATCCGCAAAGCGTGCCCATGGCCGATGAAAAGACCCAGTCGCTGCTGACCGAGCAACGTCAGGCCATCGAACGCCAGAACAGCCGCCGAGTTGCTGCAGAAAGTAGCCCTGCCAACACTGCGCCACGCGGCTAATACGCTGTTATATAGGTAAAACGACGATGAATTTTTCGCAATACTTTATTCAGCGGCCGATCTTCGCCGCGGTGTTGTCCTTGCTGATCCTGATCGGCGGTGCCATTTCGCTGTTCCAGCTGCCCATCAGCGAATACCCGGAAGTGGTGCCACCTACCGTAGTGGTACGCGCCACCTTCCCCGGTGCTAACCCCAAGGTGATCGGTGAGACCGTCGCCTCGCCACTCGAGCAGGCCATTACCGGCGTAGAGGGCATGTTGTATATGTCCTCGCAGGGCACGGCCGACGGCAAGATGACCCTGACTCTGACTTTCGCCTTGGGCACCGATCTGGACAAGGCCCAAGTGCAGGTGCAGAACCGCGTTACCCGTACCATGCCGACCCTGCCCACCGAAGTGCAGCGTCTCGGCGTGACGGTCGACAAGGCCTCACCCGACCTGACCATGGTTGTGCACTTGACCTCGCCGGACGACCGATACGACATGCTGTATCTGTCCAACTACGCCGCGCTGAATATCAAGGATGAGCTGGCGCGCCTGGACGGTATTGGCGATGTGCAGCTTTTCGGTCTGGGCAACTACTCGCTGCGTGTGTGGTTGGATCCAAACAAGGTCGCCTCGCGCAACCTGACTGCTTCTGACGTAGTCAACGCTATCCGTGAGCAAAACCGCCAGGTCGCTGCTGGCTCGCTCGGTGCTCCGCCGTCGGATGCGGGTAACAGCTTCCAGCTATCGATCAATACGCAAGGCCGTTTGGTCACCGAGGAAGAGTTCGAAAACATCATTATCCGCGCCGGTGATAACGGCGAAATCACCCGTTTGAAAGACATTGCGCGAATCGAACTGGGCTCCAGCCAATACGCCTTACGCTCCCTGCTGAATAACAAACCCGCAGTCGCCATCCCGGTATTCCAGCGCCCTGGTTCCAACGCCATCGAGATTTCCGATGCGGTGCGCGTTCGCATGGCCGAGCTGAAGCAGAGCTTCCCGCAAGGCGTGGACTACGAAATCGTCTATGACCCGACCATCTTCGTGCGTGGCTCCATCGAGGCGGTGGTACATACCCTGCTCGAAGCCATCATCCTGGTGGTGCTGGTGGTGATTCTGTTCCTGCAGACCTGGCGCGCCTCGATCATCCCGCTGGCGGCCGTGCCGGTGTCGTTGATCGGTACCTTCGCTGTGATGCATATGTTCGGCTTCTCGCTCAACGCCCTATCGCTGTTCGGCCTGGTGCTGGCTATCGGCATCGTGGTGGACGACGCCATCGTCGTGGTGGAAAACGTCGAACGCAATATCGGCCTGGGCAAAACCCCGGTGGAAGCCACCAAACAGGCGATGAAGGAAGTCACCGGCCCCATCGTGGCCACGGCCCTGGTGCTGTGTGCGGTGTTTATCCCTACGGCCTTTATCTCCGGGCTGAGCGGACAGTTCTATCAGCAGTTTGCGCTGACCATTGCCATCTCCACGGTAATCTCGGCCTTCAACTCGCTGACCCTGTCCCCTGCCCTGGCCGCCGTGTTGCTGAAAAGCCACGATGCGCCCAAGGACCGCTTCTCCACACTGCTCGATAAGCTGTTCGACGGCTGGTTGTTCAAGCCGTTCAACCGCGCGTTCGACCGCGCCAGCCATGGCTATGTCGGTACCGTGAAGCGCGTGCTGCGCGGCAGCGGCATCGCCCTGTTCGTCTATGCCGGGCTGATGGGCCTGACCTACCTGGGCTTCGCCACGACACCAAGCGGTTTCGTACCGGCGCAGGACAAGCAGTACCTGGTGGCCTTTGCTCAGCTGCCGGACGCCGCGACCCTGGATCGCACCGAAGCGGTGATGAAAGATATGTCGGAAATCGCCGGCAAGCATCCAGGCGTGGCCAACACCATTGCCTTCCCTGGCCTGTCGATCAACGGCTTCACCAACAGCCCGAACAGCGGCATTGTCTTCGTCGCGCTGAAAGACTTCGACCAGCGCAAAGACGAAAGCCTGTCCGCCGGGGCCATTGCTGCTGAGCTTAACGGCCAGTTCTCAGGCATTCAGGAAGCCTACCTGGCGATCTTCCCGCCACCTCCGGTACAAGGCCTGGGCACCATCGGCGGCTTCCGCCTGCAGGTGCAGGACCGTGGCAACTTGGGTTACGACGAGCTGTACGTGCAAACCCAGAACGTCATCGCCAAGGCCCGCGCGCTGCCGGAGCTGGACCCGATGTCGGTATTCACCAGTTACCAGGTGAATGTGCCGCAGATCGATGCCGCCATCGACCGCGAAAAGGCCAAGACCCACGGCGTGGCGATCAGCGACATCTTCGACACCATGCAGATCTACCTGGGCTCGCTGTACGCCAACGACTTCAACCGTTTTGGCCGTACCTATCAGGTCAACGTGCAAGCCGAGCAGCAGTTCCGCCTGGAGCCGGAGCAGATCGGCCAGCTCAAGGTGCGCAACAATCGTGGCGAAATGGTGCCGCTGTCAGCGTTCCTTAAAGTCAGCGCCAGTTCCGGGCCGGATCGGGTGATGCACTACAACGGCTTCCTCACCGCCGAAATCAACGGAGCTGCAGCCCCTGGCTACAGCTCCGGCCAGGCCGAGGCGGCGATGGCCAAGTTGCTCAAGGAGGAACTGCCCAACGGCATGAGCTTCGAGTGGACCGACCTGACCTACCAACAGATCCTCGCCGGTAACAGCGCGATCTTCGTCTTCCCGCTCTGCGTACTGCTTGCCTTCCTGGTACTGGCCGCTCAGTACGAAAGCTGGAGCCTGCCGCTGGCGGTGATCCTGATCGTGCCGATGACCCTGCTGTCGGCCATTACCGGGGTCATCCTGGCGGGAGGCGACAACAACATCTTTACCCAGATCGGACTGATCGTACTGGTGGGGTTGGCCTGTAAGAACGCCATCCTGATCGTCGAGTTCGCCAAGGAAAAACAGGAAGAAGGCATGGACCGCGTCAGCGCCGTATTGGAAGCCTGCCGCCTGCGTCTGCGGCCGATTCTGATGACCAGCTTCGCCTTCATTATGGGTGTGGTGCCACTGGTGCTGTCCTCCGGTGCCGGTGCGGAAATGCGCCACGCCATGGGCGTTGCGGTATTCAGCGGCATGCTTGGGGTGACCTTCTTCGGCCTGCTGCTGACCCCGCTGTTCTATGTGCTGATCCGTGCTTTTGTGGAGAAGCGTGAAGCGAAGAAAGTGGCGCGCTTGCAGGAGGTGCAGGCATGAAAACACTCAATGCCAAGCCGCTGGCCATTAGCCTGCTGAGCTTTGCGCTGACAGCCTGCGCCGTCGGCCCTGACTACCAGAAACCGCAAACGGAGGCTGCCCAGCTGAGCGCGGCGCAAAGCAGCAACTACGATCGTTCGCGCTTCGAAGTCAGTTGGTGGCAGCAGTTCGATGAGCCGACCCTCAACCAGTTGGTGCAGCAGTCCCTGCAGGAAAACCGCCAGCTACGCGTGGCCTTTGCCCGCCTGCGTGCGGCTCAGGCTATCCGTGATGACCTCGGCAACGACCAGTTGCCGACCATCACCAGCCGCGCCAGCGGTGATTTCGGAAAAGCCCAGCAACCCGGCGTAACCGAGCAGCGCGTGCGCGGCGAGCGTTATGACCTGGGTCTGGACATGCTCTGGGAGCTGGATCTGTTTGGCCGCATCCAGCGACAACTGGAAGCCAGCGACGCCGAATTGGACGTGGCCGAAGCCGACTATCAGCAACTGCAGGTCAGCCTGATTGCCGAGCTGGTGGATGCCTACGGCAGCCTGCGCGGCGCGCAACTGCGCGAACGCATTGCCCGCGACAACCTGAAAAACCAGCAGGAATCCCGCGCCATTACCGAGCAACTGCGTGAGGCCGGCGTCGGTAGTCAGCTGGATGTGCTACGCAGCGATGCGCGTCTGGCCGGCACTGAAGCCAGCCTGCCGCAACTGCAGGCCGAACAGCAGCGCGCCAAGCACCGCATCGCCACCCTGCTCGGCCAGCGCCCTGATCAATTGAGCGTGGACCTCTCTGCTCAGGACCTGCCTGCCATTGCCAAAGCACTACCGGTTGGCGACCCCGGCGAGTTGCTGCGTCGCCGTCCAGATATCCGCGCCGCCGAACGGCAACTGGCCGCCGCTACCGCCAATATTGGCGTGGCCACGGCGGATCTGTTTCCACGGGTGAGTTTGTCCGGCTTCCTCGGCTTTACCGCCGGGCGTGGTTCGCAGCTGGGTTCATCGGCGGCGCGAGCCTGGGGTATCGCCCCGACCATCAGCTGGGCAGCGTTTGACTTGGGCAGCGTGCGTGCACGCCTGCGTGGGGCCGAAGCCGAAGCTGATGGCGCGCTGGCCAACTATGAACAGCAGGTGCTGCTGGCTCTGGAGGAGTCCGCTAACGCATTCAGTGATTACGGCAAACGCCAACAGCGGCTGCTCGCCCTGCTACGCCAATCAGACGCAAGCCGCGCCGCAGCCGAACAAGCCCGCGTGCGCTACCGCGAAGGTGAAGTGGATTTCTTGGTACTGCTGGATGCCGAACGTGAACGCCTCAGCGCCGAAGACGCCCAAGCACAGGCGGAGGTCGAGCTGTATCGCGCGATTGTCGCTATTTACAAGGCGCTTGGCGGGGGCTGGGAGCCTAACGCTTAACACTGTTTTTCAGAATTGGCTGGCTAAGCCAGCCAATTTCTCGCCCCAAGGCAGTTGCTCCTTGCCGTGGGGGTTTTTATTGGCGCTGAACAGAGCGGTCTACAGCTGCAGCGACTTCACGCGTTAAGCCGCTTCAATCGCCTTTGGCCTCTCTGCGCCAGGTTGCTTAGCGGCTGGCAGTTTTTTTCTTGGTGTTTGGTAGCAGGTGTGAGAACACCGCGTGCAAATCATCTGATGCGGTATCGCCGTCTAGGTTGAGTTTGGCGTCAACGCTGTCCATGTGGCGCATCATCAGGTCTACGGCCACATCCACATTGCCGGCCTCGATGGCATCAATCACCTGGTCGTGCTCGGCATCCGAGCAATGCGCACGGCTGTTGCTTTCATACAGGGCGATGATCAGCGAAGTCTGCGAAATCAGGCTGCGCAGAAAACCAAGCAGGGTCAGATTGCCAGCGGCTTCTGCGAGTTTGAGATGGAACTCACCCGACAGACGAATGCCCATACCGCGATCACCACGGGCGAAGCACTCGCGCTCATCTATGACCATCTGACGCAACGCAGCGATGTGCTCGGGCTTGGCGTTTTTGCAGGCCAGCTCGGTAATGGCGCGCTCAATCATGCGGCGCACATAGAAGATCTGCCGCGCTTCTTCTGCGCCAGGGCTGGCCACAACCGCGCCACGGTTAGGGCGCAGTAGCACCACACCTTCGTGGGCCAGGCGCGACAACGCGCGACGAATAATGGTGCGGCTGACGCCGAAAATTTCACCGAGGGCTTCTTCGCTGAGCTTGGTACCAGGCGCCAGGCGCTGCTCAAGAATGGCATCGAAGATATGGGCGTACACGACATCGTCCTGAGTCCCGCTACGAGTGGTTTTACCCTCGCGCGTCTGCTTCTTAAGAGGCTGCAATTGTTCGTTCATTGTGGCTCGCGTGGTCAAGGTTCGGCGGTTGCTCATGCAACTCCCCTGGATGTTGCCATCCTTGGCAAGCAGCAGTCAGTGAAAAGTTACAGATAAAAAGTCCTTGCATTGTACACAATGTAACCAATGCATGCATATCCACCAAAGCATAACAAGCCTGCGAACATGCATGTAAATCTGCTTTCAGGAGCATTCCCCTGTGCAGAGGCCAGGCCAATTTTTCCGAGACAGAGCCGTATGTCATTTTTTTGCTAAATCGCTACACAAACAAAACGCGGCTAAGCCCCGTCGATGGTATTTCGCCATGGCGTAATTGCATCGCTCAATAGCCTGAAAAACCTACCGAAACAAACAACTTAATGCGCTCTATGGGCCTCAGTGAAACAGCTGTTTAGGCTTGAATAAGCGAGCAGTACACGCCTTCGCCTTTACCAGAATCAGTGTTTGCTTTTTTTGTATACAACATCATAATCGGCCTCAGCGCGATTTCTTGACCTGATGGTCAGCTAAGTGCGCCAAAAACAAAAAACACCACCTACCTCAGAGGGCCGAACAGTGCGCGGTAAAGGCTTTGGGTGGCACACAACAAGAAATGAGGAATACCCCTGTGGAAAGCGCTAAACAAGAAAAATCGGCAACACCGCTACAAGGCCTGAGCAAACCTGGCTTGCTTGACCGCTTCTTCAAGCTGACCGAACACCGCACTAGCCTCAAAACCGAGGTGATTGCCGGCATCACCACGTTCTTTACCATGGTTTACATCATCTTCGTTAACCCCAGCATCATGGCAATCGCCGGGGTTGATCAGGGGGCCGCGTTTGTCGCGACCTGCGTTGGCGCGGCCCTAGGCTGTTTCCTCATGGGCCTCTACGCCAACTGGCCAGTCGGCCTGGCGCCCGGCATGGGCTTGAACGCGTTTTTTACCTTCACTGTCGTCGGCGACATGGGCTACAGCTGGGAAACCGCCCTGGGTGCAGTATTTCTTTCCGGCATCCTGTTTATGATCATGAGCCTGTCGCGCATTCGTGAATGGCTGCTCAATAGCATCCCCATGAGCCTACGCTTTGCCATGGGCGCTGGGGTTGGTTTGTTCCTCGGGCTGATTGGCTTGAAAACCGCCGGGATCGTTGTCGACAGCCAGGCCACGTTGCTGACCATGGGCAGCTTTGCCAATCCGAATGCACTGCTGGCCGCCATCTGCTTCCTGCTGATTGCGGTCTTAAGTCACCGCAATGTGTTCGGCGCGATCTTGTTCAGCATGCTGGCGGTTACGGGGATTGGCATGGCCATGGGTATGGTTGAGTACACCGGCCTGGTTTCGATGCCACCAAGCTTGGCACCAACCTTCCTGGCGATGGACATTGCCGGCGCGTTCCAGATTTCGATGATCAGCGTGGTGCTGTCGTTCCTCTTCGTGAACATGTTCGACACTGCCGGCACCCTTATGGGCGTTGCTCACCGCGCCAATCTGGTCGATGAAGACGGCAAGATTCAGAACCTCTCGCAGGCGCTGAAAGCCGACAGTACCTCCAGCGTGATTGGCTCTCTGGTGGGTTGCCCGCCGGTCACCAGTTATGTAGAAAGTGCTGCCGGCGTAGCCGCGGGTGGCCGTACCGGGCTGACGGCGGTAACGGTTGGTGTGCTGTTTCTGGCGGCGATGTTCTTTGCGCCATTGGCCGGGATGATCCCCGCCTATGCCACCGCTGGCGCGCTGATTTATGTGGCCATGCTGATGATGAGCGGGATGGCGCATATCGACTGGAAAGACAGCACCGATAGCATTCCCGCCATCGTTACCGTAGTGATGATGCCGCTGACCTTCTCCATCGCTAACGGCATTGCCTTGGGCTTCCTGACCTATGCAACCCTGAAGCTGCTAACCGGTCAGCGCGATAAAGTGTCAGTCAGCCTGTATGTGCTGTGCATCATCTTTATTGCCAAGTTCGCCTTCCTCTAAGGCTCGCGGGCTAACACCTAAGCCCCGGCACTTTATGCTGGGGCTTTTCATCAACTGGAGAATGGATAATGAGCCTGGATACCTGGCTGTTGTTTGCAAGCACTGCACTGGTGGTGATTTTGATTCCAGGGCCGCTGTCGCTGCTGATGGTGAGCAACAGCTTGAACGTTGGCCTGCGCCGCTCGGTGCCAGCGTTTATCGGCGGTGTATTGGCGTCGATCTGCCTGTTGAGCGCCTCGGCACTTGGCCTTGGTGCCCTGCTACTGGCTTCGGAGCAGCTTTTTAGCCTGCTGAAACTACTCGGTGCGCTGTACCTTTTCTATCTCGCTTGGCACAGTTGGCAAGCCTCGCGCCAGGCCTTTAAGCCTGTTGTTACCGATGAGCTGCCGGTCAACCCGAGTTATCGCGGCATGTTCTGGAAAGCCTTCGGGCTGGGGGCCAGTAACCCCAAGGATATTTTGTTCTTCGCGGCTCTCCTGCCGCAGTTTCTCAGCGCTGAGCGCTCCCTGCTTAACCAGTTGCTGGTGATGATCGCCACCTGGGCGGTGCTGGATCTAGCCTGCAAATTGCTCTATGCCCTGAGCGCCCAAGGTGCTGCGCGTTACCTGCGTTCGGGTAATGGCCAGGTATGGTTCAACCGTACCAGCGCTGCATTATTCGGTGGCGCGGGCGCTGCCTCGCTCCTCAGCCGCTAAGTACCGGTGCGGGCGAGCACGCTGAGGCGTCTGGCCTGCACATGAGGCGGTTTACGATTGAGGCAAATTGCAGACGAAAAAAAGCCCGCAGTGTGGGCGGGCTAGGGACTCTTAAATTGAGTCAGAGGGTGACAAGCATTCGGTTCAGCTACCGCGGTAGGTGGAGTAGCTGTAAGGGGAAATCAGCAGCGGGACGTGGTAGTGCTCCTGCCCGGCATCAATGCCAAAACGCAGCACAACAACATCGAGAAAAGCCTGCTCGGGCAAGGTAACGCCGCGCGCACGGTAGTAATCGCCGGCGTGAAAATGCAGCTGATACACACCGCTGCGGTAGTCATCACCCTGCAACACGGGGGCATCACAACGGCCGTCGTGGTTGGTGACAACGCTGTTAAGCAGTTCAAGCTGATTGCCGGCAACGCGATACAGCTCGATTTTCAGTTCGCTGCCAGGGCAACCATGGGCAGCATCCAGTACGTGTGTGGTCAATCGTCCCATCGCGTGTGGGCACCTGCGCAGACAAGCCAGCACAGACGCCACTCCTCCTCTACTTTATGGAATTCGGCAGATTTATCAGGCTAAGCAGCCTTGACTGAGCTGAAGCATAGCATGCAGAAAAACTAAAATAAGACAGTTTTATAAAAAACTGTACACAATATTATGCGCAATCAGTGTTTTAACCACCTCCTATGCGGTCAGAAGACAGGCTCTAAGCTATATAGATGCTGCTTTTGTGCAGCAAGAGCTGGCGCACTGGACAGTTTTTACCTTTCGGCAAGATTTAGAAAAATAAGTGATTTTTAGATTTACAAGATGCAATGTGTTTTGTATACAATTACCCCATCACGGTCGCGCCATGCATTTATGCCTGCCCAATGACCGCCACACATAGCAAGAAGGAAGACTGCAGTGAGCGCTGACTACCCTCGCGACCTGATCGGTTACGCCAACAACCCGCCCCACCCGCACTGGCCCAACAATGCACGCATCGCCCTGTCGTTTGTCCTCAACTACGAGGAAGGCGGCGAGCGCAATGTGCTGCATGGCGATAAAGAGTCCGAGGCGTTCCTGTCCGAGATGGTCTCTGCGCAGCCGCTGCAAGGCGCACGCAACATGAGCATGGAGTCGCTGTACGAATACGGCAGCCGCGCCGGCGTGTGGCGCCTGCTCAGCCTGTTCCAGAAGCACAACATTCCGCTGACGATCTTTGCTGTGGCCATGGCCGCGCAACGTCACCCGGATGTGATCAAGGCCATGGTTGCTGCCGGCTACGAGATTTGCAGCCACGGTTACCGCTGGATTGACTACCAGTACATGGACGAAGCGCAAGAGCGTGAGCACATGCACGAAGCCATCCGCATCCTGACTGAGCTGACCGGTGAGCGGCCGCTGGGCTGGTACACCGGCCGTACTGGCCCGAATACCCGTCGCCTGGTGCGTGAGGAAGGTGGCTTCCTGTATGACAGCGACACCTACGACGATGACCTGCCCTACTGGGACCCGGCCAGCACCGCGGCCAACCCGCACTTGGTGATCCCTTACACCCTGGACACCAACGACATGCGCTTTACCCAGGTGCAGGGATTCAATACCGGCGACGATTTCTTCCAATACCTCAAAGATGCCTTCGATGTGCTCTACGCCGAAGGCGTTGCCGGCGCGCCGAAGATGCTCACCATCGGCATGCACTGCCGCTTGCTCGGCCGCCCAGCTCGCCTGGCATCGCTGGCGCGGTTTATCGAATACGTACAGAGCCACGAGCAAGTCTGGTGCGCCCGCCGCGTCGACATTGCCAAGCACTGGCATGCGACCCACCCCTTTAACGAGCAGGCTAGCAAGGAGCTCTCGCAATGAACCGTTTTCAAACCCTGACCCCGTCGCAACTCAGCCGGGAAGAATTCGTCAGCGTATTTGCCGACATCTATGAGCATTCACCCTGGGTCGCCGAAAAAGCCTATGACCTGGGCCTGGATGACAGCATCAACGAAATCGACGGTTTGCATCAGCGCATGGCCGACCTGCTGCTCAGTGCCAGCCATGCTGACCAACTGGCCCTGATCAATGCTCACCCGGACCTCGCCGGCAAAGCCGCAGTCCAGGGTGAATTGACCGCCTCGTCGACATCAGAACAGGCCGGCGCGGGCATCCATGAATGCACCGCCGAGGAGTTTGTCCGCTTCACCACGCTGAATGATGCTTACAAAGCCAAGTTCGGTTTCCCCTTCATCATGGCGGTGAAAGGCAGCAATCGGCACCAGATCCTGGCGGCATTCGAGGAGCGTATTCATAACTCCCCAGAGCAAGAGTTCGCCTGCGCCCTGGCTGAGATCAACAAGATCGCGCTGTTCCGTCTGCAACAGCTGTAAACCGCAGAGGTCCTGCGCGTAGTCGAGTAAGCACCGTCGGACTCTGCTACCGGTCTAGTGACGTTAATCACGCCGGCGGCCAGCCGACATAAAGCCCACGCCTGGCAACAGGTATGGTTTATACGCAACCGATAAGAAGACCCACATGCGCAATTTGATCATTGAGCCATTAAGCAAAGAAGCGTTCGCCCCCTTTGGTGATGTCATCGAAACCGAAGGCAGCGAATTTTTCATGATCAACAATGGCTCGACTCGCCGCTATCACAAACTGGCTACGGTCGAGACCGCACAGCCAGACGATAAGGCGATCATTAGCATTTTCAGTGCCGAACAAGTGCCGATGCCATTGACTGTGCGCATGCTGGAGCGACATCCGCAGGGCAGCCAAGCGTTTATACCGCTGCTCGGCAACCCCTTTCTGATCGTGGTCGCGCCCGCTGGCGATGCACCTGTATCAGGGTTAGTCCGTGCCTTCCGTAGTAATGGTCGGCAAGGCGTCAATTACCATCGCGGCGTTTGGCACCACCCGGTGCTGACGATCGAAAAGCGGGATGACTTCCTGGTGGTTGATCGCAGTGGTTCTGGTAACAACTGCGATGAGCATTTCTTCACCGACGACGAGCAACTGCTCCTCGCCCCCCACCAATAAGAGAAGCCCAGACGCCGGCGTGTCGGCACTGGGAAAGAGGTACTGATTGTGGAAGCACATTTGACTGAGTGGCTCAACCTGAGCATTCGCTGGATCCATATGATCACCGGCGTGGCCTGGATCGGCGCATCCTTCTATTTCGTCTGGCTGGAAAACAACTTAAACCGCAGCAACCCGAGGGACGGCCTGTCCGGCGACTTATGGGCGATCCACGGTGGCGGTATCTACCACCTGGAAAAATACAAACTGGCCCCGCCTAAAATGCCGGAGAACCTGCACTGGTTCAAATGGGAAGCCTATTTCACCTGGCTGTCGGGCGTAGCCCTGATGCTGGTGGTGTACTACCTCAACCCAAGCCTGTATCTGGTCAAGCCTGGCGTTGACCTGGCCCCGGAACTGGCGATTGTCATTGGCTTCGGCTCGATGATTTGCGGCTATGTGGCTTACCACTTCCTCTGTGATTCGGCCTTGGGCAAGCGCCCAGCACTTCTGGGTGCCGTGCTGTTCATCCTGCTGATTGCGGCGGCCTATGGCTTCAGCCATATCTTCAGCGGCCGCGCTGCCTACATCCACGTTGGCGCCATCATCGGCACCATCATGGTTGGCAACGTGTTCTTCACCATCATGCCGGCACAGCGCGCACTGGTGAAAGCCATCGAAGATGGCACCACCCCGGACCCCAAGCTGCCCGCCAAAGGCCTGCTGCGTTCGCGCCACAACAACTATTTCACCCTGCCAGTGTTGTTCATCATGATCAGCAACCACTTCCCGAGCACCTACGGCAGCCAGTACAACTGGTTGATCCTGGCGGGCATCGCGATTCTGGCAGTATTGGTGCGTCACTACTTCAACACCCGTCATGACAGCAACAAATACGTCTGGACCCTGCCCGCTGCTGCACTGGGTATGATCTGCCTGGCGTTTGTTACTGGCCCAAGCATGAAGGCTGCCCCGGCGCCCGCGCCAAAAGCGGCTGAGATCACGTACGCTCCGGTCCCGGCTACAGCGGTTAGTGCTAACCCTGCGACTGAAACTGCAGAGCCGGCCAGCAGAGTTGCAGAGCCTGTTGCCACAGCCGTTGCGGGCGTTGAGTTTGCCAAGGTCAACAGCGTGATTCAGGAACGCTGCAGCGTGTGCCACTCGGCTACACCAAGCAGCCCGATGTTTAGTGTTGCACCCTTGGGTTTCATGCTCGATACGCCTGAGCAGATCAAGGGCCAGGCGGCGAAGATCCACGCACAGAGCGTTGCTTCGCAGATCATGCCACTGGGCAACATCACCCAGATGACCCAGGAAGAACGCGATCTGATCGGCGCCTGGATTGATCAGGGCGCGCAGATAAACTGATCCATGTAAATGCCGCGCTCAGCAATGAGCGCGGCATTTTTTTTGCCGTGCGTGTGTAACGAATAAGATTGACCCGGCATAGGCGCACAGACGCCTGCACCGAATAGCGACTTACAACAATAAAAGCGCCTGAGGTATTTGCATGACCCAGTTGAGTTCAACTTCGACCTGCGCGGTCGATCAACGCCTGCCCTTGCTCCAAATGATTCTGGTGAGTTTTCAACATGTGCTGCTGATGTATGGCGGCGCAGTGGCGGTGCCGCTGATCATCGGTGAAGCCGTCGGTCTGTCCCGTGAAGACATCGCTTTTCTAATCACCGCCGACCTCTTGGTCGCGGGTATTGCCACCCTCGTGCAGTCACTCGGCATCGGCCCCATGGGCATTCGTATGCCGGTGATGATGGGCGCCAGTTTTGCCGCTGTCGGCAGCATGGTGGCCATGGCCGGCTCGCCCGGTATTGGCTTGCCGGGAATTTTCGGCGCAACCATTGCCGCGGGCTTCTTCGGCATGCTGATTGCGCCGTTTATGTCGCGCATCGTGCATTTCTTTCCACCGCTGGTAACCGGTACGGTGATTACCGCCATCGGTTTATCACTATTCCCCGTGGCGCTTAACTGGGCAGGTGGCGGTAGCGCGGCCACTGAGTTCGGCGGTTTGCAGTACCTGGCAATTGCCGCTCTGGTGCTGGGAAGCATCTTGTTGATCAACCGGTTTTTACGCGGTTTTTGGGTCAACGTCTCCGTGCTGATTGGCATGCTGATCGGCTACGTGGTGGCGGGTGGCCTGGGTATGGTTGACCTCAGCGGCCTGGAGCAAAGCGCCTGGGTTGCAGTGGTCAAACCGATGCATTTCGGTATGCCGGAGTTTCACCTGGCGCCGATTCTCTCCATGTGCCTGGTGGTGGTGATTATCTTTGTTGAGTCCACCGGGATGTTTCTTGCCCTCGGTAAGGTCATAGGTAAAGAAATCACCCCTGAAATGCTCCGTCGTGGGCTGATGTGTGATGCCGGCGCCTCGTTCTTCGCGGGTTTCTTCAACACCTTCACCCACTCATCCTTTGCACAGAACATCGGTCTGGTGCAGATGACGGGCGTGCGCAGCCGTTATGTCACGGCCGCCGCTGGGTGCTTGCTGATTGGCTTGAGCCTGCTGCCTAAAGCCGCCTACCTGGTGGCCTCGATCCCTCCTGCTGTACTGGGTGGTGCGGGCATTGCCATGTTTGGCATGGTGGCTGCTACGGGCATCAAGATTCTGCAAGAGGCGGATATTGCCGACCGTCGCAACCAGTTGCTGGTGGCGGTGAGTATTGGCATGGGCCTGGCGCCGATTGTGCGGCCGGAGTTTTTCGCGCACATGCCGCTGTGGTTAGAACCCATCACACACAGCGGTATCGCCTTGGCGACCATCAGCGCAGTGCTACTCAACCTGCTCTTCAACATCCTCGGCGGGCCGGAACGCGCCGCGTTGCTCAACCCTCACCCGCACCACTAACCCCTCGTTTGTAGGCACCCACAGCCCGGTTTTCCGGGCGGTTTGCTGTGCGCAGATAGTGCCAATCCATACTGATCAACCAACCACGTCATGAGCACTAACTGTGCACGCGACTGCCTGACTGCTGATTCATTTTATGTGCACAATCATCAAATAAATTGTTTTCTCATGTGTACACAGGTTGCTATAGTCGAACCACTCTGAGCGCGCGGACACTGTTTTCGCCTCCAGAGCGGAGGCGCCGCGAAGCCTCGCCAAGCCCATGACCATATAAAAACAACTGGCAGGCTCAAATATGACCACGACTAGAACCCCTAGCGCCGCAGCGCCGTCTGCTCGCAGCAACGACCTGATCTACCAGCTGGATGATCGCCCCTCCTTTGGCCCCGCCCTCTTTGCTGCGCTGCAACACGTGCTAGCGAGTTTCGTTGGCGTCATCACCCCCACCCTGATTGTCGGAAGCGTGCTTGGCCTAGGTGCCTACGTGCCCTACCTGGTGAGCATGGCGTTGTTTGTGTCGGGCCTCGGCACCTTCGTTCAAGCCAAGCGTATTGGCCCGATTGGCTCCGGCCTGTTGTGCTTGCAGGGCACCAGCTTCGCCTTTTTGAGTGCGATTCTCAGTGCGGGGATGATCGTCAAATCCCGCGGCGGTAGCCCCGAGGAAATTCTCTCGACCTTATTTGGCGTGTGCTTCTGCGCGGCCTTCGTGGAAATCGCCTTTAGCCAGGTGATGACCAAATTGCGCAAAATCGTTACCCCGGTGGTGACCGGCACCATTATTTGCCTGATTGGCTTGTCGCTGATCAAAGTGGCCATGACCGACATCGCCGGTGGCTACGGCGCGCCAGACCTGGGCGGCTTGCATCACCTGGGGCTGGCGGCGCTGGTATTGTGCACAATCATCATACTTAACCGTTTCAAATCGCAGGTAGTGCGTCTCTCGGCGGTGATTGTCGGTTTGGCTCTTGGTTTCGTCGTAGCCTGGTACACCGGCCGCGTCGACTTCGCCAATATGGCGGATGTGCCGCTGGTCAGCGTACCGGTGCCCTTCAAGTTCGGCTTCAGCTTCGACTGGCTGGCGTTTGTACCCATCGCCGTAATCTTCCTGATCACACCGCTGGAAACCGCCGGCGACCTGACGGCCAACTCGATCATTTCCAAGCAGCCGGTACAAGGCCCGCTGTATCTACGACGGATCAAGTCCGGCGTACTGGCTGATGGCTGCAACTCGGCAATGGCAGCGGTCTTCAACAGCCTGCCGATGACCACCTTTAGCCAGAACAACGGAGTGATCCAACTTACCGGTGTTGCCAGTCGTCACGTGGGCTATTACATCGCAGGGATCTTCGTCCTGCTGGGCTTGTTCCCCGCCCTCGGCGCCGTGCTGCAACTGATGCCCAAGCCCGTACTCGGCGGTGCCACGCTGATCATGTTCGGCACGGTCGCAGTGGCCGGCATCCGCATTCTGGCTGAGGCGGGCCTGCATCGTCGCAACGTATTGATCGTGGCTATTTCCCTCGGGCTCGGCCTGGGCGTGGCCGCGGTACCAGGTGTGCTGTCGCAGATGCCGGACTTCCTGAAGAACATCTTCGGCTCGCCGATCACCATCGGTGCCCTGAGCGCCATCCTGCTCAACGTGTTCCTGCCCGAAGAAGACGCTCCGCAAGAAGACAATCTCTACGACCCCGAAGCGCATCTGCACACGGTGCTGCAGAACCCACATAACGATGAGCATGAACCGCTTGCGCATGCCTTGCGCGACCACGCGGGCCGCGCTCACAACGCCGGCTGAGCGACTTAGTTCGCGCCAGACACACCCGGCAGCTCGCTGCCGGGTGCAGAGAAACGATGCACGTCCCAATAATAAGGAAAATCGCATGAACTCAACGTATCTAGCCCGCTTAATCGCGCTGTCTGCCGGTATTGTCGGCTGTCAGCAGGCGGTCGCCGCTGACGCCCTGCTTTGGCAGAACAACAGCCTTTCTTACCTGTACGGCGAAAACTTCAACAGAGGTCAATACAACGCCGAACAGCAGAAAACCCAAACCACCTTCACAGCAGAACATGCCAGTGGCTGGGTGTGGGGCGATGTATTCGGTTTTGCCGACTACGTGCTGGCCGATAACAAGCAGTCGCGCCGGGGTGATTTCAATCACGAGAAAGACAACTTCTATTACGTCGAGTTTTCGCCACGCGTGAGCCTCAGCTGGTTGAGCGGTCAGAAGCTTGCTGCCGGCCCGTTGAAGGATGTCTACGCCGCCTTTACCTATGAGAAAGGCAATGGCGGCGCGGGTACAGAAAACTACCTGTACGGCATCGGCTCGGCCTGGAATGTCCCAGGCTTTGCTTACTTCAATGCCAACCTGTACCGGGTTAAAGCCAACAACAACGTCTATTTCGACAATTCGCGTGGCAACCACAACGCACACACTTACCAACTGACCCTCTCTGGCGCGGTGCCCTTCGCTGTCGGTGATCAGGACTTCCTGGTTGATGGTTTTATTGACTGGCGCGCCGGCACGTCGACCTCCAACACCCGCACCTCGGTCGGCTCTTCGATTCAGGTTAAATGGGATGCGGGCAAAGCCTTGTTTGGCGAGGGCCGTAAACTGTACGTCGGTACCGAGGTCAATATGTGGCGCAATCGCTACGGCGCCAAGCCGCTTGATGGCTCCGGTCATGGGTTTGATCAAACCGCATTCCAGGCGCTGGTGAAGTACCACTTCTAAGCACTTAACGCGGGTTGCCGGGTAGGCGGCAACCTGAACAAAAAGGGGATGGCATAACAGCCATCCCCTTTTTTATTGTGCGGCCCGAACGTTCAGCGGGCCGGCCTGCAGCAAACGTCATAAGAGGATCAATCAGGCCGCTTGATTAGGCAGCAACACGGTGGCCTATAACATCCCATAATGGTTGTGAGTGATGCCTTGGCGCATTAGATTAGCTAATTATGTTAGGCACCCATCATAAGCAGAAGGGATAAACATGGCGCTTACTGACCAGTCCACCCGTATCCGCGAAGGCGAAGAACTCGACGCTGCGGTCATCGACCAGTACCTCAAGGCGCATATCCCAGGCCTCACCGGCGAGCCACGCATCAGCCAGTTCCCGGGCGGGGCATCGAACCTGACCTACCTGATCGAATACCCAAATCAGGAACTCGTGCTGCGTCGCCCGCCGTTTGGTCACAAGGCCAAATCCGCCCACGACATGGGCCGTGAATACCGCATCCTCAATCAGCTCAACGCCGGCTTCCCCTACTGCCCGAAAGCCTATGTGCACTGCACGGACGAGTCGCTGATCGGCGGTGAGTTTTATGTGATGGAACGGGTCAACGGCATCATCCTGCGTTCCGAGATGCCGGCTGAGCTGAACTTCAGCGAAGAGCAAACCCGCAACCTGTGCAAAAGTTTTATCGACAAGATGGTTGAACTGCACAACGTCGACTATCAGGCCTGCGGTCTGGGCGACCTGGGCAAGCCCGAGGGCTATGTGCAGCGGCAAATCAGCGGTTGGAGTGACCGCTACGACAAAGCCCTGACGCCTGATGCGCCGCTGTGGGAGCCGGTCAAGGCCTGGCTCAAGGACAAGATGCCCACCGATCACTACAAGCCCGGCATCGTGCACAACGACTACCGCTTCGATAACGTGATTCTCAACCCGCAAAACCCGAGTGAGATTATCGGTGTGCTGGACTGGGAGCTGACCACCATTGGCGATCCGCTGATGGACCTGGGCAACACCCTCGCCTACTGGATCGAAGCCGCCGACCCGGCCCCGGTGCAACTGATGCGCCGCCAGCCGAGCAATGCCCCGGGCATGCTGACTCGCCAGCAGTTTGCCGACTACTACGCCGAACGTTCAGGCATTGAGATCAAAAGCATCGACTTCTACTACACCTACGGTCTGTTCCGTCTGGCCGGCATTGT
Organism: Pseudomonas spirodelae; assembly: GCF_034653255.1. Lineage (NCBI taxonomy): Bacteria > Pseudomonadati > Pseudomonadota > Gammaproteobacteria > Pseudomonadales > Pseudomonadaceae > Pseudomonas > Pseudomonas spirodelae. Next base: position 191,297 of record NZ_JAYEET010000048.1, on the reverse strand, counting down.
GCAGCAGATCTACTACCGCTACTTCCATGGCCAGACTCAGGACAAACGCTTCGCGCAGTTCATTCAAATGAACAAGCTACTGGAGCAAATGAGCCTGCAGGTCATCCATAAATCGCAGCTGTAAATGGCCGAACAGGCCTCTTAATAAGAAGGGAAAAGCGCATGTCCAAAACGAATCTGTTCGACCTCGACGGCAAGATCGCCTTTGTCTCCGGTGCCAGCCGTGGTATCGGCGAAGCCATAGCCAAGCTGCTGGCGCAACAAGGCGCCCATGTGATTGTCTCCAGCCGCAAAATCGACGACTGCCAGAAAGTGGCTGACGCGATCATCGCCGATGGCGGCAAGGCTACAGCCGTGGCTTGCCACATTGGTGAAATGGAGCAAATCACCAACGTCTTCGCGCACATCAAGGAGCAGTTCGGCCGTCTCGACATTCTGGTGAACAACGCCGCCACCAACCCGCAGTTCTGCAACGTACTGGACACCGACCTGGGCGCATTCCAGAAGACCGTCGATGTGAATATTCGCGGCTACTACTTTATGTCCATCGAGGGCGGCAAGCTGATGAAAGCCAACGGTGGCGGCAGCATCATCAACGTGGCCTCGATCAATGGCGTTTCGCCGGGCGAGTTCCAGGGCATCTACTCGGTGACCAAGGCCGCGGTGATCAGCATGACCAAGGTTTTCGCCAAGGAATGTGCGCAGTTTGGTATCCGCTGCAACGCCCTGCTGCCGGGCCTGACTGACACCAAGTTCGCCTCGGCACTGGTGAAGAACGACGCCATTCTCAACCTCGCCCTGCAGCGTATTCCACTCAAGCGCGTAGCCGACCCGAGCGAAATGGCCGGCGCGGTGCTGTACCTGGCGAGCGATGCGTCCAGCTACACCACAGGCGTAGCGCTAAATGTCGATGGCGGTTTCCTCTCCTGAGGATTCAGCGGCCAACACCTCACCAGAGGGGCTAGTGCCTTTTAGATAAGCACTATGGCTTGACCTTTTGGCGTAACAAATCAGAATCCGCTGCCTGTGTTGGCAGCGGATTTTTTATGCGTGCCGTTCTGACAATGATGCATGGCGGGCCTATGGTGTGTGCTGTTCACGTCGAAAGGTGCGCTGCGTTGGCGTGATCCGCTTTGTCGCGCGACCTAATGATCCTCGCGCCCACAGGTTTAAGCCTAAATTGATACCGTAGACATAAGGTCCCGCATGCCGCGCTCAACTCAATTCTCTCTGGTGATCCTGCCAATCCTGTTGCTATTGGTCGCCATGACATCGATCCAGAGCGGCGCCTCCCTGGCTAAAGGCCTGTTCCCGGAAATCGGCGCAACCGGCACCACCGCCCTGCGACTGGGGCTGGGCGCACTGATTCTCTGCGTACTGATGCGCCCCTGGCAAGCGCAGCTGACCTTGAAGTCCTGCCGTTCGCTGCTGGCCTACGGGCTGTCGCTGGGCGGCATGAACCTGCTGTTCTACCTCTCGCTGAAAACCATCCCGCTGGGTATCGCCGTCGCCCTGGAATTTACTGGGCCACTGGGGTTGGCCCTGCTGTCGTCACGCCGCCTGCTGGACTTTGTTTGGGTCGCCCTGGCTGTTTTCGGCCTCTGGCTGCTTTTGCCCAGTGGCCTAAACCAGGTGGCACTTGACCCCGTGGGCATGGCCCTGGCTTTGGCAGCGGGGCTGTGCTGGGCGCTGTATATCGTGTTCGGGCAAAAAGCCGGGGCCGAGCACGGCAAACAGACCGTGGCTCTGGGCACCATCGTCGCGGCGCTGCTGGTGTTCCCGATTGGCCTGTGGCAGGCCGGCAGCAGTATGTTTTCTGTCGACCTTCTGCCGGTTGCCCTCGGCGTGGCGGTGCTGTCTTCAGCCCTGCCTTACAGCCTGGAGATGGTCGCCCTGACCCGCTTGCCAGCCCGCACCTTCAGCATCTTGATGAGCATGGAGCCGGCTATCGCCGCGCTCTCTGGGCTGTTGTTTCTCAGCGAGCGCCTGACGCTCACCCAATGGCTGGCGATCAGCGCCATTATCTTGGCCTCAGCCGGCGCCGCGGCGACCATCAAGCCGCAAGCCAAAGCGCTTTAGACCAGCCGGGCGCCGGTTTGGCTACCGCATAACGTGGTGAATGTGCAGAAGCTACGGCTAAAGCAGCCACTCGATCGGTAGCCAACTCAGCAGTTTGACCCCGGCGCGTTGCCAAAAGCCGGTCCCAGGCTCTTTATCCAGGCGCTCAACCTGCTCGCCCCGCTGCGCTAGCCAATACACCTGGCCATCCTCCGACAACTGCACCTGATAGGCACTTTGCAGCAGCCCCTCGTCAAATACGGCCTGGATCTGCTGGGCGAACTTGGGGCTCTGAATCACGAAGCCCAGCTCGGTATTAAGGCTTACCGAGCGCGGGTCAAAATTGAACGAACCGACAAACATCTGCTCGCCGTCCACGGCAAACGTCTTGGCGTGCAGGCTGGAGCCGGAGCTGCCAAAAGGGCCAGCTTTTCCCCGAGGTTTTGCTGTTGGCGAATCGCGGCGCATTTCGAACAGTTCAACACCGGCTTCGAGCAATGCCTTGCGGCGCTTGGCGTAACCCGAATGCACGGCCGCGACATCCGTGGCCTCCAGCGCATTGGTCAAAATACGCACGCTCACGCCCTGCTCCGTCAGCTCGGTAAAGGCTTTAACGCCAGCGGCTGTGGGCACGAAATACGGCGATACCAGCTCAACATGCTGCTGGGGTTGACCAAGGATCACCGCCAACTGTTTGCTCAGTAAGCCTTGATCAACAGCCTGCCCCAGGCCCTTGGCCGGGTCATCGCTGACGATGGTCGCGGACGCCCACTCCATCGGTAATTGACCGTCCACCAGTTGCTGGATAAACGGCAATTGGCGCAAGGCCTGCAGGTACTGTGCGGCGGCGGGTTCCTGCTCGACCTGGCTGGAGCGTGCTTGCAACTGCTGCAGACGCTCAGGCGGAGCCGCAGGCAAAAAACCGGAGACAGGGTAAGCACTGGCGCTCGCCCAATAGCGGTCAAAATCATTCGAGGTGGCCTTCACCACCGGGCCGATGGCCAGCACATCAAGGTCAGCGAACACCACGCCATCGCTGGCGCCGAAATACTCATCGCCGATATTGCGCCCCCCGACAATGGTGGCGCTGTTGTCGGCCGTCAGCGATTTATTGTGCATACGCCGGTTGGCGCGTGAAAAGTGCGTGATAAACCCCAAAGACTTAGGGCTGCGCAGCGAAAAGGGATTGAACAGACGCACTTCAATCAGCGGATGACTGTCCAGCGCCGCCAGCCATGAGTCGAGCCCCGATGTACCGTTGTCATCCAGCAGCAGGCGTACACGCACACCCCGCTGCGCGGCAGCGTGCAGTTCTTCGAGCAACAAGGTGCCAGTGATGTCATCGCGCCAGATGTAGTACTGCACATCCAGCGTTTTCTCGGCGGTGTGGCTAAGCAGTGCACGGGCGGCGAACGCATCCTGCGGGTCGGCCAGGGTATAAAACCCACTCAACTTACCGCGCTGCTCAAGCACCGGGGTAATACCGCGGCCCAAGGTAGTCTGCGCCGCCAGCTCGGGCGCCAGGGCAAAGGATGCCGGGCGGCCTTCCAGGGTTGGCAAGCTACAACCACCCAACAAGAGCGATATGCCTAGCGTGGCCGCGGCTTTGCAGCGTTTTGTCATCCCGGCCATCGTAGCGTCCTCAGCGTAAATCCAGTTCTGCAGCCTACCGAACTAGGCGGCAGGATGAAATCGTGCCGCCTAGTGAGCGCGCACTAAGCCTCAGCTTCATGGCTGAACTGCAGCTCCGCCAGGCGCGCATACAGGGGGTTGCTGATTACCAGTTCGTTATGGCTGCCAATGGCCGCCAGTTTGCCGTGCTCAATCACCGCGATGCGGTCGGCGCTTTTTACCGTGGCCAAGCGGTGGGCGATCACCAGCGTGGTGCGCCCCTGCATCAGCAGCGGCAGCGCTTGCTGGATCAGGTATTCACTTTCCGCATCCAGCGCGCTGGTGGCTTCATCCAGCAGCAGAATCGGCGCGTCCACCAGCAGCGCCCGGGCAATCGCCAAACGCTGACGCTGGCCACCAGAGAGCCCCAAGCCGGCATCGCCAAGGTGGGTTTGGTAGCCGTCCGGCAGCTTCATGATAAAGCCGTGGGCATGCGCGGCTTTGGCGGCGGCTTGCACTTCAGCCAGCGTCGCGTCTGTGCGGCCGTAGCGGATATTGTCCTCGACGCTGCCGAAGAACAGCGCTGGGTTTTGTGACACCAGGGCAAAGCTGCGGCGCAGGTCGGCGGGATCCAGCTGCTTGATCGGCTGACCATCAATCAGAATCCGCCCCTCTTGCGGGTCGAAAAACCGTAGTAGCAAATCAAACAACGTGGACTTGCCTGCCCCAGACGGACCAACCAGGGCCAGGGTTTCTCCCGGTGCGACGTCCAGGTCAATACCGTCAATGGCGAAGCTGTCGGGGCGCGAGGGATAAGCAAAGCGCAGCCCTTGCAGCTCAATACGGCCCTGCACCGGCTGAGCCAGCTGCACGCCATCAACGGCAGGCGGGGTGATTTCATTGCGTGCCTGGAGCAACTCGGCAATCCGTTCGGCAGCACCGGCGGCCCTTTGCAGCTCGCCGATCACTTCACTGAGGGTGCCGAAGGCCGAGCCGACAATCAGGCTGTAAAACACGAAGGCGGCCAGCTCACCGCCGGAAATCCGCCCGGCAATCACGTCCATGCCGCCGACCCAGAGCATCACCCCCACCGCGCCCAATACCAGCACGATGACCACAGTAATCAGCCAGGCACGCTGGGCAATGCGTTTACGGGCTGTGTCGAAGGCGGCCTCGGCGGACAGGCCAAAGCGCCGCTTATCTTCCGCTTGGTGGTTGTAGGCCTGCACGGTTTTGATTTGCCCGAGCACTTCGCCCACATAGCTGCCGACATCGGCGACGCGGTCCTGGCTCTGCCGCGAGAGCGCACGCACGCGGCGGCCAAAAATCAGAATCGGCGCCACCACCAGGGGCAAGGCCATCAGCACGATGCCGCTGAGTTTGGCGTTGGTCACCACCAGCAAGACACTGCCGCCAATCAGCATGATCAGGTTACGCAGCGCCATCGACAGTGAGGAGCCAATCACCGATTGCAGCAGCGTGGTGTCGGCGGTTAAGCGCGACTGAATCTCTGAGCTGCGGTTGCTCTCATAAAAGCCTGGGTGCAGCTCGATCAGGTGATTGAAGACGCGCTTACGGATATCGGCGACAAAGCGCTCACCGATCCACGACACCAGGTAAAAGCGCGTAAACGTGCCAATGGCCAAGGCCAACACCAGCACAAAAAACAGCCCGATGGAGTGCTGCAAAGCGGCCGGCGACTGGGTTGCCAGCCCCTGATCCACCAGCAGTTTGATGCCCTGCCCCATAGACAGGGTGATCGCGGCCGTGAACATCAGCGCCAGTAAGGCACCGAGCACGCGCCCACGGTACGGCGCGATAAAGCGCCAAGCCATGCGTAAGGCCGTGCGCTGACGGGAAGACAGAATAGAGGGCATAGACACTCACTGCGGGCGCTGACGCCGATTAGACAAGGACACGCATAGCGTTTAAGCCAGCCCACAGAGGACGTGGCCACACCGCGAATTAGACGCTTATAACAGAAGATGGGGCCGGGTCAGAGCCGCATCAAGCAACAGCGACCCTCAGTCATGCAGAAAACGTCGAGCTTGCTCAGCGCTGGGCAGCAGGCAGGTGTCATAGCGCCCGAATAACCGATACCGGTTACGGGCAATGCGCTCGTAACAGGCGTTACGTAACGCCCGCGGAATCAGCCGTAACCAGGCCAGCAAGCGCCAATAACCGGGGAGTTGGCCGACGATGCGCAGCAATGCATCGGTGCGCAGGTACAACACGCCAGACTCGACATAGACCATGCTCCCAAACCGCTCGGTGGGCAGCGCAAACCAGCGCAACAGCGCCTGCCCTTCAGCGGACTGCACACTCGCCAGACGAAACTGTTGCTGCGGATCATGGCGAATTAAAAACTTCACCCAGCCATTGCACAGCTTGCACACGCCATCAAACAGCACCACTCGTTCGCCGTTCTGGATGGACGGTGGCGGCACTTGATCGGTCATGTTCACCTCAGCCGATTACTGCAGCGGTTACAGCCCCACCGGGTAGAGCAGCTCTTCCTTATAGCCTGCCCATACGCGCACCACATCGGGGAAAGCCGCATCCAATTGCACGTCGCCACTGTCCACCAACAACGGCCGGCCTTCGAGCGTGCCGAGCTTGCGTTTGGTGGCGACTACCCGCAGGTGCTCAAGGCCGATGGCACGTAACACCCGCGGGCTGATCTGCTGATTACCCCGGCCGATGATATGGCCCTGCCCGCCAATGGCCGTGACCAACAGACGTGTTGGATGGCCATTAACCAGTTCAAACAGTTGCGCCTCGGTTACATCGCTGGCCAGTAGCTGACCGTTCTCGATCACATCCACGCCAAGTAGCGTGGTGGTCAAACCGAGGTTCTGCGCTAGACCGTGCAGGGTCGAGCCCGGGCCGAACACATAGCGCACATCGCTTTCCCAGCTGTCCTGCAGCCAATCTGCCAGGTCGCCGAGCACCAGTTCTTCGGATTCCACTCCGCCCTGCTTGACCTGCTGCACATAGCCGCCTTCCTGCGGCACCGTCAGTTCGCCATACCAGCGCGCGGTCACCCGACCTTCACGCAAAGCGCTTTCATCAATATCGCGCACTTCACCGCTGCTCAAGCGCACCAGGCCGCCTTCGACCAAACGGGCAGTCAGTTCGCCAGCGGCGCGCGGGCTAATGGCATAAACGCCAGATTGAATCTTCACCCCGGCAGGGATCCCAAGTACCGGCTGGCCTTCACGCACGGCCGCGCAGATATCGCGCGCGGTGCCATCGCCACCGGCAAACAGAATCAGCGCCACGCCAGCGTCCTGCAGCAGCGCCACAGCCTGGTGGGTGTCAGCAGCGCTGCTCGTCTCGGCTGCCAGTTCACCGACCACACGGTGGGCAAAGCCCATCACAGTGAGCAAATCAGCCCCCATAGGCCCGGGGAATGTGACGAACTCCAGGCGCTCGCGCAGCGGCAACAACACCTCAAGGGCGGTTTGCGTACGCTGCGCAGACTTGGCCTCAACCCCCAAGGCCAAGGCCTGCATCGCCATACCGTCACTGCCCTTGAACCCAGCTGGGCCGCCCAGCCCCGCCAGGGGATTGATGATCAAGCCAATATGGAAAAGCCCCATAACTCCCTCATGTTCAATTGCTGCCGGCATTCTGGCACAGTACCTGCTATGGGTATTTAGCCCTGTGTCTTGCGCCAGCTTTATGCCGTCGCAAGTGTCATAGCGCCGTCATCTAACACTCATAAAATCGCGCTCATCGATGAGGAGACAACCCATGCACAGCACGCAACAGACACCACCAAAAACCGCGCCAGTGCCAGTTGGTGGCGCTGTCATCGACGAGCAGGGCCGGGAAGTTCCGATCACCGAAGAGATGATCCAGCAGGCCTGCAGCGCACTGGAAAAAGCCCAGCAGCAAGCGGCCAAGCGTAAGTAACCTACCCCTCAGGGCAGCATTCGCTGCCCTTTACTACAGCTGATTTAGCTTCGCCCCCAACGCCTGCACCAGGCTGCTCAACGCCGGGGCATTGCCTTGTATGCACACCTCTAGCCCGTCGATTTCCCGCCGCATCGGGTAGTGCTTGCGCAACCGGTCAAAAGCCAAGCGCCGAGCGCCTGCATCGCCCTGCAAGCTGCGCCGGAAATCCGCATCATCGCGGCGCGGGTCATACACGCTGCGGCAAATGCTGGCTAAGGTCCAGACCGGATCAGCGCTGGCATCGATGGTCAGACTCTTTAGCCAGGCGGCGGGCATCAGCTGCGCCAGTTCCACACTGGCTGCAACGCCCAAGTGCTGACACAGCGCCTGATAGATCTGCGCAGTGCCGCGCAGCTTGCCGTCCAGGCTATAGCCGCCGATATGTGGAGTGGCAATCTGGCACAACGCCGCCAGGTCAACATCCACCTGCGGTTCACCCTCCCAAACATCCAGCACCACCTGCAGATCAGCGCGCTGTACCAGCAACGTGCGCAAGGCCTGGTTATCCACCACGGCACCACGGCTGGCATTGATCAGCCAGCTGCCGGATTTGAGTGCGGCCAAACGGGCGCTATCAAACAGGTGGTGGGTCGGATGCTCGCCCGTGCGCTCAAGTGGCGTGTGCAGGCTGATCACATCACATTCATCGAGCACCTGCTGCAGGCTGACGTAATCTCCCACTTCCGCCGCCTGGCGTGGCGGATCGCACACCAACACATTCCAGCCCAGAGCGCGCAGCACCTTGATCAAGCGGCTGCCGACCTGGCCAGCACCGATCACGCCATAGGTCCGCGTCGCCAGCTCAACGCCCTGCTGCTCAGCCAGCAGCAACAGGCTGCCCAGCACATAGTCGACCACGCCACGGGCGTTACAGCCGGGCGCACTGGCCCAGGTGATGCCGGCCTGCTGGAAGTAATCGAGGTCGAGATGGTCGGTGCCGATGGTGCACGTACCGACAAATTTAACCGCCGTGCCTTGCAGCAAGGCACGGTCAAGCCGGGTCACCGAACGCACCAGCAGCAGGTCGGCCTCGGCAACAGCGGCGGCGTCAATGCTGCGGCCAGGCAGCCGGTGTATCTCACCGAAGCCGGCAAAGAACTCATCCAGCAGGGGGATATTTTCGTCGGCAACTATTCGCATGGCAGGGCTCCATCAATCAGTCGGGCATTCTACCCCGCCGAGGCAACTTGGCTAGGCTGTACAGGGTTGCCGCGCAGGTGAAATCACGCTTTCCTGACTGAGGCGTCAAGGCGTAGACTGCGCGGTTTTCTGCCCCATTTTCCGGATATTCGACATGCTCGCCCAAACCCGCCTGCAACGCACCCGCACTGAACTGTGCAGCCTGCTGAAGCTGGCAACGCCAATCATCATTGCCCAGTTGGCCAATACCGCCATGGGCTTCGTCGACACCGTGATGGCGGGACGGGTCAGCCCGCAGGATTTGGCCGCCGTGGCGCTGGGCAATTCGATCTGGATACCGGTGTTTCTGTTGATGACCGGCATTCTGCTGGCCACCACGCCGAAGGTCGCGCAACGCTTCGGTTCCGGCGCGCACACCGAGATTGGCCCCCTGGTGCGTCAGGCACTCTGGCTGGCGTTGGGTGTGGGCGTTGCCGCCGCGGTGATACTGTGGAACGCCGAATTTGTCCTGCGCCTTATGGATGTTGAACCGGCGCTGATCGAGCCCGCGATGGGCTACCTGCGTGCAGTGGGCTGCGGCTTCCCGGCGGTGGCGCTGTACCACGTGCTGCGCTGCTTCAGTGACGGTCTGGGGCATACCCGGCCAAGCATGGTCATTGGTCTGTGTGGCCTGGCGCTGAATATCCCGCTCAATTACATCTTCATTTACGGCAAGCTCGGTGTGCCGGCCATGGGCGGCGTCGGCTGCGGCTGGGCCACGGGCCTGGTAATGACGTTTATGTTTCTGAGCATACTCTGGTGGGTGAAATGGGCGCCGTTCTACCAGCCGAGTAAAATTTTCAGCCATTTCGAATGGCCACAGTGGAAGGTACTCAAGCGCCTGCTCTCGGTGGGCCTGCCGATTGGTATTGCGGTGTTTGCCGAGTCGAGCATCTTTGCCGTGATCGCCCTGCTGATCGGCGGCCTGGGCGCAACAGTGGTGGCCGGGCACCAGATTGCCCTGAACTTCAGCTCCATGGTGTTTATGATCCCCTACTCCCTGGGCATGGCCGCCACAGTGCGCGTAGGCCAGGCGCTGGGCCGGGGTGAGCCACGGGAAGCGCGCTTTGCTGCGGGCGTGAGCATGGCCGCCGCACTGGGTTATGCCTGCCTGTCGGCCAGCCTGATGCTGCTGCTGCGCGAAGACATTGCGCAGATCTATACCCCCGACACGACCGTGATCGCGGTGGCGACCACCCTGTTGGTGTATTCGGCGTTGTTCCAGTTTTCCGACGCTATTCAGGTGACCGCCGCCGGTGCGTTGCGCGGTTATCAGGACACCCGAGTAACGATGATCCTGACCCTGTTCGCCTATTGGGGTATCGGCTTGCCGGTGGGCTATGTGCTCGGGCTTACTGACTGGTTTGGCCAACCCACCGGGCCGAGCGGGCTCTGGCAAGGTCTAATCGTCGGCCTCACCTGTGCCGGCGGCATGCTCGCTTTGCGCCTGGCCGGCAGCGCGCGCAAACGCATTCGAGCCGCTAAGATGGCCTGATGAAAGCCCGCCTGCTGTTTCTGATCACTGCACTGTGCCTGTGCGCCTGCACGCCAACTGATGATGGTTTGGCGCTGCAGGCCGATTACCTGAAACGTTTGAGCAACGCACTGGATGTTGCTCCGCCGCTCAATATCGAAGCCGCCACGCCGGTGGATTATCGACTCCCAGCGCGCCGCGAGCGCCTTATAGACATCCCCGAACTGCGTATCAGCCTGCTCGAACTGCTGGTCGAGGCGCGTTACTGCCCGGTGCTGCAACAGCAGATCAGCCTGCGCAATAACAGCCTGGGTAAGCAACTGACGCCAAGCAGCCGGCTGGCCTATGAAGGCGACCTGCTGCGGGCCATCGACAGCTGCATTGACTACTTGCGCGATCAAGAACAACAGGAGCTGCGCGGCACCTTGGAACAGCTTGCTCAGGACAAACGCGCACAACTGGCGGGGGTATTCTGGAACGCCCTAAACGCCAGCCAGGAGGTTGAACGCTACCTGCGCTTCTCCAACCAAGCGCTGCCGACAAATGCCACTGAAGACGCTGCGGCGCTTGATGCCCTGACGCAGCTGGCCACTATTGGCAGCGCATTGCCCGCCGTATTACCGCCGAGCGCCGCGCAACTGGATCCGGTATTTTTTGCCCTGCACGCCAGTGATCAGGGCGGTCAGCTGATCACCAGCCTGGCCAGCCTGAGCCACAGCCTCAATCAAGCCAGCCAGATGCTGGAAAGTCGCCATCAGCAAAGGCCCATCTGCCCCACGGGCAAGGCCACAGCGCGCGGGCGGATTGTGCAGAACATCTTCATCAAGTATTACGCCGGCAGTCTGCAGCCCTACCTGGCGCTGGTGGACCAACGCGGGCAAGCCTGGAGTCAGAGCCTGCGCCAACTCAGCGAGGTGGCGCAGGTACCGCCCGCCACGCGCGGCTATCTGCAGCGCCTGAGCGCAGATGAGCACTCGTTGTGGGCGGATTTCCGGCTGGCGACAGCGCGGCATGTGCGCAGCTGGCAAAATCTGCTCAACAGCTGTGGGCTGGCGCCTGGTCAGTCGGGATGGAATGGCAACGCCGCCAGCGCCGACCAGTAAGCCTCAGACAACAGCTCGCGGCCGGCGAGCAGATGCGCCAGATAGTCCTCACTGGGCAGCAAACCCTCTTCGCGAAAGGCCGGGTTGGCGATATACACCCACGCCGGCTGCACGCCATGTGCGGTGATAACCGGCAAACACTCACGGCTGTAATAGACCGGGGTGCCTTCAAAGTGATCCAGCTTGGCGATCTCGCCGGCGTCCCGCAGGCGATAAAGCACCCCTTCGACTTCGACCTGCCCTGCACGCGCGTGGCGAATATTGGCGTACGCCCGCCCTGGAGCACGGTCCATCGCGCGCTTGTTAAAACACAAGCCGTAACCCGGCAGACGGCCTGGCAGGGCCTCCAACACTGTGAGCCCGCGCGCCTGCATGCGCAGCGGGTTCATGTTCGAGCCATACGCGAAATACCAATCCATCAGTCGAGTTTCTTGCGAATCAGGTACAGATAGGTCGCGCCCTCTTCGGCTTGCTCGACCAGCTCATGGCCCAAGAACACGCAAAACTTGGGGATGTCGCGACGGGTCGAGGGGTCGGTGGCGATCACCTTGAGCAGACCGCCGGCCTGTAGGCTGCGAACTTTGTTGTGCAGCATCATCACCGGCTCCGGGCAGTTAAGCCCGGTGGCGTCGAGGGTGTCATCAGGAATGGCGGTGGATTGCAAAGACATCAATGGGCTCCAGTTGCAGGCCGCTATTTTGGCGCAACGTTACGCCAAAGGTCAGCAAATAGCGGGTTAAAAACAGTACAGCGGGTTTATTTACTCAGGCGACGCAGGTGGCAGGTGACCTCTTCGCGGTCGTGGTAGAGCTGCTTGCAGGCAATCGAGACCTTGAGCTTACGCTCGGCAAAGCCCTCTTCCAGACGTTGCAACAAGCGGCGTACTTCGGCGTAACGCTGCTTCATCGGTAACTTGAGGTTGACCACCGCTTCACGGCAGTGGCCTTCACCAATCCAGGCTTCCAGCAAGGCGGCGCTGCGCGCGGGCTTCTCGACAATGTCGCAGACCATCCAGTCCACCGGCTGCTTGGGTTTCCAGGTGAAGCCATCAACCATCAGGTGCTGCACCAACCCGGTATCCATCAGGCTTTCGGCCATTGGGCCGTTGTCGATGGCGGTGACCAGCATGCCGCGTTTGACCAGTTGATAGGTCCAGCCACCTGGTGCAGCCCCCAAATCAACCCCGGTCATGTCGCCCGACAGGCGCTCATCCCACTGCTCGCGGGGGATAAAGGTGTGCCAGGCCTCTTCCAGCTTGAGGGTCGAGCGACTCGGTGCCTCACGGGGGAACTTCAAGCGTGGAATGCCCATGGGCCACAACGCCGAATTATTCGTCTCGGCCATGCCGACAAACACCTCGCGGCCGCTCTTGAAGGTCAACAGCAGGCGCGGTTTGTGTGCATCCTCAACCAGCTTGCCGGCCTTGGTCAGGGCGTTGCGCAGCGGCGCCTCGAATTTTTTGCAGAAATTCGATAGTTCCTTGCCATCGTTGGTGTCCAGCACTTCCAGCCACAGGCTGCCAAACACCGGGAAACCGCTCAGGTGGCTGAGTAGCACGCTGATACGATCCAGCTCAGGCAGGTCGATAAACACACCTCGCGCCCATTGCCGCGGAAAAATCAGCTGATTGAAGCGAACCCCACGCATTAAACGCTCGGCGCCATCCTCTTCGGTGCAGATAAATTCAGCGCAAGCGGTACTCGGCTTGGCCTTGGCATAGCCGGCCACATCCAGGCGCGCGGTATGCTCGGCGATCTCGGCACACACCTCGTTCTCGAAACCGGGACGGCAGTGCAGTAGCAGGGTATTAATTGCGGGGGTATTCATCGGGGTTCTCCTCAAGGCGCGCATCATAGCCGACTCGGGAACCCTTAGCCCCCGCGACCTGTCCAGTGTGAACAGCCATAGTCGCTGCGCCCACCCAGAAACACTTAGATGCCAAGCAGCCAGCCCCCTAAATGGCGAGCCAGAACAAGCAGAGCTAGGGTGAACAGTCTGCAGCCACCAACCGGCTTGCACCGTGACAAGCCACAGGAGACGCGCAATGCCTTCCTTAGATAGCCTGAATAGTCAACGCAGCCTCGACGTAGAAGGCCAGAGCTACCAGTACTTCAGCCTCCCTGAAGCCGCCAAATCCCTTGGCAACATCGACCCGTTACCGATGTCATTGAAGGTTCTGTTAGAGAACCTGTTGCGCTGGGAAGACGGTAAAACCGTCACCGGCAACGACCTGCAGGCCATGGCCGATTGGCTAAAGAGCCGCAGCTCCGAGCGCGAAATCCAGTACCGCCCCGCCCGCGTATTGATGCAGGACTTCACCGGCGTGCCCGCCGTGGTCGACCTCGCGGCCATGCGTGACGCCATGGCCAAGGCTGGCGGCGACCCGCAGAAGATCAACCCGCTATCGCCCGTCGATTTGGTCATCGACCACTCGGTAATGGTCGACCAATTCGCCACCCATAACGCGTTCGAACAGAACGTCGCCATCGAGATGCAGCGCAACGGTGAGCGCTATGCCTTCCTGCGCTGGGGCCAGCATGCCTTCGATAACTTCAGCGTGGTGCCGCCGGGCACCGGCATCTGCCACCAAGTCAACTTGGAGTACCTCGGCCGCACCGTCTGGACCAAAGAAGAAGACGGCCAGACCTTCGCCTTCCCCGACACCTTGGTTGGTACCGACTCACACACCACCATGATCAACGGCCTCGGCATTCTCGGCTGGGGCGTCGGCGGCATCGAGGCGGAAGCGGCGATGCTCGGCCAGCCCGTGTCGATGCTGATTCCCGAGGTCATCGGCTTCAAGCTCAGCGGCAAACTCAAGGAAGGCATCACCGCCACCGACCTGGTGCTGACCGTCACGCAAATGCTGCGCAGCAAAGGCGTAGTCGGTAAGTTTGTTGAGTTCTATGGCGACGGCCTGGCCGATCTGCCGCTGGCGGATCGCGCCACTATCGCCAACATGGCCCCGGAATACGGCGCCACCTGTGGCTTCTTCCCGGTCGACGAGATCACCCTCGGCTATTTGCGCTTATCCGGCCGGTCGCCGCAGACCGTCAAACTGGTCGAGGCCTACTGCAAAGCCCAAGGTCTGTGGCGCGAGCCAGGCGTTGAGCCGTTGTTTACCGATAGCCTGGAGCTGGATATGGGCAGCGTCGAGGCCTGCCTGGCCGGGCCCAAGCGCCCACAGGACCGGGTTGCCCTGCCCCAGGTCAAACAAGCCTTCGATGACTTTCTTGGGCTGCAACTCAAGCCCAATCCCGGCGCGGAATCACGCCTTCTCGACGAAGGCGGTGGTGGCGCGGCGATCGGCAGCGCCACCCAGGTTGGCGAGGCGGACTATGAACATGAGGGACAGACGCATCGCCTGAAAAACGGTGCCGTGGTCATCGCGGCAATTACCTCCTGCACCAACACCTCCAACCCCAGCGTGATGATGGCCGCCGGCCTGCTGGCGAAAAAAGCCGTGGAGAAAGGCCTGCAGCGCAAGCCGTGGGTGAAAAGCTCGCTGGCTCCGGGCTCCAAGGTGGTCACCGAATACTTCAACGCCGCCGGCCTGACCCACTACCTCGACGAGCTGGGCTTCGACCTGGTGGGCTACGGTTGCACCACCTGTATTGGTAATTCCGGGCCGCTGCTTGAGCCTATCGAACAAGCCATCCAGCAATCGGACTTGAGCGTCGCCTCGGTGCTGTCAGGTAACCGTAACTTCGAGGGCCGCGTGCATCCGCTGGTGAAAACCAATTGGTTGGCCTCACCGCCCTTGGTAGTGGCCTATGCTTTGGCCGGCACGGTGCGGATGGACATAACCTCTGAACCCTTGGGTCTGGGCAAAGATGGCCAGCCGGTTTACCTCAAAGACATCTGGCCGAGCCAGGCGGAAATCGCCGAGGCGATCCTCAAGGTCGACACCGCGATGTTCCACAAGGAATACGCCGAGGTGTTCGCCGGGGATGCCGAGTGGCAGGCCATCGACATACCGCAAACTGCCACCTACAGCTGGCAGGACGACTCGACCTACATCCAGCATCCACCGTTCTTCGAGAATATCGCCGAGGCGCCACCGCATATTGGTGACATTCACCAAGCGCGCATTCTTGCCCTGCTCGGCGATTCGGTGACCACTGACCACATCTCCCCCGCCGGCAATATCAAGGCCGACAGCCCCGCCGGTCGCTACCTGCGCGAACAGGGCGTAGAGCCGGTCGACTTCAACTCCTACGGCTCGCGGCGCGGCAATCATCACGTGATGATGCGCGGCACCTTCGCCAATATCCGCATCCGCAACGAGATGCTCGGCGGCGCAGAAGGCGGTAACACCTTGCACGTGCCAAGTGGTGAGCAGCTGTCGATCTACGATGCCGCCATGCGCTATCAGGAGGCCGGCACCCCGCTGGTGGTCATTGCCGGCAAAGAGTACGGCACCGGCTCAAGCCGCGACTGGGCGGCCAAGGGCACCAACCTGCTCGGCATCAAAGCGGTCATTGCCGAAAGCTTCGAGCGCATCCACCGCTCTAATCTGGTGGGCATGGGCGTCTTGCCGCTGCAGTTTAAAACCGGGCAAAACCGCAAAACGCTCAACCTCACGGGCAAAGAGACACTCAACATCTGCGGCCTGGATGGTGTTGAACTCCACCCGTCCATGACCTTAACCCTGGACATCTTGCGCGAGGACAACAGCCGCGACAGCATTGAAGTGCTGTGCCGCATCGACACGCTTAACGAAGTGGAATACTTCAAGGCCGGCGGCATCCTGCATTACGTGCTGCGGCAGTTGATCGCCAGCCAATAGCCTGGCCGAGTGCGTCACGCGCCGGGCAAAAAACACCCTCAGGTCAAGTACGACCACGACCATGGCATAAATGTGACGCCATTCAAAAAGCGGTTAAACTCGTCGACACGGATTTCTCCCTCAACTTCGCCCGCCATTGGCCGATGTAGGGGCATTACAACAACGGATAATTGCCATGCGTAACAACCAGCCGGTCACTCAGCGCGAACGTAGCTTCCCTGCTCAGCAACGACTGATCTCGACGACTGACCTCAAAGGCCAGATCAGCTACTGCAATGACGCGTTTGTCGAGATCAGTGGCTTTACCCGCGATGAGTTGATTCGTGCGCCGCACAATCTGGTACGTCACCCCGACGTACCGCCTGCGGTGTTCCAGCACATGTGGGACACCCTGAAAAGCGGCCGGCCGTGGATGGGGATTGTTAAGAACCGTTGTAAGAACGGCGATCATTACTGGGTTAATGCCTACGTCACGCCCGTGACGGAAAACAACCAGGTAGTGGGTTACGAATCCGTACGGGTCAAGCCAACCGCCGAACAGGTGCGTCGCGCAGAAGCCCTGTATCAGCGCATCAACAGCGGTAAGTCCGCCGTCCCGAGTAGGGATAAGTGGCTACCAACTCTGCAGGGCTGGCTACCGTTTATCCTGATCAGTCAGATTGGCTTTCTTATCGGTATTTGGCTTGATTCCAGCTGGGGCTTTGCCCTCGCGGCTGCACTGTCGATACCGCTGGGCTTGGCCGGGTTGAGCTGGCAACAACGTGGCCTCAAGCGTCTGCTGCGCCTGGCTGACCAGACCACTTCTGACCCGCTGATCGCGCAGATGTACACCGACAGCCGCGGTGCTCAAGGGCGCCTGGAAATGGCGACGCTCAGTCAGGAAGCGCGCCTGAAAACCTGTTTGACCCGTCTGCAAGACACCGCCGAACAGCTCACCCTGCAGGCTAAGCAGGCCGATACCCTGGCGCATAACAGTTCCGCCGGGCTTGAGCGCCAACGCAATGAAACCGATCAGGTGGCCACTGCAATCAATGAAATGGCCGCCACCACCCTGGAAGTGGCGAGCAACGTGGCGCGTACCGCCATCGCCACTCAGGATGCAAATCGCCTGACCAGCGCTGGGCGCAGTATTGCCAGTGAAACCCGCCAAGCGATTCAGCGCCTGTCGCAATCGGTCGGTGATACCGGTGAAACGGTGACCCGCCTGGCCCAAGACAGCAATGAAATTGGCGGTGTAGTCGATGTCATCAAAGGCATCGCCGACCAGACCAACCTGCTCGCGCTCAACGCCGCCATCGAGGCCGCTCGTGCGGGCGAAATGGGCCGGGGTTTTGCCGTGGTGGCTGATGAAGTGCGCTCACTAGCGCAGCGCACGGCCGAATCCACCGGGCAGATTCACCAACTGATCGCCAAGCTGCAGCGCACCGCCGAAGAAGCAGTCATGACCATGGAAATCGGCCGTAAACAGGCCGAAGAAGGTGTTGTGCGCGTGCAGCAAGCCGACGATGCACTGGCGGGTATCAGTGAGGCTGTTGCCAACATTGCCAGTATGGCCGATCAGATTGCCGCGGCGGCTGAGGAACAGAGCGCGGTAGCTGATGAGGTCAACCGCAGCATCACCACCATCGCTCAACTGGCCGACCAAACAGCCGGTGAGGCGCATGACACGGCGATGCTCAGTGAGGCTCTAACCGCCACCGCTCAAGGTCAGTACGCCTTGGTCGAGCGCTTCAACCGCTAATCCTGAAGCGGCGCATTGCCCAGCCCTGCGCCGCCCTCCCGGTTACAAATTCTCGTAGCGGTTCATGTCCAGCACACCGGCTTCAATGGGCTCGGTTTGCTGGATATACGCTGACATATCGTGGAAATAGCGCCAGAACTCAGGATGAGTACGGCGAATCCCCCAGCGCGCAACCACCTGTTCGAATGCCGGCGTATCACGCGCCTGTTCCATCGCACTGACAAACTCCGCCACCTGCTCAACCTGAACATTGAAGATAAAGTTCGGGTAGCTGCTGAGCACCCCGGGATAAACCGTCAAGGTATCCAGCGTGGGCTGGTAGCGCAGCTCCTCGCCCAACATAAACGCCACATTGGTGTGCGCGCGGTTACGCAGCAGGCTATACACCTCACGCTGCCCACCGGGCATTTCTACTCGCAGCAGAGTGGCCTCGGGTAGTTGGTCGATTACTTTGAGCGCACCCGCTGGCTTAGCCGTTAAGCGGCTCAAAGATTGTTCCGCGCGCTGCAGCTCGGGGGCCACGCCCGGGCGATGGCAATGCGCACCGCTGCAGCGATTGATTGGATCCGGACGCGCATTCAGGCTGCCGTAACGCTCCAGTAAGGTCTCGACAAAACTACGTTTGGCATCGCCGTCCGCCAAGCGCAAGGCGCTCGGGGTTTTAGTATCGATCGCCTGGTAATCGAGCCAGACTTTCAGCTTGCCGCTGCTCTGGTACCAATCGCTTAAATAGGCCTGACGCGACTGCGCAGGCATCAACCGCAGGAAGTTGACCTCCGCACCATTGCGGATCAAATCGAAATACAGCCGCGTTTGCGCCTGATGAGAGACATTGCCGAACACATCGAAATTCACCACCAACTGGTAATAGGTGCGTTCCAGCAACGGGAAGTCCAGCCACCAGATCGTCTGCGGCACCTCGCCAATCAGGCCTTTGCGCACCGAGGCGCTGTCATGCTGACGGAAGATCGACAGCAGCGCGTTATCGTTGCCCGCCCAGATGTGCGACCAGCTCGGCGCTGGCGCGTCGGCATAACGCTGCATACGTAACGCTTCGTACTCATTACGCTTATTGCGGTAGCTGCGCCAAATGCCCAGCAAGTCGGTAAGGCTGTCGAGTTGCCCGGGTATGGCCAGCAAGTCTTTTGCCTGCTCGCGGTACGCCGGGTCAGTGATGTACAAATCGTGCTGCGGGTCTTGGAACACCGCCCAGAAATTATCGCGAATCACATCCGTGGCAATCTGACCACGGCACACCGGCCCCCGGATAAAAGTGCGCACAAAATATTCGGCGTTATCCAGCATGAACTGGTAACGCGCCTGCGGCGGAATCGCGGCAAAGGTTTCAAACGGATTGGCGCGGCGCTGGGCGCCATAGCCCGGTACGGCGTCGGCCTGCCAGTCGCTGGTGAAGAATAATTCCTTGACCCGTGCCAGCTTGGCCGCACTCAGCGCATAGGTGATGTGTGTCTTGTGCACAATCACCCCCTGCACCGGCGTCAGGCGGTAGTAGAACTCGCTGCCCGGATCGGAATTGGGCAAGCGCGTGGCGATGATGTCCACTGGCTGACCGCTGGGCGTGCGCGAACGCACCATCTGAAAGAAATGCCCCGGCTCACCGCCCGTGAAATGCATATGGGCAAGGAAAAGATGCTCATACAGCCAACGGGAAACCAGCGCCTCACGGGCGCCGGGGGCGTTCATAAAGGCTTCCCAGGTGGCGATCTGCTGCGCTTCGGCCGCACTGGCCTGCAACGCTTGTTGATCGATCGGCGCACCCTGCTCGATCCAAGCCTGCAGCATTTGATAGTCGGTCTCAGTCAAACCAGTCACCGCGAACGGCATGCCCGCTTGTGGGTTGTTGCGGGCAAACGTCTCGAACTCCTGCGGCAATGGGCATTGGTTGAGCCGGTTGATGTTTATCTGCAGCTCAGCCGGCAGCTTGCTATTAGCAGCAAATGGCTGCTGGTGGCCTAACTCCAACATCCGTGCGAGCAAGGCGGCCTGGCCGCCCTGCTGATCCAGCACAGAGGTGAACCCTTTACGCTGCCAAGCCGCTGCACCGTGGGCATCGACAAACAACCGGGTGGTGGCTTGGGCCTCGGTGCGTGTACCTGCGTAAACCGTCGCTTTGCTCGCCCCCCGCTGCACGCCTTCAGCACTGCCTAAATTGAGCTGACAGGCCGCGTCGTAACAGGCATGGCAGGCCACACAATTCTTGGTGAAAATCGGTTGAATGTCGCGACTGTAGGAGATGGGCTCGGCCGCGTGTAATGCGCCGATGAACATTAAACACGTGCTAAGCAGTAAGCGACCGAGCATGGAAGTGTCTCTAAAATGGTCTGAGCGCCGATTCTAGCTGCCCGCAGCGAAGCAAAGCCAATTCATGAACATGAATGAAATTCATGGAAAAGCACAAGGCACTGCAAAAGCGTGCAGCTTTGCTATGATCGCGCATCTTTTTTTCACGCGTCTCAGGTAGTTCTCCCCATGTCTCTGTCCGATCGCAGCGCCCGCCTCAACGCCCTTCAGCAAGCCCTGAAGGAACGTATCCTGATCCTCGACGGCGGCATGGGTACCATGATCCAGAGCTACAAGCTGGAGGAAGAAGACTACCGTGGCGCTCGCTTCGCCGACTGGCCGCAAGACGTTAAGGGCAACAACGACCTGCTGATCCTCAGCCGCCCGGACGTAATTAGCGCCATCGAGAAAGCCTACCTCGATGCCGGCGCCGACATCCTCGAAACCAACACTTTCAACGCCACCCAGGTGTCCCAAGCCGACTACGGCATGGAGAGCCTGGTGTATGAGCTGAACGTCGAAGGCGCTCGCGTGGCCCGCCGCGTGGCCGATGCCAAGACCCTGGAAACCCCGGACAAACCGCGCTTTGTGGCCGGCGTGCTCGGTCCTACAAGTCGCACCTGCTCGCTCTCCCCTGACGTGAACAACCCCGGCTATCGCAACGTCACCTTCGATGAGCTGGTGGAAAACTACACCGAAGCCACCCGCGGCCTGATCGAAGGCGGCGCGGACATGATCCTGATCGAAACCATCTTCGACACCCTCAACGCCAAGGCGGCGATCTTCGCCGTGCAACAGGTGTTCGAGGATGACGGCGTCGAGCTGCCGATCATGATCTCTGGCACCATCACCGACGCCTCTGGCCGCACCCTGTCGGGGCAGACCACTGAAGCATTCTGGAACTCGATCAACCACGCCAAGCCGATTTCCGTAGGCCTTAACTGCGCCTTGGGGGCCAAAGAACTGCGCCCGTACCTCGAAGAGTTGTCGGCCAAAGCCGGCACCCACGTCTCCGCCCACCCAAACGCCGGCCTGCCGAACGCTTTTGGTGAGTACGACGAGACGCCGGCGGAAATGGCGGTGGTGGTTGAAGAATTTGCCGCATCGGGCTTTTTGAATATCGTCGGTGGCTGCTGCGGCACCACGCCCGCGCATATCCAGGCGATTGCTGAAGCGGTGAGCAAATACCCGCCGCGGGCCATTCCGGATATTCCCAAGGCCTGCCGCCTGTCTGGGCTTGAGCCGTTCACCATCGACCGCAACTCGCTGTTTATCAACGTCGGCGAGCGCACCAATATCACCGGCTCGGCCAAGTTCGCCCGGCTGATCCGTGAGGACAACTACACCGAAGCCCTCGAAGTCGCCCTGCAGCAGGTGGAAGCCGGCGCGCAGGTGATCGACATCAACATGGACGAGGGCATGCTCGATTCACAGAAGGCTATGGTCACCTTCTTGAATCTGATTGCCGGCGAGCCGGATATTTCCCGCGTGCCGATCATGATCGACTCCTCCAAGTGGGACGTGATCGAAGCCGGCCTTAAGTGCATCCAGGGCAAGGGCATCGTTAACTCGATCTCGATGAAGGAAGGCGTCGAGCAGTTCAAGCACCACGCCAAGCTTTGCAAGCGCTATGGCGCGGCCGTGGTGGTGATGGCTTTCGACGAAGCCGGCCAGGCTGATACCGCCGCGCGCAAGCGCGAGATCTGCCAGCGCAGCTACGACATTCTGGTGAATGAAGTGGGCTTCCCGCCGGAAGACATCATCTTCGACCCGAACATCTTCGCCGTGGCCACCGGTATCGAAGAGCACAACAACTACGCGGTCGACTTTATCGAAGCCTGCGCCTACATCCGCGATCACCTGCCGCATGCACTGACCTCGGGCGGTGTGTCCAACGTGTCGTTCTCCTTCCGTGGCAACAACCCTGTGCGTGAAGCCATTCACTCGGTGTTCTTGTACTACGCGATCCAGAACGGCCTGACCATGGGCATCGTTAACGCCGGCCAGTTGGAAATCTACGACGAGATTCCCAAAGAGCTGCGCGATGCAGTGGAAGACGTGGTGCTCAACCGCCACGACGGCGCCACCGAGGCGCTGCTGGCGATTGCCGACAACTACAAGGGCGACGGCAGCGTCAAGGAAGTCGAAACCGAAGAATGGCGCACCTGGAGCGTGGTTGACCGCCTCAAGCACTCGCTGGTCAAAGGCATCACCAGCCATATCATTGAAGACACCGAGGAATGCCGCCAACAGTGCGCGCGCCCCATTGAGGTGATCGAAGGCCCACTGATGGCCGGGATGAACGTGGTCGGCGACCTGTTCGGCGCCGGCAAGATGTTCCTGCCACAAGTGGTGAAATCTGCCCGTGTGATGAAGCAGGCGGTCGGCCACCTGATCCCGTTTATCGAGCTGGAAAAAGGCGACAAGCCGGAAGCCAAAGGCAAGATCCTCATGGCCACGGTGAAAGGCGACGTGCACGACATTGGCAAGAACATCGTCGGCGTGGTGCTCGGCTGTAACGGCTACGACATTGTCGACCTAGGCGTGATGGTGCCGGCGGAGAAAATCCTGCAAACGGCGATTGCCGAGAAGTGCGACATCATCGGTCTGTCCGGCCTGATTACTCCATCGCTGGATGAGATGGTGCATGTCGCCCGCGAAATGCAGCGCCAGGGTTTTAGCCTGCCGTTGATGATTGGCGGCGCGACCACCTCGAAAGCCCACACAGCGGTGAAGATCGAGCCCAAGTACCAGAACGATGCGGTGATCTACGTCACCGACGCCTCGCGCGCCGTAGGTGTGGCCACGCAGTTGCTGTCGAAAGAACTGAAAGCCGATTTTGTCGAGCGCACCCGCCTCGACTACATCGAAGTACGCGAGCGCACCGCCAACCGCAGCGCCCGTACTGAACGCCTGAGCTACGCCAAATCGGTCGAGAACAAACCCAAGTTCGACTGGGCGACATATCAGCCGAGCGTGCCGAGTTTTACCGGTGTGAAGGTACTCGACAATATCGACCTGAATGTTCTGGCCGAATACATCGACTGGACGCCGTTCTTTATCTCCTGGGACCTGGCCGGCAAGTTCCCGCGCATCCTCACCGATGAAGTGGTGGGCGA
This sequence comes from Pseudomonas spirodelae, assembly GCF_034653255.1. NCBI lineage: Bacteria > Pseudomonadati > Pseudomonadota > Gammaproteobacteria > Pseudomonadales > Pseudomonadaceae > Pseudomonas > Pseudomonas spirodelae. Next base: position 167,962 of record NZ_JAYEET010000048.1, on the reverse strand, counting down.
AGCCGCCACCGCGCTGTATGCCGACGCCCAGGAAATGCTCAAGAAGCTGATCGACGAGAAGCTGATCCGCGCCCGCGCCACATTTGGTTTCTGGCCGGCTAATCAAGTGAATGACGACGATCTGGATGTCTACGCCGACAACGGCGAGAAGCTGGCCACCCTGCACCACTTGCGCCAGCAAACGATCAAGCCGGATGGCAAGCCGAACTTCTCCCTGGCCGACTTTGTTGCGCCGAAAGACAGCGGCATCACCGATTACGTCGGCGGTTTTATCACCACCGCAGGTATCGGTGCCGAGGAAGTCGCCAAGGCTTATCAGGACGCCGGCGACGACTACAACTCGATCATGGTCAAAGCCCTGGCTGACCGTCTGGCCGAAGCCTGCGCTGAATGGTTGCACCGCGAAGTGCGGACGAATTACTGGGGCTATGATCCGGAGGAGCAGCTGTCCAACGAGGAGCTGATCAAGGAAGCCTACAAGGGCATCCGCCCTGCCCCCGGCTACCCAGCCTGCCCGGACCACACCGAGAAAAAAGCCCTGTTTGAACTGCTCGACCCGGCGGCCGAGTTCAACAAAGCCGGCAACAGCGGCGTGTTCCTCACCGAGCACTACGCCATGTTCCCGGCGGCTGCCGTGTCCGGCTGGTACTTTGCCCACCCACAGGCGCAGTACTTCGCAGTCGGCAAGATCGACAAAGACCAGGTGGAAAGCTACACCGCCCGCAAGCAGCAGGACCTCAACGTCAGCGAGCGCTGGTTGGCACCAAACCTGGGTTACGACAACTAAACACACTGCTGCGGATGCACACGACAGCTGGGGGCTTGCTGCTTAGCCCTCCGCCGTTGTGACTACGCCCGTTCTCAGCCAAACACCGCTGGGCATTGCTCCCAGCGCGCGAGCCCCTCTGCTTATGCACAGCCTTGAACAACTTCGCAGCGGTGAGCTGGCCGGCATTACCCGGCTAGACCTGTGCTGCGATCTGACTGACTTCCCAGAAGAAATTTTCTCCCTGGCCGACAGCCTTGAAGTGCTCAACCTCTCGGGCAACCGCCTCAGCGCACTCCCCGCTGACTTAGCGCGCCTACACAAGCTGCGTATTGTGTTTTGTTCAGACAACCTATTCACCTCAGTCCCTGAGGTGTTGGGTAACTGCACGCAGCTCGAAATGATCGGATTCAAGAGCAACCGCATTCAACACCTGCCTGCTACGGCACTACCGCCCAAGTTGCGCTGGCTGATCCTCACAGACAATCAACTCCAGCAGCTACCGGCTGAGTTAGGTGACTGTGCCCACTTACAAAAGCTGATGCTGGCGGGCAACCAGCTGCGCGTACTGCCCGAGAGCATGGCCAATCTGCAGCGCTTGGAGCTGCTGCGCATCGCGGCTAACCGCCTAGAGCATCTGCCGGCATGGCTCACGGCATTACCGTCCTTAAGCTGGTTGGCCTTTGCCGGCAATCCATTCAGCGACGCCAGCGAAGCTGAAATTCTCCAGCAACACCCACTGCCAACCATCGCGCGCGACACCCTTGAGCTGGGTGAAATACTCGGCCAGGGTGCCTCGGGGATTATCCACAGTGCGACCTGGCAGCAGCCCAACCAGCCGGCGCAGGCCATGGCAGTCAAACTGTTCAAAGGTGACATAACCAGCGACGGCCTTGCTCACAGTGAGATGGCCGCCTGTACAGCAGCCGGTGAACACAACAATCTGATCAGCGTTGCCGGCCCACTGCAACCACTGCAGGACGCTCCGCCCGGCCTGCTACTGGCGCGTATTGCGCCAAGTTTCCAAACACTGGCCGGGCCGCCCTCACTCGCCAGCTGTACGCGCGACTGCTATGCCGAGCAGCGGCGTTTCAGCGTGGCAGAAGCCTTACGCATTTTGTGCGACACAGCGGCGGCCGTCGTTCACCTACATCAACGCGGCATCCTGCATGGCGATTTGTATGCCCATAACCTGCTGGTCAATCCAGCCGGGCACACCCTCCTGGGCGATTTCGGCGCCGCGTCGTTTTTTGACCCACAGAGCAACAACGGGATTGCCCTGCAACAACTTGAGGCCCGGGCCTTTGCCTGCTTGCTGGAGGAGTTATTAGTGCGCTTCAACAAAGACGACCAGCCCGCTCAGCAAACCCGCTTGTGGCACCTGCATGCGCGCTGCAGCCACCCGCAACCTGCCGAGCGTCCGTTGTTTGCCGAGATTCAAGCGTGGCTGCAAGATTGCGCAGGTTGGTAATTAAGGCGTTGACATGCCAGTGGACAAGCTTCGCGTTGTCCACCCTACGGATGCCGAGCGTAGAGTGGAGACGCTTTATCCATCCGCCATTGCGATGGTTACTTGGACTACTTGCTGAGGACTGCTTTGGGTCGAATAGCAGCCGGTCGTGAAAGGCCTCGGTCTACCCAAGCTGGCAGTCAGGCTGATGGAGGTAAATAAGCTCTATTTTTGATCGATGTGGAATTCTTCGACCCAAGGTGCGCAATAACTAAAATACGCGAGTACCCTTTAGATGCCCCGCCTAAGAACTCGTCGAATGAAATACTTAGCTTGTACTCTTTGAACGTGCCGAGATAGTTCTCGAGGTGTTCGATCGACTCTACTATCTCGGCGGGTACTTCTCCGAGCGCGTTATATAACAAAATGAAACATATGTCTCTGAAGTAGTTATCTGAGTCAGTCGCGCTTAAGGGGTTGTTTATGTTTAGCTTTAACTTTAACGTTTTTGCAGAATTTTCGTTGCCTTCAATGTAATATGCAATGTTGCCCGACAAAAGGCCACTATTAAGCTCCTGCATATTAGAGCTGGCTACCCACTCATTGTTGTGGGAGTGATAGTAGTCTTGAGTCTTAAGTCCTACATCGCTTAGAAAATCTCTTGCTGCATAAGGCGACCAGCCTTCGTCCGGTTCGATTTCAGGAGGATTCTTTTCTATTTTCCTTCTTCTTTTTACTTCTGAAATTGCCTCTTTTACTTGTGCGCGATTAGTTGGTTGTCGCAACTGAATTTCACGCACCCAACGCCTCAGTAACTCCAAATTGAAACCAAAGCTAAAAATGGCCTTTAGCTTGGAGTATCTGAGTAGCGATTTGTCTTTGATTGACCATTGCAATCCAATAAACCTATTTTCATAGGTTACAAAGACACTCATTAGGTAAATAAAAGGTAAAAATAGGATGGCGGTTGCAGGAGCTGAGTGCAACACGGTTATTGAATTGAAGCCGGAGCATCATGCCGCATAGCCAAGGCTTCCTGCATCACCTCTCCCATGACTTCGATCGGGCATTTGAAATCGAAGCGCTTACGGGGGCGCATATTCAGTTGCAGGGCGATGGCATTCAGTTGCTCCTGGCTGTGTACCGACAAGTCAGTCCCCTTGGGCAGGTACTGGCGGATCAGGCCGTTGATGTTTTCGTTACTGCCGCGCTGCCATGGGCTGTGCGGATCACAAAAATAAATAGCGACCCCGGTCTGCTGGGTGATTTCAGCATGCCGCGCCATCTCCCGGCCTTGGTCGTAGGTCATGCTCTTGCGCATCGCCAGCGGCATGCCGTTGAGCGCTGCACTGAAGCCCTCCATCGCCGAGGTCGCCGTTGCGTCGTTCATCTTCACCAGCATCAGGTAGCCACTGGTGCGCTCCACCAACGTGCCTACCGACGAGGCGTTGGCCTTACCCTTGATCAGGTCGCCCTCCCAATGCCCCGGCATCAGCCGGTCTTCGATCTCTGGCGGGCGCACGTGAATGCTGACCATCTCCGGAATCTGGCCGCGCCGATCCACGCCGCCAGAGCGCGGTCTGCGCGTCGCCTTGCTTTGGCGCAGGCAGATGATCAGCTCCTTGCGCAGCTCGCCGACCGGCAAGGCATAGATCGCGTTGTAGATCGTCTCTCGACAGACGTAGGCATCTCTGAGGCTGGGAATGTTCATGCCGCGCAGCTTGCCGGCAATCTGTTCAGGAGACAAACGCTCACGCAACATATGGGTCACCAACTCGAAGCGCTCACTGCCCGGCAGAAGCTTGCGTTTAGGGCGACAAACCTGGCGCCGAATGCTCATCTGTCGCTGGGCGCAGCGGGCCGAGTAAGCACCACTACTGCCTCGATTGCGCTTCAGCTCTCGACTGATGGTCGAGGGCGACCTGTCAATCAGGCGAGCAATGCCGCGCAGGGTGAAGCCTTGAGCTTGACTGAGCTGAATGATCGCGCGCTCTTCAACGCTGAGTTCGGAATAGGACATAGGGGCAGCACCGTACCGGAAAGGTCAGGTGTTGCACTCAGTTTTCGCGGCCGCCGATTGATAGTGTTATGGGGACTGTGAGTTCTAAGAAGGTTTCGATGGTTGCAAATCCTCCAAGGTCAGTCACGGCCCTAAATATTCCGTACCCTATATATACTAAACCCGCAGATGTCAAAATTCCCGTGCAGAGCTTATGTATCTGAACATGCTCTTCTGATCTGCTTGAAACCGCCTGCATCATGGCCACGATGCTTATTATTGGAAGGATGATTAGCTCGATCAATAAGCTAAAACTATATGCTTCTGCTATGAAGGTCACTACAACAGTCATGTTAATGGTGTCGCGTATCGTCTTTTTAAAATACGTGTCATCACCACTAATTCTGCTTATATCCATCATTGTAACGAAAGCAAAAGCCACCCCCCCATAATAGAGTGGTTTTGAGATTGCCAAACACCCAAAGTCCGTTTTCGCTTAAGAGCCAGACGCAAAGCGATATCCAAAGGACCGCAAGCGTTACAGATATAATTATAGTTCTTTGAAAAAACGCGCCTACTACGCTAATTAAGGAGCTTCTGATCTCGAGCTTGAATGATGCCACAAAAACTAAAATCGCAATCCAAATTATCGCTGCGATTTCTCTGTTATTAAACTCCATTATAAATTTTATCTCTAATCCAATATTTTTTTTAAAAACTGGGCCTTTGTCCACTCCTGGCCGACACCAACCTCTCGCCACCCATCATGAAATCTGCCGAACAATCATCTCGACCATTTCGAGGCCTAATCAATCAACAACACCAGCTCGTAAATAACCCAGTTCCCACTCACAAAAAACCGCCAGGTTTTGGCGGTTTTTTGTGGGCGTAGACTTTACTGCTGCAATTCCTGATCGGTAAACATATCGCTAAACAACATGCTCGACAGGTAACGCTCACCGGAGTCCGGCAGGATCACCACGATGGTTTTGCCTTGCATCTGCGGCTCGGCCGCTACGCGCAACGCGGCGGCCATAGCGGCGCCACAGGAGATGCCACAGAGAATCCCTTCCTCGCGCATCAAACGCAGCGCCACGGCCTTGGCATCGTCGTCAGACACCAGCTCAACCCGGTCGACCATGCTCAAGTCGAGGTTGACCGGCACAAAGCCCGCGCCGATACCCTGAATCTTGTGCGGGCTGGGTTTGACCTCTTCACCGGCGATGGTCTGGCTGATCACCGGCGAGCTGATTGGCTCAACCGCCACCGAGAGAATCGGCTTGCCCTGGGTCTGCTTGATATAGCGCGAAATACCAGTGATGGTGCCGCCGGTCCCAACGCCTGATACCAACACATCAATCGCACCGTCGGTGTCATTCCAGATTTCCGGGCCGGTGGTCTTTTCATGAATAGCCGGGTTGGCCGGGTTATTGAATTGCTGCGGCATAAAGTAGGTGTTGCTATCGGAGGCAGCGATTTCTGCTGCCTTGTCGATGGCGCCTTTCATGCCCTTGGCCGGCTCGGTCAGCACCAGCTCAGCGCCTAGGGCCTTGAGCACCTTGCGCCGCTCCAGGCTCATAGAGGCCGGCATGGTCAGCAGCAGTTTGTAGCCGCGCGCCGCAGCGACAAAAGCCAGGCCGATGCCGGTGTTGCCGGAGGTGGGCTCAACAATGGTCATGCCGGGCTTGAGCACGCCACGCTCTTCGGCATCCCAGATCATGCTAGCGCCGATCCGGCATTTCACGGAATACGCCGGGTTACGCCCCTCGATCTTGGCCAGAATGGTCACTCCTGCCGGGCCCAGACGATTGATTCGAACCAACGGCGTGTTACCGATAGCTTGTGCGTTGTCAGCGAAGATGCGGCTCATGACGAAGTCCTTGTTATGCAGGTTGCCGAAAGGCACCAGACTAAAACGCTGGCTCGTACCCGTCCAGCGCAGCAACAAACGCAGCGTGACCCGCCATTCAGTGACTGAATGGCCCGTCTACGTTCACAGTCGCCAGGGCCGCGCGTTATAGTCGGCTTTTCACATACTGAACCCGCAGGCACGGCCTTGCGCGTTACCGTTCGAGGATTTACCGATGAAGTTCGAAGGCACCCAGTCTTACGTCGCCACCGACGACCTCAAGCTCGCGGTCAATGCCGCCATCACCCTGGAGCGCCCGCTGCTGGTCAAGGGTGAGCCTGGCACCGGTAAAACCATGCTGGCGGAACAATTGGCAGAATCCTTCGGCGCACGCCTGATCACCTGGCACATCAAATCCACCACCAAAGCCCACCAGGGCCTGTACGAGTACGACGCGGTCAGCCGCCTGCGCGACTCGCAGCTGGATTCGGACAAAGTCCATGACGTGCGCAACTACATCAAGAAGGGCAAGCTCTGGGAGGCCTTTGAGTCGGAGGATCGGGTGATTCTGCTGATCGACGAAATCGACAAGGCCGACATCGAGTTCCCCAACGACCTTCTGCAAGAACTCGACAAGATGGAGTTCTACGTTTACGAGACCGACGAGACGATCAAGGCGAAAAAACGCCCGATCATCATCATCACCTCGAACAATGAAAAAGAGCTGCCGGATGCCTTCCTGCGCCGCTGTTTCTTCCACTACATCGCCTTCCCGGATCGCGCGACCCTGCAGAAGATCGTCGACGTGCACTACCCCAACATCAAGAAGGATCTGGTCGCCGAAGCGCTGGACGTGTTCTTCGACGTGCGCAAGGTGCCGGGCTTGAAGAAGAAGCCGTCCACCAGCGAACTGGTTGACTGGCTCAAGCTACTGATGGCCGACAATATCGGCGAAGCCGTGCTGCGTGAGCGCGATCCGACCAAGGCCATCCCGCCACTGGCCGGTGCGCTGGTGAAGAACGAGCAGGATGTGCAGTTGCTGGAGCGCCTGGCGTTTATGAGCCGCCGCGCTTCGCGTTAACCCATTCGGGCTGCTGCGCGTCGGCCATGCTGCGTTGGAATCAGGTTCGGACAGTGGCTTGCCACTGAACGCCCAAAGGGCGGCCCCGAAGGGGCGAGCGAAGCGAGTAATGCTTACAGACGTAAACTCCGCTTCCTCACCTGATTCCGCCTTGCCTGGCTCTAGCTCGCAAGCCCTTGCACCGAGTGACAAAGGGACCTGACCACAACAGGCTCAGCCCTGGAACCAATGAATTCACGAGGATGCAGCCATGCTGCTCAACCTATTCAATGAAATGCGCGCCGCCAAGGTGCCGGTGTCGGTGCGTGAGCTGCTAGACCTGATCAACGCGTTGAAACACAACGTGGTGTTCGCCGATATGGACGAGTTCTACTTCCTCGCGCGCACCATTCTGGTCAAGGACGAGCGTCATTTCGACAAGTTCGACCGCGCGTTCGGGGCCTACTTCAAGGGTCTGGAAAACCTTAATCAGCACATCGAGGCACTGATCCCCGATGAGTGGCTGCGCAAGGAATTCGAACGCTCGCTGACCGATGAGGAGCGCGCCAAGATCGAGTCCCTCGGCGGCCTGGACAAGCTGATCGAGGAGTTCAAGAAGCGCCTCGAAGAGCAGAAGGAACGCCACGAAGGCGGCAACAAGTGGATCGGCACTGGTGGCACCAGCCCGTTCGGTTCCGGCGGCTTCAACCCGGAAGGCATCCGCGTCGGTGATGCGGGCAAGCGCCAAGGCAAAGCGGTGAAGGTCTGGGATCAGCGCGAGTACAAAAACCTCGATGATCAGGTCGAACTGGGCACGCGCAATATCAAGTTAGCCCTGCGTCGCCTGCGCAAGTTCGCTCGCCAGGGGGCCGAGGACGAGCTTGATCTCAGCGGCACCATCGACCACACAGCCAAAGACGGCGGCCTGCTGAATATCCAGATGCGTCCGGAGCGGCGTAACGCAGTGAAATTGCTGATTCTGTTCGACATCGGAGGCTCGATGGATGCCCACGTCAAGGTCTGCGAAGAGCTGTTCAGCGCCTGCAAGACCGAGTTCAAGCACATGGAGTACTTCTACTTCCATAACTGCGTGTATGAGTCGGTGTGGAAGAACAACCTGCGCCGCACCTCCGAGCGCTTCTCCACCCAGGATCTGCTGCACAAGTACGGCGCGGACTACAAAGTAGTGTTTGTCGGCGACGCGGCCATGGCGCCCTACGAGATCACCCAGGCCGGCGGTAGCGTCGAGCACTGGAACGAGGAGCCGGGTTACGTCTGGATCAAGCGCTTTATGGAGAAGTACAAGAAACTTATCTGGATCAACCCCTACCCCAAGGACACCTGGGGCTACACCGCTTCGACCAATATCATGCGCGAGCTATTGGAAGATCAGATGTATCCGCTGACCTTGAGCGGGCTGGAAGAAGGCATGAGATTCTTATCTAAATAATGCCGCGCACACGAAAAGCCCCAGCCGACACTCGACTGGGGCTTTTTTAGTAACGAGTATTAAACCTGCCGTCCCTGGCAGGCCGTCATCGCAGCATTCACGCCAACTGGAAGTCGGCGATTGTCACCGCATTGGCATTGGCGACCCCAGCCAGGGTGATAGTCCCACCATCAGCGCCATTGATTGACACCAGAGTGTCGTTACCAATGTCAGTGATGCTCACCCGGCTATTAAAGGTCGCCGCTGTCAGGTTGAAGTAAGCAATATTCAACAAGTCCTGGCCATTGACCGGATTGGCATCGAAGCCCGTGACGGTATCGTTGCCAAAGTTCGCCCCGAACACCAGGATGTCGTTGCCCTGGCTGACATTCAGGATGTCGTCGCCTTCACCCCCCGTCAGGACATCATTGCCCCCTCCACCATTAAGCAGGTCGTTGCCCATGCCGCCGGCAAGCACATCCGCACCGCTGCCACCGTTAAGGCTGTCGTTGCCATCGCCCCCCAGCAGGGTGTCGTTGCCGCCACCGCCATTCAGCGTATCGTTACCGATGCCGCCTTGGATTACGTTATCCAGACCATTGCCGTTGACCAGCGTGGCATTGCTACCGGTATGCACCAGGTTCTCCACGTTAGCCCGCAGGTTATGCAGGTCACTGGTGGAGTAGACGGTATCCGTTCCCCCGCCAACCCCTTCGATGACGAGGTCATTGGCGTTATCGACAAAGTAGCTGTCGTCACCAAAGCCACCCACCAGCCGATCAGCGCCAGCGCCACCATCCAGGCTGTCATTGCCATTGCCGCCTGTCAGGATGTTATTCAAGGCATTACCGGTACCGGCAAAGTTATCCATGCCGGTATAGGTCAGCCGCTCTACGTTAGCGTCGAGCGCGTAGCTCAGCAGTGAGGTCAGCACGGTATCGGTGCCCGCCCCGGCCAGCTCAGTCACCACATCGCCGATATCATCGACAATGTAGGTGTCGTTGCCAGTGCCGCCGAGCATTACATCGGCGCCAAGCCCACCATCCAGTGTGTCACTGCCGGCGCCACCATCCAGCATGTCATTACCGTCCAAACCGTTGAGTACGTCATTACCGCCGAGGGCGAATATCTGATCATCAAACGCGGTGCCTGTAAGGGTTTCGGCAGCGTTGGTACCGATGATCACGGCGCTGGCAACCAGCGCCGTAGCCGCCGAGGTGACGGATTCAAACGTGCCGCGGTTATCGGTATACGACACCACTACCCGTATCTGCTGGCTCGCCTGCGCCGCAGTCACGGTGAAGGTCTCGCCATCGGCACCGGCGATATCGCTGAACGTGATGCCGTCACCGGACTGCCATTGAAAGGCAAAGGTCACGCCGTCCAAGCCGTCGGCATCGGCCAGGCCAATGGTCGAGGCACTCAACAACTGCCCGACAATAGGCGTATCACTGCTGAGCAGCGGTAAACCGGTGGGTGCATCGTTGACGTTAGTCACCGTCGCCGTAATCTCGGAAATAACCGAGCCCGGGTAACCGCCGTCATCGACATACGACGCCACCACCCGGAGCGCCAAGCCCACTTCGTTATCGCCAGGCTGGAAGCTGTCCCCACTGCCGACATCCGTCCACACGCCATCTATTTCAGCCTGCCAGGTGTAGGTAATGGTCGCATCCAGCAAGCCATTGGGGTCACTGATGGTGTTACTGACGGTCAACAGCTGATCCTCGGCCGGGGTCAGGCTGCTAATGGTGACATTGCCAGTGGCTGGGCGATCAACCAACCACAGGGTGTGGTCGGCAAACTGCACCTGCTCGATATTGCGCAACCAATCGGTGCCTTCGGCGCCGGTGTTATCCACCACTTGGAAACTGCCGTCGAAGTTGTCAATCACATCGAAGTTGGCAAAGGCCCCGCTAAACACAGCGGTGTCTATGTCGTCCGGACTGTTGCTGTAGAGAATCTCCCGCACGATCTGCAACTGACCGGGGTTGATCTCACCGGTGAGCATGCGCGCCTTGATTTCATTCATGCTGTCGACGCTGAACCACTCACCCGGATCAGGGTTGCCGGCCGTTGGGACGGCATTCAACACACTGATGCGCACATTTAGCCAAGCATCGCCATCGAGAATGTCATTCCCGGCTTTACCCTGCAGGGTGTCGCTGCCACCGCCGCCCAACAGGATGTCGGAGGGGTTATCGCTGACAAAGGTCACGATGCCGTTGTCATCGCGCACCACAGACGCTTCGTCCATCACGACTACGGTGTGTTCCTTTCCATTCCAGGTAAAGGTTTCACGGCCCAGGTGGCTGACCAGCAAATCAAGACCATTGATACGGTCCACGCTGGACTGCTGCAGCAGGTTAGCGAAGCTTTCAAGCGGGCTGTTGGCATCAAATATCGCCGCACCACCGCCATCGGCGGCCGCTGCCCCGGTCACGACCTCGCGGCCGGTCAAGGTGTCGTTGAAGTTCCATCCCGAGAGGCCTTCAACCAAGTCAAAGCGGTCGCGCAGAATAAGATTCTGCTGGTTGACGAAGATCGGGATACCCAGGTCCGAGTCGGCCCCGTTGGGGTCGCCCTTATGCACCGCCCAGTCAAACCCGGCCATGCCATTGCTGCGCTGGATACCGGGGCCTTGGAACATGATGTCATCGCCCGACTCACCGTCGTAGTCGGTATCGTTGCCCTGCCCATTGAGCACATCGTGGCCAATGATCGGGCTATTGAAGAACAGCTCCGAGTTTTCCCCAGCCAGGGTATCAAAGCCTTCACCGCCCTCAATCCAGTCATCGCCCTCGTTACCCAGCAGGAAGTCCGAATCGTTGCCGCCGAGGATGAAGTCGTCGCCCAGCCCACCAAATACCTCAGTGGCATCATTGCCGGTGATCACAAAGTCCTTGCCGGAACCGCCAAACACCAAGTCATTGCCCATACCCGACGAGATCACGTCATTGCCGGCGTCACCATGCAGAAAATCTGCACCACCAGCCGGCGTGCCCAGGTCAGTAATGATGTCGTCGCCATCGCCACCATGCACCTGGTCAGCCTCATTACCACCATCCAGGCGGTCGTTACCGGCACCGCCCCAGATCGTGTCGATGCCATTACCGCCAATAATGGTGTCATTGCCAGCCGTGCCTCCGAGCACCACATGCTCGCCGCCGGTAAAGCGCAGATAACCACCATCTGCTTTGCCATCACCGTCCACATCGGCGCCAGGCGCAACACGAATAACCTTGGGATGGAGGATCTGCAGAATTGGATTCGACTCAACGGGGTCAGCGCCAATTTGCTTGCTGATATCCATCTCCAGGATCAGATCCGGGGTGTGGAATATCAGGCTCGGTAGGTGCGAGGAGGCCTCGTCGCCCAGGTCGGTGTTGCGCATGATCAACTTGGAGAAGGTATTGGCCTCCAGCGCGTTGAGCATGTTGGTGCCCTGCACCCGGCTGAGGTAGTAGAACCGGTCGCCGTTCTGCAGGCTCTCCATTTGGCTTTCAAACACATAGTTGAACGTCGCGCCGAGCATGCCGCCAAACTCATTTTTGCGCTCCGCCAGGCCTCCGATCCAGAAGTCCACATCATTCAACCCGGAATTCTCCGCAGTCCAGGCGCCGGTGCTATTGAGGAAGTCCAGGCGGTCAGTCGGCACCGCCCCGCCTGGGCCAGCAACGCCAAAGACCAATGCCATGGCCGCATCGCGCTTACCCTCTAAGGTCGTGGCACTGGTGATACTGGCGTGCGTACCGTAGGCGGCAATAAAGTTGATGATGGATGCAGGGTTCTTCAGCTCCGGGGCCATGCCAGCCCAACTGGTGAACGGAGCCAATTGGCTGTCGCCGGTGTTGGCATAAAACTGCGCACGCGCCTCATTAAAACTCGGCATCCCGGTATCACGGGCGCGGGCCATATTCAGCGTGGCCAGGTCGAGGGGCAGGCCCAGCACGTTGTTACGCAGTGCTCCGGTGACAAACTCGTCAATCTCGTTGCCCGCCTGACGTGTCATGCCCCGCACAATTGCGCCGGCAGCAGCTTCCACGCTCATCGCGCCATCCCCATCAAAGGCCAATGGGTTGAGGAAGGCGGCAATTAACCCGATATCGTCCGACTGCATATTGATATCCAGACGATCAACCGACTCAGTCAACATCGAGTGACCAAAGCGGTAAACCACATGGGCGAATTCGGCCACGATGGCTGGATCAATGTCGGGCGAGTTGGAGAACACGAAGGGGTTGATCGTCGGCTGGACAGCACGGGCAAACTCTTCGAACACCATGTGCTGGTACTGCATTTCGGTGACGAAGCGGCCAGCCTGGAACAGCCGCTCACCATCCCAGTTAAGTGCTGCAATGTCAGCCGGCGTCGTTGGCACTTGATCCAAGGTAGTCAGGTCAGTCAACAGCCACTCATTGATAAAGTTGAGGTCGGCGCTGTTGAGTATGGTTTGCTTGTAAGCCTCGACCAGACGATTGTGCTCTGAGTGAAAAATCGTATGCACAGCCGTCAAACCAATGTTTTCGTTACCGCGACCGTCGCCGGTAATGAAGTGCCGATCCAGCAGCTCATTGTCATAGGTACCGAACTCTTGAGGCAGAATCGGCATATTGTTCGGCCCAACCGGCAAGGTTGGATCGAAATCGGGGTTGGGAGTTGAACCCACGGCCGTATCGGAGTCCGCCAGCAACTCAGTAGGCGCAGTGAGTGGGTTGTTATCCAGGTCGGCAAAGCCAGGGGCCGCACCGTGTGCGATGTCATCCAGGAAGGCATGATTGGTGCGGATCGTATCGGGAGGCAGCAACAAGCCCTGCCCACCATTGGCACTCGGATCGCCTTCGATCAACCCACTGACCGTAACGATTTGCACAAAACCGTTGGGGCCGCGCAGGAACGCACCATAAGCATCGGTGGCCAGCAAAGGCACGTTGTGTACATCCATGTCCACCAGTTGAATGCCCAGCATCGAGCTGGCCTGAGCCTTGACCTCACCCCAGTTGCCTGCGCCGTGCGCGCCACTCAGCAAGTGCCCTGTGGCCATGGGCTTACCGTCGACCATGACGTATTCACGCAGGAAGACCTGATGTGAAGGGTGCGAGGTATAGGTTTGGTTCTGGTCGACAAACGGCGTGGTGGTATTGATGCTTTCATGGGTGGTGTCGTCGGCGGTTCCCATAATGCCGTCAGCACCAGGGCCATCCACTTGAGTGGCGCGGGTCAGTACCATGAAGTTGGTCTGGCTGCCCTCTACATACAGCGGGTCATCGGGTAGCAGCGGAACAAACACGGTGCCATTACCACCCTTGGTTACCAGGTCCAGACCATGGTCAAAAAACTGGCCGAATAACGTCATCCAACCGTTGAAGGCTGGCGATAACCCGATGTCCGGAGATTGGTTTTCGATGCCGATGGTGCCGTTGTCCGACACGGTCAGGCCCGCATTCTCCATTTCATCTCTCAACGCCGTAAAGGCCGCTGCATGCACGGCCTTGGCATCAGCTAACTGTTGTTGCGCTGCCGCCAACAGAGTGGGGTCGTTACCTGCTGCGATGATGCTCGCTTGCGCGGCCTGAATCAGCACATTGGCCGCTTGCACCGGCGCATTAAAGGTGGCGATAACACTGGCCTCGCCATAAGGATCTGCATGCCCCGCCAATTGCAAAGCTGCCGCCACGGCGGCTGGGTTATTGGCGCTTTGATCAACAATTAAGTTACTGGCAATCCGCGGCTGGGAGTCGAATACGAAGCCACTGGTTTGGGTGTAAGACGTCTGTACCTGGGGTCCGAACTGGATAGGCGAGAGATCGGCTTCACGCAAGCTGGCCTCAACTAGGCGCGGCATGATGTTATCGGCAGCGCCCAAGGCCTCTTGCCCGGGTAACAGGCTGTTCCAAGAGCCGTCCACCGTGCGCAAGCCATATGGCAACAAGGGGCTGCCAACCAGTTCGGGCAGGTTTTCTACCGCTCCGGTCAACGGGTTGGTACTGGCCTCAGATATCTTAATTTGCTTAAGGATGAACTCGAGGTCCTGCTGGGTGACGGTGAAATCATATTGGCTGCTAGACATGATGAACGCTCCAAATGAAGTATTCCCCCATACCTGATAAAGACCAAAAGTCCCCCTCGCGACACGACGAACGCGTGTTTAGCGATTGATTAAACATTCATTTTTGGCGGTTACGCCGCCTTGGGGCAATGCACAAGCCTGTGGCTTGACGTTACCCAGCGAACCCGGGTGGTCCATGGAATGTACGTGCAAGCAGGAAGTGCCCTTGCGTTGCAACGCGGCTAACGAGGTGAAGTGAAACGACCATGATTATTCGTTCCCTAGCATTGACTGTTCCATACCCTGAAGCCGCAGACTCTACGGTCTCGTCGCCTGCTTCAGGCCCTGCCCACACTTAGACTTAAGGCGCGGCACGAACAACTGTCAACATACCGTTTATCTAAAATAAAAAATCCTTTAGTAATCATAAGTGACTGGTTCAAATAACAAATAACAAATTGAAATAAACATTTAGGGCGACTAAACATTCAATCCACGGCCTTGCAGAAACTGCTAATCCCCATCTATACCTAGCGTGAAAGTCGCTTTTATCAGCGGCGTTCATGGGCGCTGTTTCACATGCGATATCTACCGGCCAGAGTAAACAGCAGATCGACGCTCCTTACCGTCAGCCTGCTCAACACTGCGGCGCATTGGAGAATCTATATGGACATGTTGCCGTCCCAGCGTACTGAATTGGCCGACGTGTTGTTTCGCTTGCGTCGAACGTTCTACGTACTGGCCGCCTTCAGCGGGGTGATCAATGTATTGATGCTGACCCCTGCGGTTTACATGTTGCAGGTTTACGACCGCGCCCTGGTGAGCAGCAACGTCACCACTCTTTTGATGCTCACCTTGCTGGTGCTGGGTCTTTACGTGTTGATGGCCTTGCTTGAGGTGGTGCGTTCGAGCGTATTGATTCGGGTCGGTAACCGGCTCGACATGATGCTCAACAGACGTGTTTTCACGGCAGCCTTTGAACGTAACCTCAGGCGCAGCGGCGGTAACCCAGCACAAGCCCTGCAAGACTTGGCAATGGTGCGGCAGTTTCTCACGGGCAATGGTTTGTTCGCGTTCTTCGATGCCCCCTGGACCCCCATCTACCTGCTGGTGATTTACCTGGTTCACCCGCTACTCGGGCTTATTACCCTGATTGGCTCACTACTACTGTTTGCACTTGCCTACCTAACCGAAGTCACCACCCGCAAGCCTCTAGGCGAAGCCAATAAGGCCTCCTTAATGTCGGGCAGTTTTGCCAACAACAACCTGCGCAATTCAGAAGTCATTGAAGCCATGGGCATGCTTCCAGCCATCCGTAAGCGCTGGTTCGGCAATCACTTGCGAATTCTTGAAATGCAAACCCTCGCCTCTGACCGGGCGGCCTATATAAACGGGGCTACGCGCTTTGTCCGCGTCACCCTGCAATCGCTGATTCTTGGGGCTGGCGCGCTGCTGGCCATTCAAGGCGTGATCACGCCTGGCATGATGATCGCCTGCTCCATTCTTTCCGGGCGCGCACTCGCCCCGGTAGAACAAGTCATTGCTGCCTGGAAGCAAGTACTCTCCAGCCGCAGCGCCTGGGCGCGGCTCAACACGCTGTTGAATGACTTCCCTGCCCGACCGATCTCGATGTCGCTGCCCAAACCGACCGGCCTGCTCAGCCTAAACGGGGTATTTGCCAGCCCCCCAGGCTCACCTAATGCGACTCTGCGCGGTGTAAGTTTTAACCTGCAGCCAGGAGAGGCACTCGGCGTGATCGGCCCCTCGGCTGCCGGCAAATCGACCCTCGCACGCTTGTTAGTCGGCGTCTGGCCTGCCTATGCCGGCAAGGTTCGTCTTGATGGCGCAGACATTTTTCTCTGGAATAAAGAGGAGCTCGGCCCCTGGCTCGGCTATCTGCCACAGGATGTGGAGCTGTTCGAAGGCAGCATCGCCGAAAATATTGCGCGTTTCGGCGAGATCGACAGCGAAGCGGTGATTCTCGCCGCCAAGCAAGCCGGCGTGCACGAGATGATTTTGCATTTGCCGCAAGGTTACGACACCTACCTCAGCACCGATGGCGGCTCGCTTTCGGGAGGGCAAAAACAGCGTATAGGCCTGGCCCGCGCGCTGTACGGCGACCCTGCACTGGTTGTCCTTGATGAGCCCAACGCCAGCTTGGATGACGTCGGCGAAGCAGCACTGGTGATGGCGCTGCAAGACCTTAAACGCCGTGGCAAAACCCTGGTACTGATCTCTCATCGGCCCGCTGTACTGAACATGGTGGACAAGCTATTGATGCTACATGAGGGCGCCGTGCAGATATTCGGCAGCCGTGACGAAGTCTTCGCCAGCCTGCGTCAGGCCAATGTCGCGCATAGCCAGGGCACCGCTCCCACTCTGGCGTCCGTCAAGAGCAAGGAGTGATACGTCATGTCCAACCTTGAACACGAGCATAAGGGCCTCATTCTGGCGAACCCTGAACAGGTGATCGACATTGACGATCGCCGTCACAGCCGCTGGGGCCTCTGGTTAGTATTTGCCGGTTTTGGTGGGTTTCTGTTGTGGGCCAGCCTGGCACCGCTGGATGCGGGTGTGGTGGCCACTGCCACAGTCAATGTGACCGATGCCCGCAAAACGATCCAACACCTCACCGGCGGCTCGATACGAGCCATTCTGGTTCGTGAAGGTGACCACGTAAAAAGCGGTCAAGCACTGATTGAGCTCGACTCAACCCGTGCAATCGCCGAGCAAGGCGTGGTCAGCTCTCAATATGTGGTGCTGCGTAGCGTCGAAAACCGTTTGCAGGCCGAACGTGACGGTGCCAGCTCCGTCAGCTTTGACCCGCAACTGGTCACTCGCTTTGCCGACGACCCACGCCTGATTTCGGCCATGACACTGCAGCAACGCCTATTCAATACCCGTCGCGCGGCTCTGCTCGGTGAAGCCGGTATTTTGCGCGAAAACATCCTCGGCGCCGAAGAGCAACTCAAAGGCCTGCGGCAGATTCAAGGCTCGCGTAGCGCCCAGGTGAACTTTTTAAAACAGGAGATGGTAGGCGTTCGAAGCCTGGCGGCAGAGGGTTATGTGACGCGCAATCGCTTGTTGGAACTGGAGCGCAACGGCGCCGATTTGAATGCGGCGCTGTCGCAAAATATTGCCGACATAGGCCGTACTCGTAACCAGATTGCCGAACTTAAGCTGCGAATTTTGCAACTTGAGCAGGACTATCAGAAGGAAGTGCAATCGCAACTCAGCGACACTCAAAAAGAGGCCACGGCCCTGGCTGATCGGCTGCGCGCACTGGATTACGAAGTCACCAATACAGTGATCCGCTCACCCATCGACGGCGTGGTGCTGGGCTTGAATGTCTCAACGGTTGGCGGCGTCATTCAGGCCGGCCAAACCGTTATGGATGTGGTGCCCGCCGGCGAACCGCTGCAGGTGGATGCCATGATTCCGGTGCAAGCGATCGACAAAATGATCCCTGGCCTGCCGGTGGACATCACCTTCCCCGCTTTCAACCATGCGCAAACACCCAGTATTCCCGGCCGGGTAATGACCATTTCGGCAGATCGTTTGATCGACGAAACCAACAAACAACCTTATTACCTGGCGCAGGTTGAGGTGACGAGCGCAGGCATGGATAAGCTCGGCAACAGCATGATCCGCCCTGGAATGCCGGCCACCGTCACCATCAAGACCGGCGAGCGCAACCTGATGAGCTACCTGATGAAACCGATGTTTGACCGCATTGATGGTGCCTTCAAGGAGCAATGACATGACCGCCAGACTGCTTCTGTGCCTCGCTGGACTCGCTAGCCTTCCCGCTGTTGCCCTGGACTTGCAAGAGGCCTGGTCAATCATGCAACTCCAAGGCCCTACCTACCGCGCTGCCGTTTATGAACGTGATGCAGGCCTGGAAAACCGCGCGCTGGGACGAGCAGGCCTATTACCGCGGATCAATGCCAGCGCCAATAAAAGTAAAATTAATGGCACCCAAGAACAGGACAACATAGTCGGCAACTCCGTGAGCAACGATCTGGATTACGACTCGCAAAACCTTGCTGTGCAGTTACGGCAACCATTGTTCAATCGGCAGAAAATGGCTGAATACCGCCAGGGTAAATACCGCGCTGACTATAGCGAGGCGGTGTTTGATGCCAAGGCGCAAAATGTCGCGGTGCGCTTAGCCAATCGCTACTTTGACGTGTTGCTCGCGCGGGAAACCATTGATTTAGCGAACGCCAAACTCAAGGCCTTCGAGCAACAAGTCAGCGCCTCACAGCGGCGCTTCGATCTGGGCGACGGCACCATCACCGATGTTGACCAAGCCACGGCGCGCCGCGATTTGGCCATGGCCGAGTTGATTGAAGCGCAGGACCGCTTAGTCGTTGCCCTGCGCCTGCTGCAAGAGATGATCGGTGAAACGCCGCAACAGGTCGCGACCCTGCACGACAGGTTCACCACAACACTGCTGCACCCCGGCAATTTACAAGCTTGGTTGGACAAAGCGCAGGTCCATAACCCCGCCCTGAAGGCGCGTAACTTTAACCATAGCGTGGCGGAAGAAGAGGTTAATCGGGCTAAAAGCGGCCACTGGCCGACCCTCGACCTGGTGCTGGGCTACACCAACAGTGAGAGCGACTCACTGTCCACCATCAATCAACAAAACCGTTATGCATCCGCAGGGCTGGAGTTCAACATGCCGCTATTTGCCGGCGGTGGCGTCAGCGCCCGCGTGCGCCAGGCAGTGGCCAGCCGTGAACAAGCCAGCGAGGAAGTGAATGCCGCACGCGAGGAGGTCTTCTCCTCGATCACCCGCGAGTTCCGCGGCGTGCAAAGCGGTCAGGCCCGCATCAAAGCACTGGAAACGGCCGTAGCGTCGAGTAAGCGTGCACAGGACTCAGCCAAGAAGGGCTTTCTCGCGGGCTCCAGCACCAACGTCGACATTCTCAACGCCGAGGAACAAGTGTTCATCGCACGACGTGACTTGCTCGAAGCCAAATTGCGTTACCTGCTGGCACGCCTGCAATTAGCGGCGGCCGTTGGCCTGCTCGGTGATGACGATATCAATCAAGCCAACGCTTACCTGGGCCCAGAACTGGTCATCAGCTTCTAGGCATATCAACGCCAATGCCGCTGCTGCACCTTCTGGCTGCGGCCTACGCCAAGCAGCATACCGATCAGCAGCGCCAGGCTTTCCAGCAGCCAGGCCAGCAGCATGGCGCAGGCGATGCCCCAGGCAATGGCTTCGGGCACCAGCAGCACTTGGTAGCGGTAGGCGTCGAGGGTTTCTTTCATTAATTCATGGTCTGCAGCTGTGGCCAGGTGCCAGACCTGGGCGTACCAAGCCCCCTGCATGGCCTTGGCTTCGCGCTCAAGAAATGCCGAGCGTTCAACCAACGTACCGAGGCTCTGCGCATCGCTGCGCATGACTGGATCAGCGCTGGCCTGGTAATGGCCGACCAAAGCGACCAAATCGCCTTTAAAGAACCGCTCAGCAGTTTGCCGAAATCCCTTAAGCCCCTGCTCCGCCTCAATACGATGGGCGTCGACGCGCTTACTGTAGTCATCGATAAAGCCCGGCACCTGGACCCCGACCAGCAGCCCCAGTGCAAACAAGGCTAACCGCAGATAACTTCTGAACATTGCTCCCCTCCCCCAGTAAACCCGTCCTAAACCTGCATTTGCTCAGCCAGCCACGCCCTGCGCGACACATTCACCGCCGCGCCATAAACGCCACTCGCCCGGCTGGTACAACGTCCAGCTCTCGTTATTGGTCAAAGGCTCAGTGGCCAGTACGCTGACCACATCATTGGGCGTGGTTTCCGATTGAAAATCCACCTGCATATCAGCATCTTTCAAATGAGCCGGGCCAAACGGTGCACGCCGAGTGATATGTGCCAACTTGGTCGAACAAAAGCTGAACAGCCAATCGCCATCGCTGAGCAAGCAGTTGAACACCCCCTGCTGACGATAACCGGCACAGGCATTGACCAGGACTGGCAGCAACGCCTCTACCGCAACTGGCTCAGGAAAAGCGTGGCGCAGGCGGTTGAGCAGGTCACAAAAGGCTGCTTCGCTGTCGGTATCACCAATCGGCCGGTATATATCCAGACGCGGGGCAAAATCGGCCAGCTGGCCGTTGTGCGCAAAGCACCAATTGCGGCCCCACATTTCGCGCATAAAAGGATGAGTGTTAGCCAGGCAGACTCGGCCGACATTGGCCTGCCGGATATGGCCGATCACCACTTCACTCTTGATCGGGTAGCGTTGCACCAATTGCGCCACCTCAGACTCGCTGCTCGCCCGAGGGTCTTGGAACAGGCGCAGGCCGCGCCCTTCATAGAAGCCGATGCCCCAGCCATCACGGTGCGGCCCGGTACGGCCGCCGCGCTGCATCAGGCCGGTGAAGCTGAAGACGATATCGGTCGGCACATTGGCACTCATGCCCAGCAATTCACACATGGCGCAATGCCTCGCGCAGTCGTTGAGCATCTAGCCGCAATCTGGCCTCCGGGCGCTTAGGCACCAATGATAAAAACCCCATCAGAGCGCGCCACAACAATTGGCGCGCTCGCGTAACAGCCCTTGGGCCGGCTGCACAGAGACGGGGCGTATGAGCATTAGGCCTGCTGACATGCAAGGCCAACGGCGCTGCTTACAGACGGGGCTCTACGCGCATACGGCGGTCGCTGCGGGCATCGTAGCGGGTGTCTTCTGGGGTATCGGCATCGCGCGCCATCATCTCGCGCAGGGTCGGTTCGTCATCGGCAATCGGCGCGGGGCCTTTACGCGCCTGCCACCAGCGTTCCACAGGCCAGCGAATGGCCACAAACAGCAGGTACAGGACAAACGCGATCAAGCCGTACATGCTCAGGTCGGCCACCGCACGCCAGGCGTTGTTACCCACATCCAGCAGCAGGTC
This sequence comes from Pseudomonas spirodelae, assembly GCF_034653255.1. NCBI lineage: Bacteria > Pseudomonadati > Pseudomonadota > Gammaproteobacteria > Pseudomonadales > Pseudomonadaceae > Pseudomonas > Pseudomonas spirodelae. Next base: position 146,450 of record NZ_JAYEET010000048.1, on the reverse strand, counting down.
CATGGCGGTGATGGCGATCGCCGGGGCGAACTGTTCTTTGCCAGGGTCAACAATGGTCGGGCTGAACAACAACACCAGAACCAATACGCGCAGCGGCTCGCGCAGGTAGCGCCACATCCAGCCGGTCAGACGAAACCACACCAACAGACAGCCGAGTGCTGCAACTAGATAGGCACCCCAGGCAAGCAGGTAGTCGTTTTCAGTCATAAAACGCAAATTCTCTGGCATTAATGGTGCCGCTGACTGGCAGATACAGAAGCGCGCAGATTTCAGCAGCCGACGGGCGAAGTGGCGCTTATGATAACGGCTTTTGCCTGCTTCGGCGTCCCCGCTGTGGCTGTTAGCCTATGGAGTTACCCCATGCACCACGCCCCTGTGGCCCGCACCGATAACGCTGCTGATCCTTATCGTTGGCTGGAAAACCGCGACAGTGACGAGGTGCTCGATTACCTCAAGGCTGAAAACGCTTATTTAGAGGCGCAGCTCAGCGCACAGCTACCCCTGCGTGAAGCACTGTTTGAGGAGATCAAGGCACGCATCCGTGAAACGGATCTCAGCCTGCCTTCGCCCTGGGGGCCGTACCTGTATTACCAGCGCACCACCGCTGGGGACGAATACCCAAGGCATTATCGCTGCCGCAAACCGGCTGACGGCACGCTGAACGTCGATGAACACAGCGAGCAATTGCTGCTCGACCCCAATGCGTTGGCCGAGGGCGGGTTTATCTCGTTGGGGGCATTTAGCATCAGCCCTGATCATCAGCGCCTGGCCTACAGCCTGGACACCAGCGGTGAGGAAACCTACCAGCTGTTCGTCAAGGAACTGGCCGACGACAGCTTGATCGAGCTGCCGTTCGCCGACTGCGACGGCAGTATGACCTGGGCCAATGACAACCAGACCCTGTTCTTCGGCGAGCTGGACGACACCCACCGCCCGCACAAACTCTATCGCCACACACTGGGCACTGACGCGGCCGAGCTGGTGTTCAATGAGCCAGATGGGCGTTTCTTCCTCAGTTGCTACCGCAGCAGCTCGGAGCGTCAGCTGATATTGCAGCTAGGCAGCAAAACCACCAGCGAAACCTGGGTACTGGATGCCGCCACACCGCAAGACAGCTTCAGCTGCGTAGCCCCGCGCGAAGACGGCCATGAATACGACATCGACCACGGCATGCTCGATGGTCAGTGGTGCTGGCTGATTCGCAGTAACCAAGACGGGATCAACTTCGCCCTATTCAGCGCCCCCGCTACAAACCCGGTTCGCCAGCACTGGCACCTGCTGCGCGCGCATGATCCGCAGGTGATGCTCGAAGGCGTCAGCCTCAATCAGCGCGCGCTGGTACTTAGCCTGCGCGAAAACGGTCTGCCGATCATCGAGGTACAACCGCAAGGGCAAACGGCCTACCGCGTGCAGTTACCCGACGCGGCTTACAGCCTGTATGTGCAGGACAGCCTGGAGTTCGACAGCCCGGTGATTCGCCTGCGCTATGAAGCACTCAACCGTCCGGCGCAAGTGCGTCAGCTGGAACTGGCCAGCGGCGCGCAGCAGGTGCTCAAGCAAACCCCGGTACTCGGCCCGTTTGATGCTGACAGCTATGTCAGCCAGCGCGTGTGGGCGACAGCGGCAGACGGTACTCAGGTGCCGATCAGCCTGGTGGCCAAGCGCGAGGTACTGGGCAGCAGCGCCCCGCTCTACTTGTATGGCTACGGCGCATACGGCGAAAGCCTCGACCCGTGGTTTTCCCACGCGCGCCTGTCGCTGCTCGAACGTGGCTTTGTCTTTGCCATTGCTCATGTGCGCGGCGGCGGCGAACTGGGCGAAGCCTGGTACCGCGCCGGCAAGCTGCAACACAAGCACAATTCATTCAGCGACTTTATTGCCTGCGCCGAACACCTGATCAACAGCGGTTACACCCAGGCCGAACAACTGGTTATCAGCGGCGGCAGCGCCGGCGGCCTGTTGATCGGTGCCGTGCTTAACCAGCGCCCGGAACTGTTCGCTGCGGCCATCGCCGAGGTGCCGTTTGTCGATGTGCTCAACACCATGCAGAACCCCGATCTGCCGCTGACCGTCACCGAATACGACGAATGGGGCGACCCGAGCGAGCCTGAAGTATTCGAGCGAATCAAACGTTATGCGCCCTACGAGAATATCCAGGCTCAGGCTTATCCGGCGGTCCTCGCCGTGGCCGGCTACAACGACAGCCGCGTGCAGTATTGGGAAGCTGCCAAATGGGTGGCCAAGCTGCGGGCGCACAAGACTGACAGCCACCTGTTGCTTTTGAAGACTGATCTGGACGCCGGCCATGGCGGCATGAGCGGGCGCTATCAGGCGCTCAAGGATGTCGCCCTGGAGTACGCCTTTATCTTCAAGGTCCTCGGCCTGCACTGAGGCCGCGAAAAGTGCTCGCACAGCCAAGGAACGGTCACTCGGCAGGCTTTTTCAGCGGTTGTGCATTGCGCTCGCGTTGCTCACGCAACAGCTGCAGGTCTTGATCGCTGCGGTTCTGCGAAGGCTCTAACAAGGATGGCTGCTTAAGCAGCGGCACACTGTTAGCCGGCGCGCTCGGCAGTGGCCGTGGCGCAGCGGGCATGCCATAAGGTTGCGGTGTGGCCGTACCGGGCGCCCCTGTCGCCGGTTCTGGAAGCGGATTGCCAATAGGTTGCTGAGCCAACAACGGCGTACTGGTCAGGGTAGTCAGGGCAACGAGCAAAATGATCGGGCGCATATGGCATCTCCATGAGCAGGTATTCACTTAGGCCACGCGCAAGCGCTTAAGTGCCGAACTGGCAGTTCTCACTGATCGCCGGCAAGGCTAGACTGCGCACACAGGCACAATTCACGAGACTCCCAATGAGCAGCGATAAATCACCCGCCACCGCCAAGCTTGACCGCATCCTTGCTGATGCCCAGCGCTCGCGTGAGGAAGGCTACCGCGACAAAGCGTTAAAAATGTACCCACACGTCTGCGGCCGCTGTGCCCGTGAGTTCGCCGGTAAGCGCCTGAGCGAGTTGACCGTACACCACCGCGACCACAACCATGACAACAACCCGCAGGACGGTTCCAACTGGGAGCTGCTGTGCCTGTTCTGCCATGACAATGAGCATTCGCGCTACACCGATCAGCAGTACTTCAGTGAAGGCTCGCTCAGCACGCCGAAGACGGCTCAGGCCACGCACAACCCCTTTGCTGACCTGGCGGCACGGTTGAAGAGCAAAGAATAGGCCCCAGCCTGACCAGCCCGTATAATCCCCGGCCTTTAATTTTGGTTGCCGCAAGGCACAGAAAAGGCCGGACACGTGGCAAACAAACGATACAGCTGCATCGGGTTGTTCAACCCAAAATCCCCAGAGAACGTCGGTTCGGTCATGCGTGCAGCAGGCTGTTATAGCGCGGCCTCAGTGTTTTACAGCGGCAAACGCTATGCGCGTGCCCGCGACTTTGTCACCGACACCCAGCGCATCTATATGGATATTCCGCTGATCGGCGTTGAAGACCTGCAGCAAATCATTCCGATTGGCTGCACACCGGTCGCAGTGGAACTGGTCGAAGGTGCACGCCCATTGCCGCAGTACACCCACCCCGACCGCGCCATCTACATCTTCGGCCCCGAAGACGGCTCGCTGAGCAAGGAAGTCCTCGATTGGTGTGAGGACGTGATCTACATCCCCACCCAGGGCTGCATGAACCTCGCGGCCACCGTCAATGTGGTGCTCTACGACCGCATGGCCAAGGGCCTCAACACCAAATCCGGATTGGGCCTCAAGTAGTTAGCGCAACAGCTTGCTGTCCAGCACTTCGGAGGCGCCGCCCATAACGTTTTCGCTGATTTCGATAAAGTCTTTGGTAGTGGCTTTATCCAGGCGCATAAGGCCGCGGGTGACGTCATCTAACGAGCGCGGCTGGGTGCTGTCTTTGGTGGCTTGGCGGATTTCTCGATCCAGCTCCTGCAGCAACAGAACGGCGCGTGCGGTGACCGGACCGCTGGAGTTGTCGGTGCGCAGGCTTTTTACCGGCTTGCTCCAGCCAATCAGCTGTTCGCGAATTTTCTGATAGCGTTCCTCGCTCAAGCCGCCCGCGCGGCGCATCAGCTCGATGGCGTAATACTCGGCGATGCCTTCGGTGATCCAGTCACTGCGATCACGGGCACGGATACGGCTGAACACATGCACAAGCTCATGCACCAGGGAGCTGGTGCCGTTCTCGCTGACCAGCGGACGAGCGCTGTGCATGTAATAGGAGTTGGCTGCCGACAGACCACCCCGCCACATCGGATCGCCAGCCCCGACAATCAATAGCTTGCCGGGATCGCGCGGGAACACTTCCTGAGCTTGTGGCCACACAAAGGTCAACAGGGTCAGCACGTCCATGCGGCGCATGCCCTCGCCCACGGGTGCGGCAATTGCCACATCAGTCTCACCCAGCTTGGCGCGGCGCGTACCCACTTTGCCGGCAACTATCCAGCCTGTCGGCCGGTCGAACTTGCGCTGCGGATTATCAACCCGAAACTTATTCTTACCGATACGTGGCCAGCCTGTTTCGACGCTTTTCCAGCCCTTGGGCAGATCGAATAGCAGGCGCGAAACCAGTTCGGTTTTGTCTTCCTGACGCAGCGTTACTGCCGGCACCAGATCGTCACCACGCAGCAAGGCCCAGTCTTTCGTCATCCGTGCATCGAAGCGGCCTGGGCTGCGTTCGTGGTTGACGCGCACGCGATAGGTTAGGGTCGATTTACCTTTGGTCGGCTGCCAGGTACCGAGTTCGGGCTTGTCTTGGGTCCACTGGCCATCGGCCTTGAAATCGCTGTAGACGCCCTGCTGGCCTAAATTAAACGCCAGGCTAAGCACCGGTGCGCCATCGGCCAGGGTCAGGCTGACTTCGGCCTGCTCGGTCTCCGGCAGGAAGCGCACGCGATAATCCAAGTCGACTTTCTTCGCCCACAGCGGTGTGCTCAGGCTGAGTAAAACGACAGACAACAACACACGGCGAATCGACATGGCAGGCCTCCACAGGCTGTTCATTGGCGCAGATGAGTTTAGGCAGCGTGACTGACGTGCGGTTCAGCCCGAGCGGAAGATCATGTGGTCTTCCCAATCTTCTTCGGCCACGCTGTTTTCGCTGAGCATGCGCCCGGCCTGGGAAATACGCTGTTTATGCACCTGTTCAGGGTCGCCGCATACGAGGTGATGCCAGAGCAACAGGTCCTTACCTTCGCTCACCAAGCGATACGCGCAGGTGGGCGGCAGCCACTGAAACTGGTCGGCCTGGGCTGGAGTGAGCTGGATACAGTCGGCGACAAATTTGCGCCGGTTGCTGTAGTCGGTGCAGCGGCAGGTGTCTAGGTCGAGCAGTTTGCAGGCGATGCGCGTGTAATAAATGCTGCCATCGTCCTCATCCTCAAGTTTTTGCAGGCAGCACAGGCCGCAGCCATCGCACAGAGACTCCCACTCGTCCTGATTCAGTTGTTCGAGGGTTTTGCGTTTCCAGAAGGGTTCGACTTTGGCGGCCATGGCGAGGGTACGTGAAGGGCGAAAAGGCCGGCAGTCTAGCCGCTTGGCCAGCAGCGGCCAAGGGCGGCATGCCGAATGGAGGGTGGGTTAATAGCCGCGGGCAAAATCCACCTGCCCGCGCAATGCGTTACCGCCCTGCCAGCGCCCCAGGTTGTCGACAAACAACTGCACCAGCAGGCGCGGGTCAGTGGGTGCCGAGCTGTGCCCGGTCAGCAACAGGCGCGGCGCATCCCAGAACGGATGACCTGCGGGCAGCGGCTCCTCACGGCAGACATCAATCACTGCGCCGGCCAGTTGGCCCTGGTGCAGCGCTGCGACCAGATCGGCATCGACCACCGCGACGCCACGTCCGGCATTGATAAACAGCGCGCTCGGTTTGCAGCAGGCAAAGAACGCCCTGTCATAGATGTCGCGGGTAGCCGGGGTGTCCGGTAGCAGATTGATCAAGTAGTCGGCCTCGCCCGCCAGGCGCGACAGATCATCGAGCCCCGCCACCTGGCGAAACGGTGGCAGATGCCGTGGCTGGCTGGCGATGCCGCACAGTTCGATACCGAATGGCGCGAGGAACTGCGCCACGCTCAGGCCAATATCACCTGTGCCGATGATCAATGCGCGACACCCATTAAGGCTCTGCGGTTGGCGATTGCCCCAACGCTGCTCGACCTGCGCCGCCAGCCGGGCTAACAGCTGGCGCTCATGGGCCAGCACGTGACAGAGCACATACTCGGCCATCACCTGACCGAAAATGCCCACGGCGCGGGTCAGCGGATAATTTGTCGGCAAGCCCCTCGCCAGCAGCGGTGTGATACCGGCCCAGGTCGATTGCAGCCACTGCGGCTGAAAACCCTGCCGAAGTAACGGTACAAGCAGGTCGGGCTGGCCCAGCCAGACTGCACCGCCGGCGGCATATTCGGCCAGCGCGTCCGGCTGATCACTGCCACGCAATTCAAGCTCGGGGGCCTGCTCGCGCAGCAGCTCGGCATACAGCGCGTGCTCCGCTTCAGCAATCAATACACGCAGTGGGGCCTTCGCAGTCGCATGCATGGTGTTTACATCGGGTCGTTACGGCGCAGCAGTTCATCCGGCAGGTGCTCGATGTACTCGTCTTCCGGCGGTGGCATTTGCAGGTGATAGCCCTGCTCGTCGAGGTTGGCTAGCACCTTGTGGATGTCTTCGCGGGCCAGGACGCGCTCGGGTGTCAGCACCATTTCAAATGCTAGGGCCGGCGGGCCGAAGGCCAGCAACAGGTTTTCTGGCACGCGCTTAAGACCATCGCTGCGCAGCACGTAGAGGTACATCTCGTTCTTGCGTGGGCTTTTGTAGATTGAGCAAATACGTTTCACGCGGACTCTCCGTTTGCAGCCAGGCAATCCAGCAACGCCTGGCCCATCAATTCACGCCGCCAGCCGCGCAGCGACTCCGGCAACTGGTAGGGCCCATTGGGATAGCCGGTTTTCAGCAGGGCTTCGAGGGTTTTCTTGCGCAGCATCAGTTCGGGGGCGATGTTAAGGCGCTCACCTTCGCGCTGACCGATGGCCCGCAGCTTCTTCAGCAGTGACGAGACCTCCAACGGCAACGGCTCAGGCAATGCCTCAGGCCATTCTGCGGCTGGCGTGGCTGCAGCCTGCTTGATCAATTGCAGAATAAACTCACCGTCCTGGCGTACGGTTTTCGGGTGCATGTCCTCGATCCGTGCCAGGGCCACCAGGTTATCCGGCTGGGTACGGGCCAATGGCCACAGCGAATGCTCACGAAGGATGCGGTTACGCGGCTGGTTGCGCTGGCGCGCCTGGACTTCGCGCCAGGTGCACAGCGCTTTAAGCACGGCCAACTGTTGGCGTGAGAGTTTCCAGGCCAATTTGGCTTCGCGGTAAGCCAACTCGGGGTCGACCTCACGGGTGAGGTTGGCGACGAGTTCAGCGCCGTCTTCCAGTACCCAGGCATATTTCTCGGCGGACAGCTGATCCTTGAGCCGGGTATACACCTCGGCCAAATGCACCACGTCTTCGGCCGCATAGCTCACCTGGTTGGCCGATAACGGCCGCTGTAACCAGTCGGAGCGGGTCTCACCTTTGGGCAGATCAATATTCAGCACGGCCTGTACCAGGCGCGAATAGCCCATGGAGAAGCCGAGGTTGAGGTAACCCGCCGCCAGCTGGGTATCGAACAAGGGCGCCGGCAGCCTGCCCGTCAGGCGTAGGAAGACTTCCAGGTCTTCACTGCAGGCGTGCAGCACCTTGACCACCGCTGGGTCTTGCAGCAAATCGGAAAAAGGGGTCCAGTCGCTGATCAGCAGTGGATCAATCAGGTAGGCCCGCTCGCCTTCGCTGACCTGCAGCAAGCCGGCAATCGGGTAAAAGGTGTCGACCCGCATAAACTCGGTATCAACCGCCACAAACGCCAGCGTACGCCAGGTTGCACAATGCTGCGCCAGGCTGGCGTCATCACCAATCCACTGAATATCAATCGCCACACGGCTCTCCCATCAAGAATGCGGCGCAGTATATATCGCCACACCCCATAGCCGGGCATTCACGATGCGCGGTAAAGCGCATAAGCGTTATTCTGCCCGGCACATACATGTGAGCACCTTCACTACAGGGAATAACAACAATGAAGAAACTGCTTGGCCTGCTTGTGGCCCTGATCGCGGCAATGGCGATCTACCTCGTCATTACGCCCAGCCCAATTGACCCGTTGGCCTGGGACGCGCCGGCCCTTCCGGCGATGACCGGCGTGCTGGAGCCTAACGACACGTTGATGAAAGCCGAGCTGCTCGGCCGCGGCCAGGTGCATGGCCCGGAAGACACTGCCGTGGACGCCCTGGGCCAGGTCTACAGCGGCTTGCATGACGGCCGTATCGTGCGGATCACGCTTGATGGCCGCGTGGAAACCTTCGCCAACACCCAAGGCCGGCCCCTGGGCATTGACTTTGACGCCAGCGGCAACCTGATCGTGGCTGACGCTTATAAGGGCCTGCTCAGTATCGATGGCCAGGGCAAGATCACCGTGCTTACAACAGAAGCCGAAGGCGTGCCCTTCAAGTTCACCGATGACCTGGATATTGCCCGCGACGGCATCATTTATTTCAGCGATGCCTCAGCGCGTTTTGAACAGCCGGACTACCTGCTCGACCTACTCGAAGCCCGCCCCCATGGTCGCCTGCTCAGCTACAACCCAGCCAACGGCGAAACGAAGGTGCTGCTCAAGGATCTGTATTTCGCCAACGGCGTGGCGCTGTCCGCGGCTGAAGACTTTGTGTTGGTCAACGAAACCTACCGCTACCGCATCACCCGCTACTGGCTGAGCGGCGATAAGGCCGGCTCCCACGACATCTTTATCGACAACCTGCCCGGCCTGCCGGACAACCTCCAAGGCGACCGCAACGGCACCTTCTGGGTGGCCCTGCCAACTCCGCGTAAGGCTGACGCTGACTTCCTGCACCGTTATCCATGGCTGAAAACGCAGATGGCTAAGTTGCCGCGTGCGCTTTGGCCCAAGGCCGTACCCTATGGTTTTGCCATTGCACTCAACGAACAGGGGGAAATCACCCAGAGCCTGCACGACACCAGCGGCACGCATTTACGCATGATCACCTCGGTCAAGCCGGTGGGCGACTACCTGTATTTCGGCAGCCTGGATAATGACCGCATCGGCAAGCTGAAAATTCGCTAAGAACCTGCCCAACGCCTGCTGCGTTAAAAACAGGCTCGGATGCTCATGTACAACTCGTACACTCCGCTTCCTCGCCTGTTTTTGCCTTGCATGGCCCTAGCTCGCGAAGCGTTGACTAGGTTCTAAGCTCGTAAAAAAGCCCGCGTAACTGCTTAGTTGCGCGGGCTTTTTAATGTTCGGGACTTGCCTATTTGCTCTTTTCCGCGATCCAGATGGTGTGCCGAGTGCCCTTGTTGCCGTGGGCATAGACCTGCACTTCTTCCACCTTGAAACCGGCCTTGCGCACCTTGTCGCTGAATACCCGGTCGGCACTCGCAGACCACACCGCCAATACGCCCTTTGGACGCAAAGCCTGGTAGCAGCGCTGCAGGCCCTGGGCGGAATACAGCCAGCTATTGCGCTTCTGGGTTAGGCCTTCTGGGCCGTTGTCCACATCCAGCATGATCGCGTCATAACGCTGATCGGCGTTTTTCAGGCAATTGGCCACATCGTCCTGAATCACCCGCGTACGCGGATCGAGGATCGGATAACCGGCCTTGGCGCCCAGCGGACCACGGTTCCACTCCACCACGCCAGGCACTAGCTCGGCCACTTCCACCTCGGCAGTCTTGCCCAGGTTCTGCAACGCCGCAGCCAGGGTAAAGCCCATGCCCAGACCACCGATCAGCACCCGCGAATCCGGCCGGCCCGCGACCTTTTTGCAGGGAATCGCCGCCAGCGCATCTTCGGAGCCGTGCATGCGTGTATTCATCAACTGACCGCCATCGCCGCCGGCAATCTTGATCACAAAGTCCTCGCCATACTCGAACAGGCACAGTGCGCCAGAGCCATCAGGAATAGGGGCGGTATCGAGCAAGACAAAGCGTTTCATGGGGCGCGGCAACCTAGGTCAGAACAAAACGGGCAGGCAGCATGCACATAAAAGGGCCACGATGCAGCGTCTATTGAGAGAAATTCTTCTGCACAAGCCATCTTGACCGCTAAAACCCAAGGTTATGATGCGCACAGCACCTTTGCCCACAGGATGACTGACATGCCCCTCGCCCAACTGATCAGCGCCGCCCAACTGCAACAACGCCTCGCTGAACCCGATCTGCTGATTCTCGATTGCCGCTTTGCGCTGGATGACCTGGCCTACGGCCAGCGCAGTTACGCCGAAGGGCATATTCCCGGTGCGCAGTTCGCCGATTTGGAGCGCGACCTGTCCGGGCCGATCCATAAAGGCATCACCGGTCGCCATCCGCTGCCAGAACCTGCACAGCTGCTGCAACGCCTGCGCGAATGGGGGCTGAATACACACAGCGAGGTGGTGCTGTATGACGACGGCCCCGGTGCGTTTGCTGCGCGGGCTTGGTGGCTGCTGGCCTGGCTGGGTAAACGTAACGGTGTGTACCTGCTAGACGGCGGCCTGAAAGCCTGGCGCGAGGCTGGCGGGGAGTTGACTCAGGACCTGCCGACGCCAGCGCCTGGCACATTCAACGGCAGCGCCGATAGCAGCATGCTGGTCAGCGCGGCGCAGCTGCAACAGCGTTTGGGCGATAGCCAACTGACCTTGCTGGATGCCCGCGGCCTGCCGCGCTTCAAAGGCGAAGTGGAGCCAATCGACCCAGTCGCCGGGCATATTCCTGGCGCGCAGTGTGCGGTGTTCACTGACAACCTCGACAGCGACGGCCACTTCCTCAGCGCAGCGCAACTGCGCCAACGCTTTGCCACGCTCCTCAACGAGCGCCCGGCCAACGACCTGGTAGCCTACTGCGGCTCAGGCGTAACCGCTTGCCATAACCTGTTCGCCTTGTGTTTAGCCGGCTATCCACTGGCCCCTCTGTATGCCGGCTCTTGGAGTGAGTGGATCACCGACCCTGCTCGCCCGGTAGCTACCGGCGACTAAAGCCCTGTGGCTGGCCGTGCCCCGAGGCAGCGCCAGCCATTGCTTAGCATTAACTGGAATATTGATAACGAGCTAAAGCCGATAACAATTTAAAAACAGTCTTTTACAACGACAACCTCACACTAGACTTCAACTTAAGCGGCTAACCCCGCTTCCGGTGGGGCCTTTATCAAAACAAGCAAAAGCTGCCAGCGCCCCAGCCCCATCGGTAATTTGCTATCGAGGGCTTTATGGGAATTGCCGCCTGCGAGATCAGCCAATACATCATCCGCCCTACCCTACTCTACTTGGGCCGCCACTCCATCGCCGCCGAAGCCTTGTTGCTCGGCGCCGCAGCCAGCCAATCAGAACTCGGCTCGGTCCTTGATGACAAACACGGCCATGGCCTTTATCGCATCACCGCACAACGCCACCAGCAGCTCTGGGATAAACACTTGGCGTTGGACCCGGAACTCGCCAGCCAGGTACGCGGCCTCGCCAGCCAACATGCCTTTTTGAGCGCACCGCACCTGGAACTGACCGTTAACCTGCGCTACGCCACAGCCATTGCCTGGATGCTGATCGAGGCCGAACAGCGCGAACTGCCTGCAGCCGACGACCTGCTCGGCATGGCGCAAGTCTGGCGCCGGGTGTTCAAACCCCACGGCCGCAATAAAGACTTTATCGCCGCCTGGCAACGCTGCATCGGCAGCCTCAGTCAGGTGGCCTAAAGCCTGAGCACGCCACAGCAGTTGTCCTACAATCCGCCTCTAGTTAGCCGACGATAGCGGCTAATTGAACGCATAGTTCTGCTCGATCTCGGGAACCTCAAAGGCTGGAAAGGGTCAGGGAAAGTTGTTAATTTCCGCGTCCCGCTAAAACCTAGGATTCCTCCGTGTCCAAAAGAGTCGTCAAGACCAGCCTGTTTCTTGCCCTTGCAACTGCCGCCAGCCATAGCGTTGCCGGCGGCTTTGCCATCAACGAACAAAGTATCAGCAGCATGGGCACCGCCTTCGCCGGCCGTTCCTCCTCTGCCGATGACGCCAGCACCGTGTTCGGCAACCCGGCCGGTATGGCACGCATCAAGCGCGAACAAGTCAGTGGCGGTCTTGCGCTGATCTACGCGAAAACCGATATCGATAACGCCAGCGGCAGCTTCCCAGGCAGCAATGACGGCGACATGGTGCCGTTTATCGGCGCGCCTATGGGCTACTACGTCAAGCCGCTGAACGACAACTGGAGCTTCGGCCTAGGCATGTATGTGCCATTCGGTCTGGTGACCGATTATGAGCGCAACTTCCAGGGGCGTTATTACGGCGACCGCAGCGAAGTACGGGTGATAACCCTGCAGCCGACCCTGAGCTATCGCTTCAATGAGCAACTGTCGGTGGGGTTCGGCCCAACCATCAACCGCATTGACGGTGAGCTGACGTCCGCAACGCCGGGCGCCACAGACGGTAAGGTGAAGATCAAGGGCAATGACACTGCGTTGGGCTTCAACCTCGGCGTGCTGTTTGAGATCACTCCACAAAGTCGTATTGGCATGACCTACCACTCAATGGTCGATTACACCCTGAAAGGTGATACGCAGATTGAAGGCAGTAGTTTCGGCCCTTTCTCCGGCAGCAAGTACGACACCACCCTGGCGCTGAAAACACCGGAGTCGGTGGATTTCTCCATCACCCACGAGCTGAGCGACGACTGGACCCTGTACGCCGGTAGCACGTGGACACGCTGGAGCCGTCTGGAAGAAATTCGCGCGGTCAACAAAGGCGTACCGGCTCCGCTCAACAACCGCATCGGGAATATCGTTGAGCCGCAAAACTGGCACGACACCTGGGCACACGCCGTTGGCGCCGCCTACAAGTTGAACCGCCAATGGACCCTGCGCGCCGGCCTGGCCGTGGATCAGTCGCCAACCAACAACACCAATCGTTCGCCGCGCATCCCTACAGGCGATCGCAAAGCCTTCAGCCTAGGCGCTGCGTGGAGCCCGAACGATAATATGACCATCGATGTGGCCTATTCTTACCTCAAGGAAGCCGATACCTCGATTCAAAAGAGCGACTACAGCTCCACCTACAAAAACACTGCCCATGGCTTTGGCACTCAAGTGACCTACCGCTTCTAATTCAACACTTGGTATAGGTGACACTCGCGCGGCGCTCACAAGAATAAAAATGCCGCCGAGACACTTCTGCACTCTGCACATCCTTTACCCGAACGCCTCAGCCTGTTGCGGGCGAATAAGCATCAGCTATTTCTCGCAGGCCCCTGCCTCTCAGCACTGTTGTACATATGGGTAACGCCGAGGCTGCCTGTAAAAGCACGCAAGGCCACAGTCACGTTAGCTCGCTTGCATACAATTTGGCTGCCCAGCTGAATAGTGCACACCCGGGCTGACGGCTGCGTTGAACGCTTTCAGCGCAGATGAGCCAATCAGCAACGGGAATTCAAAGGCGCTGCGGTCGGTCAGGTTGACCTCAATGTTCTTCAACTCATCCCCCACGCAGACTTCCATCTCAATCACCGGGCGCGCGGTATACAGCTGCTTGTCGCCGGGTTTGCGATCGTCGGCACGGCGTTTGATGTAGCTCATGCGCGCCAGTGGTTTTTCGATAACCTGCGCTTGCTTGGCGTTTTCCATACCCAGCTGAAAGCGCACCCACTCGCCCCCATCGCGCTTGAACATTTCAATATTCTTAGCGCTCAGCGAAGCGGTTTCGGCGCCGGTATCCAGCTTGGCGGGCAACTCTAGGGCCAGTTCATGCAACGAAACCTGCTCGTGCAGCCCGTAGATCTGTGGTTGGCTGGCCATCGCGCCAGTGGTGAACAGTGCTGCACAGAGTGCGAATGCGACCGGAGCCTGTTTGAGTGGTGCGCAGGCAAGGCTTGGCATAGGTAGACTCCAAAAACGTTTAGAAAGTTGGGCTAGTTTACCGGTGCTGGATGAACTCAAGCTTAATCAAGCACTTATAAAAAACTTCGCCCCGCTATGGCTGACCATGGCGGGGCGAAGTGGTTTCATCTGAGGCTGGTTAGGCCTCTATACGGGTCACTTGATGTCGAAACGATCCAGGTTCATCACCTTGTCCCAGGCGGCGATGAAGTCATTGACGAACTTCGCCTGTGCGTCGCGGGTGGCATAGACCTCAGCCAGAGCGCGCAACTGCGAGTTAGAACCGAATACCAGATCCACCTGGCTGCCGGTCCATTTCAAGTCACCGGTATTGCGATCTCGACCTTCCAGCACGCCGGCGGTGGCGGACGGCTGCCATTTGGTCGCCATGTCGAGCAGATTGACGAAGAAGTCATTGCTCAGGGTTTCTGGACGCTTGCTCAACACCCCATGCGAGGATTGCCCCACGTTGGCATTCAGTGCGCGCAGACCACCAATCAACACGGTCATCTCTGGGGCGGTCAGGTCCAGCAGTTGCGCCTTGTCGATCAGTATCTCGGCAGCAACGCTTTCGTAGCCCTTGTTCGCATAGTTACGGAAGCCATCGGCCTTGGGCTCCAACGCATCGAAGGACTCGACATCAGTCTGTTCCTGCGTGGCATCTGTACGGCCTGGGGTAAACGGCACATCAACTTCAATACCAGCCTTCTTCGCCGCCGCTTCAACCGCTGCCGCACCGCCCAGAACAATCAAGTCAGCCAGGGAGATTTGCTTACCGCCGGTTGCCGTTGCATTGAAGTCCTTCTGCAGTGCTTCCAGCTTGGCCAGTACCTTAGCCAGTTCAGCGGGCTGGTTAACTTCCCAGTCTTTCTGCGGGGCGAGGCGAATACGCGCACCATTGGCACCACCGCGCTTGTCGCTGCCACGGAAGGTGGAAGCCGAAGCCCAAGCAGTGTTGACCAACTGTGCAATCGAAAGGCCGGACGCCAGTACCTTGGCCTTGAGGCCGGCAATATCTTGCGCATCAACCAGGGCGTGCTCGACAGCCGGCACCGGGTCCTGCCAGATCAACTCTTCCTGTGGCACCAGCGGGCCGAGGTAACGTGCACGTGGCCCCATGTCACGGTGAGTCAGCTTGAACCAGGCGCGGGCGAAAGCATCGGCGAACGCTTGCGGGTTCTGGTGGTAGTGCCGCGAGATTTTTTCGTAGACCGGGTCCATACGCAGTGACATATCAGCCGTGGTCATCATCGGCGGATGCTTTAGCGCAGGATCATGGGCATCAGGAATCAGGTGCTCAGGCTTGCAGTTGATCGGCGTCCATTGATGCGCACCAGCCGGGCTCTTAGTCAGCTGCCACTCATAACCGAACAGCATGTCGAAATAGCCGTTATCCCAAGTAGTCGGATTAGGCTTCCAGGCGCCTTCAATACCGCTGGTGGTGGTGTGTACGCCTTTGCCAGTGCCAAATTTGTTGATCCAGCCCAAGCCTTGCTCTTCAATCGGTGCCGCTTCCGGCTCCGGGCCCACCAGCGACGGGTCGCCTGCACCATGGGCTTTACCGAAGGTGTGCCCACCGGCTACCAGTGCCACGGTTTCTTCATCATTCATGGCCATGCGTGCGAAGGTTTCGCGTACATCGCGGCCCGAACCCAGCGGGTCAGGGTTACCGTCCGGCCCTTCCGGGTTGACGTAAATCAGGCCCATTTGCACAGCCGCCAATGGGTTTTCCAGGTTGCGATCACCGGTGTAACGGCTGTTGGGTTTATCGCTGGTGGCGAGCCATTCGTTTTCCGCACCCCAGTAGGTGTCTTCTTCTGGCTCCCAGATATCCGCGCGGCCACCGGCAAAACCGAAGGTCTTGAGGCCCATGGATTCCAGTGCCACGTTACCGGCCAGGACGAACAGGTCGGCCCAGGACAGCTTACGGCCGTACTTCTGCTTGATCGGCCAGAGCAAGCGACGCGCCTTGTCCAGGTTGCCGTTATCCGGCCAGCTGTTGAGGGGCGCAAAACGCTGGTTTCCGGTACCTGCACCACCACGGCCGTCATGAATACGGTAGGTGCCGGCGGCGTGCCAGGCCATGCGGATCATCAGACCGCCGTAGTGACCCCAGTCGGCTGGCCACCAGTCTTGCGAGTCGGTCATAAACGCGTGCAGGTCCTTGATCACGGCATCCAGATCAAGGCTCTTGAATTCTTCGGCATAGTTGAAGTCAGCCCCCATAGGGTCGGACTTGGAAGAGTGCTGCTGCAAAATTTTCAGGTTGAGCTGGTTCGGCCACCAATCGGCGTTCTTCGGTGCGCCGCCAGATACGCTATTTTTGCCTGCGCCACTGGAGAATGGGCACTTCGCTTCGTTTGACATGATTCACTCCTGTTGTATTCACCTACCGGATGCACATAGCTTCGTGGCTGGGCAGTCAACGAGCCAATAGGATTTCGGTATGAGCGTTATAGTCCTCAGTGAGTATGGCATCGCCCGCTGAATAGTCGCGCTCGCCAAACAGCAAGCGGATGTGTCGCGAGCATCAGCTCGATAGGATGAAATGTAAGATGCCCACGCAGCCTGTGCGTTTACCCATCAAAGGCCGTAGATCTATGGAACAGTTGCCTCCCAACAACGTCAGCGACGAGGAACTGCTGGCCTATATGAACCGTCAGTTGGGTTCTGGTCGGGTCAAACCCAGCGTGCTGGTCAGCCTCACGCAGCAGGCCTTTAGCGATGTCAGCCATGCGCGCATCGTTCAGTGTTTTAACCAGTTGCACTCATCACTGCTGAAACGCTGAACTCGGTGAAGGGAAAATATGGTCCTGGGCATCAATCTAGGCTTGTTTGCCTATTCGCTGACGATCATCCTTGCGCTGCTGACGCTCTACATGGAAAGACAATCCAGGTCATGCGCACACTATTTGAGCTGTCGGCGCCGTCTCTGCGTTAGCCGACACACCCGTTCCCTTCGGAGATTACGATGTCCCGCCCCACGTCAATCACGCCCCTGCTCACCCTGATTGCTCTCGCCTGCTTCGCCATGCTTGGTGCCGCGCTGCTGCTGCAACACCTGCTTGGCTGGGAGCCTTGCACCCTGTGCATTCAGATTCGGTTATGGCTGCTCTGTGGTGGGGTTATCAGCTTGCTGATTCTGGCGCTGGAGGCCTTTGGCGTGCGTTGGTTGAGCCTACTGCTATGGCCGCTGCTACTGGCTGCAAGCGGCATGGCGGTGTATGACAACACGCATCTGCTGCTGATCGAAACCGGCGTACTGGAAAGCTCCAGCTGCTCGCCCTTCCCCTTCTATGCCTTCTACTTGCCGCTGCATGAGTGGCTGCCCAGCGTCTTTATGAGCGCCGGCGTGTGTGGCGAGAACGACTACAACATTCTCGGCCTCTCGTTCACCTACTGGACCTTGGCTGGCGTCGCCCTGCTATTGGCGCTGTGCCTGTTTACGGCCTGGCGTGCCATTCGCCGCTAATCGCGGTTGTGCACTGAGCGGCCATGCGCAACCGCTTACCCGCAAGCGGCTATCGCGGGTGGTTGCTGCGCGTTGGTGGTAATACGCCAGTAGCTGGATGGGCTAAAGCGCGGCGTCAACGCCAACATCAATGCAATGCACACCACCATCAACAGCCAGGTCGTGGAAAAACCGCCCGTTATTTCGCGCAGCAAACCACCGGCGGCGGGCGCAAGCGCATTGATCAAAAACCCAAAGCCCTGCACAAAGGCCGCTAGCTGACCGGCGGCACTCGGCTCTTGCAAATGGTCGAGGGTGAGGATCAGGCTCAAGGCAAAGCAGGCGCCCAAACCGAAACCGATCAGTGCTACCCACAGCAGCGCAGCCTGTTCCGGCGCGAGCAGCAGCCCGGCAAAACCGAGTAATTGCGCCATCAGGCTAATGCTCAGCAAACCACGGCGCTCACGCGTGCGCTGGGCAAGCGCTGGCATGCCAAGCGCGGCCAGCACCTGAAACAGCGTCATCCAGGCCAATAGCGCGCCACTGTTCTGGCTGCTCCAGCCCAAGTGCTGGTAATAGGCCGGTAGCCAGGCCACGACAGCCATATAGCCGCAGTTGCTGAACCCGAAATACAACGCCAGGGTCCAGGCGCGTTTATTGCGGACAAACCGACTAAGCCGTTGCTCGACAGACAGGCTTTGCGCAGCGCGCCAAGGTGTTTGCAGCCAGAGCAGCAAGGCGAGTAACGCGGGTAACGCCCATAGCGCCAGCCCTGCATGCCAGTGGCCAAAACTATTCGCCAGGCGCGGGCTAAACCAGGCGGCAAGGCCGCCGCCGCTCATCAATGCCGCCGAATAAATGCCCATCGCCAGGGCCACGCGGCCGACAAACCGACGTTTGATCAAGCCCGGGACCAGCACCTGAATCAGCGCAATGCCCAAGCCGCCCAACAAGGCCGAGCACACCAGCAGCACGCTGTGATCGATGAGACCGCGAACCGCACAGGCCAACAAGATGCACAACAAACCCAGGGCAATGCCCCTGCCCTCACCCAGACGAGCCTCGACCTGAGCACTGAGCAGCGCCACCAAGCCCATGCACACCACCGGCAAGGTGGTGAGCAGGCCGGCCATCTGAAACCCCATGCCAACGCTGCTGCGAATGTCATTCAGCAGCGGGCTGATCGACGTCAGGCTCGGCCGCAGGTTAAGCGCCAAGATCACCAACACCCCCACCCAAGCGCAGGTACGCAGTCCTGGGCCCGCATGTTGCGACAGTTGCTTAAGCATGCTCGGCATACCAGCGTTGATAAAGCGGCGTCATCGAGCTGTGTGCGACATGCTCGATGCGCAGACGCTGTTGCGCCAACGGCAAGCTCAGCTGCTGATAAACCCCCGCCGTGGACAAACCAAAAGGCTCACCTTCGGCATTGGTGGCGGCAAACACCACCCGGCTGATACCGCACAGGTGCATAGCGCTCAAGCACATGGGGCACGGCTGGCCGCTGGCATAAATCACGCAGCCCTCCAGGCGGTTGCTGGCCAGTAGCTGACTGGCCTGACGGATACACAACAACTCGGCATGCGCCGAGGGATCAAAGCTCACGTGCATCTGGTTACTGGCTGCGGTCAGCTGCTGGCCTTCACGAACCAACACCGCGCCAAAGGGTCGGCCGCCTTGCGCCACGTTGGCTTCGGCGAGGCGGATGGCCTGTTCAAGAAAATCGCGATCATAGCTCATTGCACACTCTTCATCAGTTTGATCAATAAACCGCTAATTATCCCGAGCTGGCAAAGTATGCTGAAATTAAATATAAGCATGCTTATCAGTTGGCTCAGGAATACTTTAATGCTCGACCACCTGCTCTTGCGCAGTTTTGTTGCCGTGGCCGACTGCGGTAATTTCACCCGTGCGGCTGAACGCCTGCACCTCACCCAGTCGACCGTTAGCCAGCAAATACGCCGCCTGGAGGACAACCTCGGCTGACGTCTGCTGGATCGCAGCGCCCGGCAGATACTGATGACCGCCGAAGGCGAGCAACTGTGCAGCTATGCCCGGCGCATTCTGGCGCTGCACGATGAGGCCGACGATGTACTGCGCAATCAGCAAAGTGAGGGCGTACTGCGCCTCGGCGTTCCGGAGGATTTTGCCGCCGAACGCCTGATGCCCCTGCTCGCCGACTTTGCCGACACGCAAACCAGTGTGCGTTTAGAGGTGAGCAGCGGGCTCAGCCCGGAGCTGCTGCGGCAATACCGCGAAGGCCAGTTTGACCTGCTGCTGAGTAAACAAATGAACCCCGGCAGTGATTGCCTGGCCGCCTGGCCGGAGCCGCTGTGCTGGGTCGACAGCCGGCAGCGCCCGGCCTGGCCGCGTGAGCCGTTGGCGCTGGCGGTCTTTGCCCCCGGCGGCTTGTATCGCCAGGAAATGATCCAGACGCTGGAGATGCAGGCTCGTAACTGGCGTATTGGCTATTCCAGTACCAGCCTGGCCAGCGTTTGTGCGGCGGTGGCGGCAGGCCTGGGCATCAGTTTGCTGCCACGGCGCGTCCTGCAGGCTGACCACCAGATCATCGACAGCCTGCCGGCGATTGAGGGCATGCACCTGGTGCTGTATGCCCGGCCCAACCTGGGCCAGGCCGGCAGCCTACTCAAGGAGCGGCTGTACCAACTGTGTCAGGAACAGTCTGCTGCGCAGCCGTAGGCGGCTCATCCATCAACTGCTGTTGCTGCCAACCGCCACCGAGCGCGGCAATCAGCTGCACGCTGGCAGTTAAGCGGCTGCCTAGCAGCGTCAGGTTGCTGCGCTCGTTATTCAGCGCGGTGGCCTGCACGTTGACCACGCTGTTGAAGTCAACCGTGCCGGCGCGGTACTGGTTTTCGATCAAGCGCAAGGATTCGCGCGCGGCGTCCAGCGCTTCTTGCTGCACCCCGGCTTCTTGCTGCAGCACGCGCAGCTGCACCAGGTAGTCTTCCACTTCGCGGAAGCTGTCGAGTACGGACTGGCGGTATTGCGCCACGGTCTGATCGTAAGCGGCCTCCGTGCGTTCCAGCTCGGCGCTGCGCGCGCCACCATCAAACAGGGTCAATGCCAGCTGCGGGCCGAGCGACCAGAAGCGATTGGGCAGATCAATCCAGTCGGCAAAGCTGCTGCCCCGGTAGCCGCCGCTGGCGGAGATAGTCAGGTCTGGGTACCACGCTGCTTCAGCCACGCCGATATCGGCGTTGGCGGCCATTACCCGGCGTTCGGCGGCGGCCACATCTGGGCGGCGCTCCAGCAGTTGAGATGGCAGCGCCACGGGGATTGTTGGCAGCACTGGCAATTGCTTACGCACGGCGATGCTCAGCTCGCTAGGCGGTACGCCGATCAGCACGGCAATCGCATGTTCCAGCTGGGCGCGCTGCCATTGCAGGTCAATCGCCTGGGCTTGGGTGCTTTTCAACTGGGTCAGCGCCTGGCTGACATCGGATTTAGGCACGATGCCGGCGTTGTACTGGTTTTCCGTGAGCTTCAGCGAGCGCGCATAGGCCGCGACAGTGGCATCGAGCAGGCGCTGCTGATCATCCAGCACGCGCAATTGCAGGTAGTTCTGCACCAGCTCCGATTGCAGGCTGAGTTTCAGTGCAGCCAGATCGGCGGCACTGGCCTCAAAACCGGCGCGGCTGGATTCCAGCGAGCGGCGCAGCTTGCCCCAAATGTCCAGCTCCCAGGCCGCATTCAGGCTGAGGTCATAGTTGGTGGATACACCGCTGCTGCTCGAACTGGTGCCGCTGGATGCATTCTGGCTGCCAGTGCCCTGCCCGCTGCGGCTGGCCCCGGCGCTGCTCGACAGGCTCGGGTAGAACGCTGCACGCGCGCCACGCACCAGGGCGCGGGCCTGGCGGTACTGCGCTTCGCTGGCGGCCAGGTTCTGGTTAGAAATATTCAGCCGCTCAACCAGGGCATTCAGCTCGGCATCGCCATACAGCTGCCACCAACTGCCGCGCGCCAGCACATCGCCGGGCTGGGCCTGGGTCCAGCCTTCAATCTGTTTGAACTGCGCCGGGGTTTGCAGCTGTGGGCGCTGGTAGTCCGGGCCGATGGCGCAGGCACTCAGGGCCAAACTTAATGCCAACAAGGCGGGTAAGCGGTAGGCAGTCAACACATTCATAACGGGGTTTCCAAAGCAGCGTCAGTGCGCACACCGCGCCAGCGGTTAACCCGGTGGCGCAGGCGGTCGAAATACAGGTAAATCACCGGCGTGGTGTACAGGGTCAGCAGTTGGCTCAGTACCAAGCCACCAACGATGGTGATGCCCAGCGGCTGGCGCATTTCCGAGCCTTCGGCGCTGCTGAGCATCAGCGGCAGTGCGCCAAGGATCGCCGCCAGGGTGGTCATCATGATTGGGCGAAAACGCAGCAGGCAGGCCTGGCGAATCGACTCCGCCGGGCTCAGGTGCTGCTGGCGCTCCAGCTGCAGGGCCAGGTCGATCATCAGAATCGCATTCTTCTTAACGATGCCGATCAGCAGGAATAACCCGAGCAGCGAAATCAGGCTGAACTCGATGCTCATCAGCTGCAACGCCAGCAGTGCGCCCACCCCGGCCGAGGGCAAGGTGGAGAGGATGGTCAGCGGGTGCACATAGCTCTCGTAGAGCACGCCGAGGACGATATACACCACCACCAAGGCCAGCAGAATCATCCACGGCTGGTTTTGCTGGGTCTGCTGGAAGGCCCCGCCAGTGCCGCCGAGCACGCCTTGTACGTCAGTGGGTAACCCGATGCGCGCGATGGCACGTTCAATGGCCTGGCTGGCTTGATCCAGGCTGACGCCTTCGGCCAGGGAAAAGCCAATGTTTTCCACGGCAAACTGCCCTTGGTGGCTCACCCGGTCTTCTTCCAGGCTGCGCTCCCAGCGGGCGAAACTGGACAGCGGCACCCGCGCACCGTCGGCGGTAATCAGCTGAATCTGCTCGAGGGTTTCCGGGTACTGGGCAAACTGCGGATTGATCTCCATGACCACGCTGTACTGATTGAGGCTGTCATAGATGGTCGAAATCTGCCGCTGGCTAAACGCATTATTGAGCACGGCGGTGATCATGTTCATGTCCACGCCCAGGCGCTTGGCCACATCGCGCTCGACCACCAGACGAATCTGCTGCGTACCTTCAACCTCCGTGGCATCAATGTCGGTCAGCTCCGGCAAGGCACGTAACGCCTCGCGCACGGGCGGCAGCCACTTGCGTAACTCATCCAGATCACCGGACATCAGCATGAACTCGTTTTCCGAGCTGCGCCCTTCCCGGCCACCGATCTGCAGGTCCTGGTCGGGCATCAGGAACAACCGTCCACCCGGCACTTTCGGCACCTCTTTGCGCAGACGATTGATCACCGCCTGGGCGCCGATCTTGCGCTCTGCGATGGGCTTGAGGCGCACGATCATAAAGGCGTTATTAATCCCGCCGCTGCCGCCAATAAAGCCCGCCACGCTGTCCACCGCCGGGTCTGCCAGCACCGCGCGGCGGTAGATTTCCATTTTCGGCTGCATGACCTGGAATGACAGGCCGTCATCGCCGCGAATAAAGCCGATCAGCTGGCCAGTGTCCTGCTGCGGCATAAAGGTCTTTGGCACGCTGACAAACAGAAAGATATTCAGCGCAATGGTCGCCAGCAGGCTGAACAGCATCAGCAAGGAATGCTTTAGCGCCCAGTCCAGGCTGCGTTGATAGAACCCCAGCACGCGCGTCTGCACGGCCCCGCCCCAACGCTGCATGGCGCTGGGCTGGTGTTCGGCAGTTTCTGCCTTGAGCCAGCGTGCGCAGAGCATCGGCGTCAGGGTCAGCGACACTAACAGGGAAATCACGATGGCCACGGCCAGGGTGATGGAAAACTCGCGGAACAAACGCTCGACGATGCCGCCCATAAACAGGATCGAGATAAACACCGCGACCAAGGAGAGGTTCATCGCCAGCAAGGTGAAGCCCACCTCGCGCGCGCCCTTGAAGGCTGCAGCCATGGGCGTTTCCCCAGCTTCGATATGCCGCGAGATGTTCTCCAGCACGACGATGGCATCGTCCACCACCAGGCCGGTGGCGATGATCAGCGCCATCAGCGACAGGTTATTCAGGGAGAAATCCAGCAGGTACATCACAGCAAAGGTGCCGACCAATGACACCGGCACAGCCAGGGCGGGAATGAGTGCGGCGCGCCAACGCCCGAGGAAGGCGAACACCACCAGAATCACCAGCACCACGGCGATCAGCAGGGTTTGCTCGGCCTCATGCAGGGTCGCGGTGATCACCGGCGAGCGATCCATGGCCACCTGCAAGGTGATACTGGCGGGGATCACCGCTTGCAGCGCCGGTAACTGCTCGCGGATGCCGGCGATTGTTTCAATGATATTGGCGCCGGTCTGCCGGTTAATCACCAGCAGCACCGCCTGCTCATCGTTGAAAAAGCCGCTGTTATAGCGGTTCTCTACGCCATCGGTAACGGTCGCCACATCGCCCAGGCGCACCGCGGCGCCGTCCTGGTAGCGAATAATCAGCGGCAGGTAATCGGCGGCTTTTTCCAGCTGATCACTGGCCTGCACCTGCCAGTGCCGCTCGGCATCCTCCACTGCACCTTTCGGCCGTTTGGCGTTGGCCGCGCTGATGCTCTGGCGTACTTCATCCAGGGCAATGCCGTAGTGATCGAGCAGGCGTGGCTCCAGGGCCACGCGCACGGCGGGCAAGGAGCTGCCGCCGATTTGCACTTCACCCACGCCGGTTACCTGCGCGAGTTTCTGCGCCAGGATGGTCGAGGCCACGTCATACAGTTGGCCCTTATCGAGTACATCGCTGGACAGCGACAGCACCATGATCGGTGCTTGCGACGGGTTGACCTTGGCGTAGGTGGGCATGCTGCGCATACCGCTGGGCAACAGCTCGCGCGAGGCGTTGATGGCGGCCTGCACCTCACGGGCGGCGGCGTTGATATCGCGATCCAGATCGAACTGGATCATGATCCGCGTGCTGCCCTGGCTGCTGCGGCTGTTCATCTGGCTGATGCCGGCGATGGTGCCGAGTGAGCGTTCCAACGGTGTGGCCACACTGGAGGCCATGATTTGCGGGCTAGCGCCCGGCAGGCTGGCCTGCACGGTGATGGTCGGGAAATCCATCTGCGGCAACGGCGCTACCGACAGCAGGCCGAAGCTGACGCCGCCGAGCAGCAGAATTGCCAGGCTCAGCAGCAAGGTGGCGACTGGCCGGCGGATAAAGGGCGCAGAAAGGTTCATCGGCTGACCACAAGCCCGGCCGCGCTGCGACCACTGATACGCCGCGAAAGCCGATCAAAATACAGGTAGATCACTGGCGTGGTGAACAGCGTCAGTACCTGGCTCAGCATTAACCCACCGACCATCACCAAGCCCAGCGGCTGGCGCAGCTCCGCCCCGGAGCCGGTCGCCAGCATCAGCGGGATCGCGCCAAACAGCGCCGCCAGAGTGGTCATCAGAATCGGCCGGAAACGCAGCAACGCCGCCTGGTAAATCGCCGCTTCCGGCTGCATGCCCTGGTTGCGTTCGGCGTCGAGGGCGAAGTCGATCATCATGATCGCGTTCTTCTTGACGATGCCGATCAGCAAGATGATGCCAATAATCGCAATCAACCCCAGCTCGTTACCGCTGATCAGCAACGCCAGCAGCGCGCCGACTCCCGCCGAGGGCAAGGTGGAGAGAATGGTGATCGGGTGGATATAGCTCTCGTAGAGCACACCGAGCACGATGTACATGGTGATGATGGCCGCGAGAATCAGCAGCAAGGTGCTCGACAGCGAGGCGCGGAAGGCTTCGGCGGCGCCCTGAAAGCGCGTCTGCACCGCCGCTGGAATGCCGATCTCCTGCTTGATGCGCTCAATCACCGCCACCGCCTCACCCAGCGATACGCCACTCGCCAGGTTGAATGACAGGGTGGCCGCGGGGAATTGACCGATATGGTTGATCAGCAGGCTGGCCGCACGTTCCTCGACCTGGGCCAGGCTCGACAAAGCGACCTGTTGGCCATCAGCAGCCTTGACGTGAATCTGCCGCAGCGCCGCCGGGCCGATGCTGCCGGCGTTTTCGCTTTCCAGCACCACGCGGTACTGGCTGGCCTGGGTGTAGATGGTCGAGATCTGCCGCTGGCCGAAAGCGTCGTACAGGGCGTTATCGATGTCCGCCACACTCACCCCGAGGCGCCCGGCCATGTCGCGATCGATCTGCAGAAACATCTGCAGGCCACGGTTTTGCAGGTCGCTGGCCACGTCAGTCAGCTCCGGCTGCTCACGCAGCGCGCTGACCAGCTTGGGCACCCACTCTTCGAGCAGGCTGATATCCGGCGACTCCATGCTGAACTGGAACTGCGTGCGACTGACCCGATCCTCGATGGACAGGTCTTGCACCGGCTGCAGATACAGCTCGATACCGGGAATCCGCGCCAACTCGGGGCGCAGGCGTTCGATGATCTGACTGGCGCTGACATCGCGCTCGGCCCGTGGCGTCAGGTTGATTAACAGGCGGCCGCTATTGAGCGTGGGGTTATCGCCATCTACGCCGATGTAGGACGACAGGCTGGCGACGGCCGGATCCTGCAAAACCACCTCGGCCAGGCGCTGTTGGCGCTCGCTCATGGCCTTGAAGGAAATCGACTGCGGCGCCTCGGAAATGCCCTGGATAACGCCCGTGTCCTGCACCGGAAAGAAGCCCTTCGGCACTGCCAGGTACAACAGCACGGTCAACGCCATCGTGCCAATGGCGACTAAAAGCGTCAGCGGTTGATGCTTGAGCACCCAGGTTAGCCACACGCCATATTGCGCGATCATGCGGTCAATCACGGCGCCGGCCGCACGGTAGAAGCGCCCTTCTTCCTCAGGCTTTTCGGCCTTAAGCAAGCGCGCGCACATCATCGGCGTCAGGGTCAGGGAAATCACCAGCGAGATCAGGATGGCCACCGCCAGGGTGATGGCGAACTCACGGAACAGCCGCCCGACCACATCGGCCATAAACAGCAGTGGAATCAGCACTGCAATCAGCGAGATGGTCAGCGACACCAGGGTAAAGCCGATTTGCTTGGCGCCTTTTAACGCGGCATTCAGCGGCGTTTCGCCCTCCTCCAGATGGCGGGCGATGTTCTCCAGCATGACGATGGCATCGTCCACCACAAAGCCGGTGGCGATGGTCAGGGCCATCAGCGTCAGGTTGTTGATGGTGAAACCCGCTAGGTACATCACGCCGAAGGTGCCAATCAGCGACAGCGGCACGACAATGGACGGAATCAGCGTGGCCGAGAGCTTGCGCAGAAACAGAAAGGTCACCAGCACCACCAGGGCGATGGCCAGCAGCAGTTCATGCTGCACGCCCTTGACTGCGGCGCGGATGGTCTCGGTGCGGTCGGTCAGCACGCTGACCTCAACACTGGCCGGCAAGCCCTGGGTCAGGTGGGGCAGCAGCGTTTGGATACGGTCAACCACATCAATCACGTTGGCGCCGGGCTGGCGCTGCACGTTAACCAATACGGCCTCGTTGCGATTGGCCCAGGCGGCTAGGCGCTGGTTCTCGGCGCCATCGATGATGTCTGCGACGTCTTTCAGGCGCAGCGTGGCGCCGTCCTTGTAGCCCAGTATCAGCTCGCGGTATTCATCGACAGATTTCAGCTGGTCGTTGGCATCCAGTTGCGACACCCGGGTCGGCCCGTCGAAGTTGCCTTTGGGCTGGTTGACGTTACTGGCGGTGATCAGCGTGCGCACATCGCTGAGGTTCAAACCGTAGGACGCCAAGGCCTCAGGGTTGACCCGCAGGCGCACCGCCGGACGCTGCCCACCCGCCAGGGTGACCAGACCAACACCGCTGGTTTGCGCGAGTTTTTGCGCCAGGCGGGTGTCGACCAAGTCAAACACTTGCGGCAATGGCAGGGTTTTCGAGCTGATGGCCAGGGTCAGCACCGGGGTGTCAGCCGGGTTGACCTTGTTGTACACCGGCGGCGCCGGCAGATCGCTGGGCAGCAGGTTACTCGCGCCGTTGATCGCGGCCTGCACGTCCTGCTCAGCGACATCCAGCTTCACCTCCAGGTTGAAGCGCAGGCTGATCACCGAGGCGCCGCCGGAGCTGGTCGAGGACATCTGCTTTAGCCCGGCCATCTGGCCGAACTGGCGCTCAAGCGGCGCGGTGACCGCACTGGTCATCACATCGGGGCTGGCGCCTGGATACAGGGTCAGCACCCGAATGGTCGGGTAATCCACTTCCGGCAGCGCCGAGACAGGCAGCATCCGGTAAGCGATCAGGCCGCTGAGGAATATCGCCAGCATGATCAGCGTGGTGGCGACCGGGCGCAGGATAAACAGGCGAGAGGCGTTCATTGGGCGC
Organism: Pseudomonas spirodelae; assembly: GCF_034653255.1. Taxonomy (NCBI): domain Bacteria; kingdom Pseudomonadati; phylum Pseudomonadota; class Gammaproteobacteria; order Pseudomonadales; family Pseudomonadaceae; genus Pseudomonas; species Pseudomonas spirodelae. The sequence goes on along the minus strand of NZ_JAYEET010000048.1, from coordinate 118,694 downwards.
GCGGCGCTCCCATGCGCTCAGGCGTAGCCACGTCCTTCTGGGCAGTAACCGGTTTATCGCCGATTACCTCGACCTTGTTGCCGGAGCGCAGGCGGTCAGTGCCTTCCAGCACCAGGCGATCGCCCGGTTTGAGGCCCTGCTCCACCACGCTGAGTTGACCATCGCTGGGGCCGACGCTGATTGGCGTCAGCTGCACCTTGTCTTCTTCGTCCACAACATAGGCGAAGGTGCCACTGGCGCCGAACTGCAGCGCGGCGGCGGGCATCAGCGTGACGTTTTGCAGGGTTTTCACCCGCAAGCGAACGTTGACGAATTGATTGGGGAAGAGCTGCTCTTCGGCATTGGCGAAGCGCGCCTTGAGTTTGATCGTGCCGGTGGCGGTGTCGATAAGGTTGTCGAGGCTTTCCAGCTCGCCTTCGGCCAGTTTGAGTTTTTCACTGCGATCCCAGGCCTCGACAGCCAAGGTATTGCCGGTACGCATTTGTTGCACCACCGCTGGCAGTTCGGCTTCCGGCAGGGTGAACATCACGGCAATGGGCAGGGTCTGGGTGATGACTACCAATGGCAGGGTATCGCCGGAACCAACCAAGTTACCGACATCCGCCTGACGCATACCCAGGCGGCCGCTGATCGGTGCGCGCACCTGAGTGAAATCGAGGTTAAGCCGCGCGGTGGCGACATCCGCCTGCAAGCTCTTGAGGTTGCCGCGGTACTGGTTAACCAGCGCTTCCTGGGTGTCGAGCGCCTGCTTGGCTATTGAGTCTTCGGCGTATAGCCCGCGGTAGCGCTTAAGGTCCAGCTCGGCATTACGCAGCTGCGCCTGGCGCTCTTGCAGTGCGCCCTGCGCCTGCTGCAGGGCGATTTCATAGGGCCGCGGGTCAATCACCGCGAGCAGCTCACCCGCCTTGACCTGCTGACCATCCTTAAACAGCAGTTTGACCAATTGGCCATCTACCCGGCCGCGCACATTCACCGTGTTATAGGCCGTGACCGTGCCCAGGGCTTTGAGCTCAACCGGGAAATCACCCTGGCTCACACTGGCCACGCGCACCGGTACCGGGCCCATATCGCCAAAACGGCCACGGCCCATTTCCGGGCCTTGTTCTGCACTGGGCCAAAACCACCAGAGCAGCAGGCTCAGCGCGGCGAGCGCAAGCAGGCCAATCAGCCATTGGCGCGACAGGTTACGGGTACGGTTGCTGAGCTGTGTATCAGGCATGGCGACGATCACTTCCTTGGGGAGCCTGAACGATATTGACTATCAGCTCCCGTGCAAAGGTTCTTTACCGCCTATTTACCTTTCTCTTACGTAACTAAATATCTGATCCGAATAGAAAATCGTCGGATTGGCGTTCAGCCTCGCATCGCAACGACCCGCCGGGATAACAAGCCATAAATAAAAACGGCCTGCAAAGCAGGCCGTCGATGATGCGAAGTGTGCGCTTACTTGAGTACAGCCATTGCAGCTTCGTAGTTCGGCTCGTCAGCAATTTCAGCAACCAGCTCGCTGTGCAGCACTTTGTCGTTTTCATCCAGCACTACGACCGCACGGGCAGCAACGCCCACCAGTGGACCGCTGGCAATGGCCACGCCGTAGTCCTTGAGGAACTCAGCGCCGCGCATGGTCGACAGGTTGATCACGTTTTCCAGACCTTCAGCACCGCAGAAACGCGCCTGGGCGAACGGCAGGTCGGTGGAGATGCACAACACCACGGTGTTGGCCAGCTTGCTGGCATTGGCGTTGAACGTACGCACGGACGTGGCGCAGGTCGGGGTATCGACGCTTGGGAAAATATTCAGCACTTTGCGCTTACCGGCCAGACTGGCCAGGCTCACATCGCTCAGGTCGCCGGCGACCAGGCTGAAAGCGGGGGCTTGCTGGCCCACCTGTGGCAGTTGACCAGCGACTTCAACCGGGGAACCTTTAAGGGTGACTTGTGCCATTGGAACAATCCTTTTTCAGCGAAATTGGAGACGGTTAACAAGTAAGGGCGCGAACCCACCAAATGGCAAGCCCGCGCCCTCTTGAAGACGGGCAGGGAGAACTGACCAGAAAGTCAGACTACCCTGCTCAGTCATACGGCACATCAATTTTTAGCGAAATAATCCTTGGTCAGTTTGACCACGATCGGGCTCAGCAGTATCAGCGACAACAGGTTAGGAATCGCCATCAGGCCGTTGAGGGTATCGGCCACCAACCAGGCGAAATCCAGCTGGGCAATCGCACCGAACGGCACCGCCAGCACCCAGAGAATGCGAAACGGCATGATCGACTTGGTGCCAACCATGTATTCCCAGCACTTCTCGCCGAAGTAGCTCCAACCGAGAATGGTGGTAAAGGCAAACACCACCAGAGCAATGGTCAGAATGTAGCCACCGACGCCCGGCATGGCCGATTCAAAGGCCGCCGCCGAGAGTGCCGCACCGCTTTCACCGCTGGTCCATACACCGGAGGTGATGATCGCCAGACCGGTCATCGAGCAGATGATGATGGTGTCGATAAAGGTCCCGAGCATGCCGATCATCCCCGAACGCACCGGGCTGTTGGTGGTACCGGCCGCCTGCGCGATACCAGCAGTACCCAGGCCCGCTTCGTTGGAGAAGATACCGCGTGCCACACCGAAGCGAATCGCCGCCATAACTGCTGCACCGGCAAAACCACCGGTGGCAGCGGCTGGGCTAAAGGCATAGGTGAAGATCATTTCGAAGGCTGCTGGAATCTCAGAGGCGTTCACCACAAGCACCACGAACGCGGCAATGATGTAGGCCACGCACATAAACGGCACCAGGGTCGCAGCGACCTTACCGATGCGCTTGATACCGCCAAGGATCACCAGGCCAACAAAGACCATGGTGACCAAACCGGTGGCCCACAACGGTACGTTGAAGGTGGTTTGCAGGGCCGCGGCCATGCTGTTGACCTGCACCATGTTGCCGATACCGAAACCAGCAAAGCCGCCGAAAATGGCGAATGCCGTACCCAGCCACAGCCACTTTTTGCCCAGGCCGTTTTTGATCGCGTACATCGGCCCGCCAACGTGCTCGCCGCGCTTGTCCTTCTCACGGTAGTGCACCGCCAGTACCACTTCGCAGTACTTGGTGGCCATGCCGACCAATGCGGTGCACCACATCCAGAACAGTGCGCCCGGACCACCGAGGAAGATCGCGGTGGCCACACCGGCGATGTTACCGGTACCCACAGTGGCAGCCAGGCAGGTCATCAGCGCCTGGAAGGGGCTGATTTCGCCGCTTTCCTCATCGCCTTTCTTGCGGCCTTGCCACATCAGTTTGAAGCCAGCGCCGATCTTGCTCAGCGGCATAAATTTAAGGCGCAGCATGAGGAACAGGCCGGTGCCGAGAATCAGCACCAGCATGGGTGGCCCCCAGACCACGCCATTGAGTTGATTAACCAGGGTGTTGACGAATTCCATGCTCATTTCCTTATTGTTTTAGTGAACGCGAGGTGGGTACCCATCGCTTATCCGATTGCCGGGTAGGCAACGCTGTTAGGCAAACGCGAGCCGGGTTGGTGCGCGGGCAAACAGCGAATCGGGCTATACCAGTCAGCGCAACGGCTGCCCAGTGCTCAGCGGCAGCCAGTATAGGGAGACTGTGATAGTGATTTTCACCGTTTAGATTTCAACGCTCAGACGTTTTGAGCGCGGTGCGCAATTTAAACGCGAATTAACTGGCTTAATCCAGCGTTTGTCCGCACAAACAGCGGCTAAAAATCCCGTCGATAGAATAAATCCAGGGAACTGGCAAGGCCGCTGGCAGCCTCGAGATAGAGCTTGCGGCTCAGTTCATAGCGCAAGGCAATGGTGTTAGCCGGCTCAAACACCCCCACGCCATAGCGCAGGCTCAGGCGCTCAGACAAGTTACCGCTGGCGACCACACTGGTGGTCACCCCGGAACCCTCGGTATCCAGCTGGAAATCGCTGATCCCCAAACCTTGCGCCAGGTTGTTGATCAGCGGCGCGCTGCCGGCCATGCCAAGGGCCAGTGCGGCCTGGGCGAGCATATTGTTGTCACCACCGCCCTGCCCCAGCGGACGACCCATGACCAAATAGGACAGCGCCTGCTCCTGGCTCATCGCCGGCTCGGAAAACACCACAGTGGTCGGTTGCGCGGCATTACCGCTGAGGCGCAGACCCGCGGTGACATCATCAACCTGGCGGATGGCCTCAATATCGAGAAACGGCTGGTCGATGGGGCCGGCGAACAGCAAGCGCGCGCGGCGCACATTCAGGCGCTGACCATAGGCGCGGAAACGTCCTTTATTCAGGCTCAACTCACCGCGCGTGTCCAGGTCATTGCTGATGTGCACACGGCCTTTCAGCTCGGCATTCAAGCCAAAACCACTGAAGGTCAGGCGTTCCTGACCAACCTCGACATCAATGTCCATGGCAATCGCCGTGGGCTGCTGCTGCGCACGGTCACGCCCCAGCACATGCGCATCGCTGGAAATCTGCACGGTTGAGGGCGGCAGCTCGCGGATCTCAATCTTGCCGCTGGGAATCAGCACCTTGCCCGCCACCGACAACTGCTCATCGCGCAAGCTCAAACGCAAGTCTGGCTCAACCTCCAGCGCCGCATAAGGTTCCACCGCCACCGGCAGCCGGCTACCCCGCAATTGCATGTCTGCGGTTAAACCAGCGGCCCAGTTCAGCTCGCCGTTAAGGCTGCCCTGGCCCTGTTCGCTACTGCGCCAATCACCGTCCAGCAGTAATCGTTCGCCCTCAATACGGGCCTGGAGTTGTAGCTGTTCGATGTTCATGGGCAATTCGCCGCCAGCGATTTCGCCATTGCTGACGCGCAGGTTGCCGTTGATCTGCGGCGCTAAAAGCCCACCCGACAGCGTGCCCGCACCATTGAGCTGCCCGGCGATACGCTCAACCATCGGCACAAAGGGCCGAACCAGTGCCAGGTCCAGGCCGTTGAGACGGAAACTGCCAGACAGCGGTTTGCTCGCCGGACGCGGATCAAGCGTGGCGTCCAGGGCCAGCTCGCCAATAGCTGGGCCACGCAACAGCAGTGAACTGTCGATGCGTTGCGGACGAATTTGGGTATTCAGGCGCAGGCTGTCATAGGCGAACTCCAGCCACTGTTGCTGATCGCGGACACGCCAGATGCCGCTGCCAGCATCCAGCTGCAGGCGACCATTCGGGCCGCTGGCTGGCAGTTCAAGCTGCAGTTGACCATTGAGTTGCCCTTGCCAGGTGAAATCCTTGGGTAACCACGGCGCCAGGCTATCCATCGGCAAATTACTGAGCTGAACGCTTAACTTAGGCTCCGGCAACAGGCGCTGCTCACCGCCGCACAGGCTGGCGTTGCCCGAACGCCAGCAATGCGCGCCGAGGCTAAGCTGGCCGCTGGCCAGGCGCACCAGTGAAGCCGGCTGTTGCAGGCGCCAGTCCTGACCACCACTTTGCACCTGGCCGCGACTGAGACTGCCGCGCCAGTTGCCTTTATCCAGTTTGCCAGCCAACGCCAGCTGGCTTTGCACTAAGGGGCCTTGCAGTTGCAACTCAAGGCTTTGCTGGTGCTGATCGCCATTGGCTGTGACATCGAGGCGGCCCAGATCAGTCTCGCCAAGCTGGATGCCCAGGGCCTGCAGGGTTAACTGGCCGCGCTGGACACGGTTCAGGCGCGCATCGAGGCTGAGCTGTTGCAGACGCTGGTCGGCATAGGCCAAACGCTGACCTTGCAGCTGCAATTGGCCTTGAGGCGCTTGCAGGTTGCCGGCCAGGTCCAGCTGGCCGCTGAGCTGGCCCTGCAAACCAGGCCAGAGTTGCCCCAGGCGCGGCATCGCCAACAACAATTGGCCGCTTAGCTGCTCCTGCAAGGCCGCTTTACCGCTGATACGGTTATCACCCAGGCGCACGTCCAACGCACTCAGCTCGCCCTGCTGCAAACCGCCGGCAAATTTTGCCAGCAACGTGGCCGGCTGCCCGCGCAGGCGCCCCTTGAGGTCGATATCGGCGCTGAGTGTGGGCTGCCCATCAAGCAGGCTCCCGGAGCTGTTCACAGGGCCGGCCAGGTTGCCCGGCAGCTCGGCCAGCCAATAGGCCGGGTCAAGCTCGCTCAACAGCAAACGTACATCCCAGCTCAGTTGCTCGGCAAAACCCAGGCTGACCTGACCTTCGGCGCGGCCCTGCCCGGCCTGCAGGCGCAGCTCGGGCAGGTACAGATGCTGCAGATCTCCACTCAGCGGGCTTTGCAGGCTAAACGCGCCTGCTGGGCCATCCAACTCGGCGGCGAAATGCCCCAGATAATTGCCAGCCTGATAGGCCAACTCACCTTTTAACGTACGCAGCGCCACGGGCGGCGCCTCGCTCAGTGGGTAAAGGCGCTGCCAGGGGAAGTTCTGCCATGTGAAGCGGCTGTCCAGGCTCAGGCCCTGCTGCCAGTTCAGCTCGCCGCTGAGCTCTACCTGCTGCTCAGGGCTGGCAGTCAGGCTGAGGTTACTGACATCCGCACCGTCAGCCTTGACCACACCCGCCAGCGCCAAAGCCACAGGCCCTTCGACGGCCGGCAAACTGGCACTGCCGATAACCTGATAACCCGCCTGCAAATCGCCCTGGGCCGTCAACTCAAGCTGCTCAAGAGTCAGGCTGTCCGGCAGTTCAGCGCTGGCCTTAAAGGCTGCGACCTGCAAGCGCAGTTGCGCAGGCAGGTCTTCTACCAAAGGCTGCAGCCAGCCGCTTAATTCGCCCTGCAGGTAACCGCTGCTGCTCGCCCTTAGTTGCAGCCGCTCACGTAACTCGCCGCTGAGCTCAAGCGTTACAGGCCAGGCTTGCTGCTCAGGCGCCGGTAATTGCAGTTGCCCGCTGAGCTGCAAGGGCCAGTTACCCGTGGTGTGCACCTGCCCTTGCAGAGCCAGGTCGAGGTCAGCGGCGTGCAGGCTGAGGTTATCGAGCTGGATACCTTGCGCCGTCCAGCGTGCAGCCAACTGCAAGGCCCGTAGCTGTTCGACGCCGTTGAGCTGCAGGCTGTAGATCTGCACATCACCCAGTTGCAACGCCAGGGGCAGGCTCAGGTCTGGCAGACTGAATGGCTCGTTGCTGGCCTGCTCATCTGCTGGTAACTCCAAGGTGATCGGCCCGCTGTGCAGCTGTCCGATGCACAGCGTCAGGCGCAGCAAGCAGGCAGGCGACCAGGCCAGGCTCGGCGAGATCAGCTGCGCGCTGTTTTGCCCCTGCTGCCAGCGCAAGTTTGCCGCGCTCCAGCGCCCGGCCAAGCGGCCGTTAAAGCCCTCGACCTGTAAGCCCGGCACCTGCTCCAGTAACCAGCGGCTGCCGCCCTGCGTACCCAGCAGCAGGCTCAGGCCGCTGCACACAACAAGCAGCCCCCCGAGTAAGCCGTAAAGGCCATAGCGCAGCCGGCGCGTCACAGTTCCGGGCCCATGGAAAAGTGCAGGCGGATGCCGCCCTGATCATCCAGCGGGTGCGCCAAGTCGAGACGCAACGGACCGAGTGGCGAGACCCAACGCACGCCAACGCCCACAGCGCTTTTCAGCGACGGGAGCTGTAACGAATCGAAGGTATTACCCTGGTCGACAAAACTCGCCAAGCGCCAGCGCTCGGTCAGGCTGTATTGGTATTCCACGCTGCTGGTAAACAGATAGCGGCCGCCCACCTTGTCCCCTTGGCTATTTTCCGGTGACAGGCTCTGGTAGTCATAACCGCGCACGCTCTGGTCACCACCGGCGAAGAAACGCAGCGACGGTGGCACCCGAGCAAAGCCATTGGACTCCGTACCGCCCACTTGCACCCGGCCCAGCAAGCGGTGACGTTTGAATACGGTGGTCAGCCCTTTGAGCTGAACATTGCCGTGCAGCACATTGGCGTCGGACAGCAACCCTTTAGCAGCCCCAGCCAGATCCAGCTGCAGGCGGTAACCGTGATTGGGGTCGATCTGATTGTCACTCTGCAGGTAGGAGTAGCTGATGCCGGGCATTAACAGTGTGCTGGTACCGGCGTCGTCACCCAGATCGTATTGTTCGTGCCGCCACATAAGCGACACCACCCGCTGCCAACCGCTATCGAGTTTGCTGTGCCATTCCGGGCCGAAGGTCAACAGGCGGCTGCTGCTGTCGGTATCGGCTAAATCTTCTGCCTGATAGCCACCGGCCACGCGCAATTTATCGGTCAGCGGTGGGTCCAGCGGTATGTCGTACCACAGACCGACATTCTGCCGCGGGGCCGACAGTTCGAACTCCGCGCCATAACTGTGCCCCTGCGGGTTGGCCCAGTGCCGGGTCCAGTTACCTTTGCCGCGCGGGCCGACATCAGTGGAAAACCCCACACCCAGCCCCATGCTGCGGGGTTTACGCACCTGCAGCTGAACCTCGACCGGAATCTGCTCGGCCGCCGCGCTGCTCGGGTTGGCATCCACCTGCACCGACTCAAAATAACCACTGGAGCGCAGCGCCTGATACAACTTGGCAATCAGCGCAGAGTCATAGGGGCAATTAGCCGGGAACGGCACCATGCGTTGCAACAGTTTCTCATCGAAGGGCGCGTCACCAAGAAAACGCACGGCACCGAGCTGGTAGCGCGGGCCACTGTCATAGACCAGCTCGATATCGGCAACCCCGGCATCCGGGTCGATGGTCAGACGTTGTTGAGTGAAACGCCCGGCAAAAAAACCATAGCGTGAGGCTTGGTTCTGGATGTCCCGCTTGGCCGCATCGTAACGCCCATGATTAAGCTGCGCGCCGCTGCGCAGTTGCGGGTCATCGGGGGTGCGGAAGGCACGCAACTGCGCCGCAGGGCCATCAACACGCACCACCACGTCACGCAGCAACACCGGCGCACCAGGCTGAACCCGCACGGTCAGCCGCGGCGTGGCACCGTCGCTGACCTCTGTGGTGATCTGCGTCTGGTAGTAGCCCAAGGCCTGGGCGGCTTTTTCCGCCTGGCCCTCGGCCACCCGACGATAACGCTGCAGGGCCTCGGCATGACGCTCACCGAGGCTACCGATATAGCCTTCAATATTGCTTTTCAGCGCACTATTGGCCGGTTCAACGCGCACGCGCAGCTGTGCTTCGGCCAGGGCCGTAGCACTCAGCAAGAGAAGGAAAAACCCAGCAAAGAAGTTAGAAAAAACAGCCATGGAGGCGATGCTAGCACGAGCCAGAGGCCGATTTAGAGCATCTGGCTGCGCTTTAGTGGCGCGGCACGGCATCTTTGCACCGTGCCGGCATACCCTCAAGCACTGGCTTTGACGGCCAATTGTGGGCTCGGGTGGAAGAACACGTGCTCAATGACTGGGCCAATGGCAACTTCACCGACCTCTTCATAGCCCTGGCGCTTGTAGAAATCCAGGTAGTGGCCATTGCCAGTGTCGAGGACCACCCCCTGTGAACTGGCATCTTCAGCGCACCAGTTGTGCAGCGCCTCGAGCAGTTGCTCACCAAGGTGCTTGCCCTGGTATTGCGGGTGAACCCCCAGCAACGGCAGCACGTGATACGGGCCGGGCGGCAGGCAGGCAATCACCGCGTCATGGTATTCAAGGTAGCGCTTGGTGCAACGAAACCCGGCCGTCAGCAGCATGCGCATGCGCCAGCCCCAACTCTCGGTAATGTCCATACGCCGCTGCGGCGGTGCGATCAGCGCCATGCCAATCAGTCGGTCGTCGATCAGCAGGCCGATGGCCGGCAGCTCTTCGGCAAAATGTTGCTGCACCAACTCGCGCACCGTGGCGCGCACACGCTGATCATAACCAGGGCGCTCGGCTTCAAACAGGTAAGCGAACGTGGGGTCATGGCGGTAGGCGTGATAAAGCAGCGAGCGCGCTTCACGGGCATAGCCACTATCGAGCATGCGAACTTCGGCGAGACTGTTGGGCATCTGCTTGACCTCTGCTGTTCTTAGTGTGTTCGGCCTGCAGCCACGTTAGCACCGTGCATCAGCCACCGCCACAGGCTGGCCGCTGGCGCGCGCAATGGGCTAGCATCGCGTTTTTTCCAGAACGCCACCCAGGACAGTCGCCCGTGAAGATCGTCTCTTTCAATATCAACGGCCTGCGTGCCCGCCCACATCAACTGGCCGCGCTGATCGACAAGCACCAGCCAGATGTCATTGGCCTGCAGGAAACCAAGGTGGCGGATGAGCAGTTCCCAGAAGCCGAGATCCGTAAGCTGGGTTACCACGTGCACTACCACGGCCAGAAAGGCCATTACGGCGTTGCCCTGCTGTCGCGCCAGGCGCCGCTGAGCCTGCACAAAGGCTTTCCCGGTGATCCCGAAGACGCCCAACGACGCTTCATCTATGGCACCTTTGCCGACGCCCAGGGCAACCCGGTCACGGTGATGAATGGCTACTTCCCGCAGGGTGAAAGCCGTAACCACCCAACCAAATTCCCGGCTAAGCAGCGCTTCTATGCGGATTTGCAGAACTTGCTGGTGAGCCAGTTCAATCCGCAGCAAGCCCTGGTGGTGATGGGCGATATCAATATCTCGCCAGAAGACTGCGACATCGGCATCGGTGAGCCAAACCGTCTGCGCTGGCTGAAAAGCGGCAAGTGCAGCTTCCTCCCGGAAGAGCGTGAATGGCTAGCCACCTTGAAGAACTGGGGCCTGGTGGATAGCTTCCGTCATCTCAACCCGGCGGTGAATGACCGTTTCAGCTGGTTCGATTACCGCAGCCGCGGCTTTGAGGACGAGCCCAAGCGCGGCCTGCGTATCGACGTGATTCTCGCCTCAACGGGTTTGCAGGGGCGAATTAAGGATGCCGGTGTCGACTACGACCTGCGCGGCATGGAGAAACCCTCGGATCACGCTCCAATCTGGCTCGAATTGAGCGAATAAACCCGGCGCTAGAGCGCTCATATCGAAAAGTGACTGTCATATTGCAGTCACGTATTTGTCTTATCGTCGCGGCACTTTCACTCACCCATACAAGGTGTTTGTCGCATGCCGCGCACCCATTCCGCTTCTGATCGTGAAACCTGGATTCGCACCATCAGTTTCCTGTTACTCGGCTCAATCTGCTACGCCCTGCCCTGGTCGGTATTCGCCGCCCTGCCCATTGCCGCTGATAACAACAGCGTGTTGCGCATTCAGGGTTCCAACACCATTGGCGCCAAGCTCGGCCCGGCGCTGGTCAAAGGCCTGTTTGAAGAGCAAGGGTTAAGCGCCATTCGCATTGAAGCCGGCGCGGCGGAGAATGAGCAGCGCATCACTGGCACACATCCCGATGGCCGTAGCATCAGCATTGAGGTCGCAGCCCATGGCTCGGGCACCGGCTTCACTGCATTGGCCGATGGAAGTGCTGAGCTGGCGGCCTCATCACGGCCCATCAAGGACAGCGAAGCCACCAGCCTGCTTGCCCTTGGCGACCTTAAAAGCGCCGGTGCTGAACAGATCATCGCGCTCGATGGCCTGGCCATCATCCTGCACCCGGGCAACCCGCTGTCCGCGTTAAACACCTTGCAGCTGGCACAGATTTTTGCAGGTGAAATCACCAACTGGGCGCAGTTCGGTGCACCCGCAGGCGAAATCAATATTTATGCGCGCGATGACAAATCCGGCACCTATGACACCTTTAAAGAGCTGGTGCTGAGCGCCAATGGCAAAGCCTTGGCCAGTAACGCCAAGCGTTTTGAATCCAGCGAGAAACTCTCCGATGCGGTCAGCCAAGACCGTAACGGTATCGGCTTTATCGGCCTGCCTTATATTCGCCAGGCCAAGGCCCTGGCCATCGCGGCCGGCGACTCGCAACCCATGCTGCCCAGCCTGACCTTGATTGCCACCGAGGATTACCCGCTGTCGCGCCGGCTGTTTCTGTATAACCAGCCCGCGCTTAACAACCCCTGGGCCCGTGCCTTGGTGCAGTTTGCCCATAGCCCGCGCGGCCAGGCGATTGTCGAGCAGAGTGGGTTTATCGCGCAGACCGTACAGGCGGTGAACATCCCCGCGCATGCGCATATGCCCGCCAGCTATCTGGACCTGGCGCAAAACGCCCAACGCCTATCGGTGAATTTTCGCTTTCAGGAAGGCAGCGCCAGCCTGGACAACAAGGCACGGCGCGATCTGAACCGGCTACTGGCTTACCTGCAGGCGCAAAACAAGCTCAAGGGCAACGTGGTACTGGTGGGTTTCGGTGACGCCAAAGCTGACCCGGCCCGCGCCGAGTTGCTGTCAAAGTTACGCGCCATGGCGGTACGCCGTGAGCTAAGCAAAGGCGGAGTCGTATTCCGCGACATCATCGGCCTCGGTGATGAGCTGCCAGTGGCCGCCAACAGCGTGGACGAAGGCCGAATAAAGAATCGCCGGGTAGAAGTCTGGGTCTACTGAGAGCTAGCTGACTGGTTTAGGCCAGCGTAAACCCACAACGCACAAGGCCCGCAATTGCGGGCCTTGTGCTGTGTTGCTGAAGCGCCTTAACGGCTGGCTTTCATCACATCCTTGGACACGTACTTACCGATCTCAAACTTGCCAATGGCCGCACGGTGCACTTCGTCCGGGCCGTCGGCCAGGCGCAGGGTGCGCTGCATGGCGTACCAGTAAGCCAGTGGGAAGTCATTAGACACCCCAGCACCGCCGTGCATCTGGATCGCGCGGTCGATCACCTTAAGCGCGACGTTGGGCGCCACCACCTTGATCTGGGCGATTTCACTGGCGGCAATCTTGTTGCCCACGGTGTCCATCATGTACGCCGCGTTCAGCGTCAACAGGCGGGCCATGTTGATCTCCATGCGCGAGTCGGCGATGTGATCGATATTGCCACCCAAACGCGCCAGCGGTTTGCCGAAGGCAGTACGGCTGATCGAGCGCTCACACATCAGTTTCAGCGCGCGCTCGGCCATGCCAATGGAGCGCATGCAGTGGTGAATGCGGCCCGGGCCAAGGCGACCCTGGGCGATCTCGAAACCGCGCCCCTCACCGAGCAGAACGTTCTCATAAGGCACGCGGACGTTTTCGAACAACACTTCAGCGTGGCCGTGCGGTGCATCGTCATAGCCGAATACTGGCAGCGGGCGCAGCACTTTCACCCCCGGCGCATCCATGGGCACCAGAATCATCGAGTGCTGCGCATGGCGCGGGCCATCCGGGTTGGTCAGGCCCATAAAGATCATGATTTTGCAGCGCGGATCGCACGCACCGGATGTCCACCACTTGCGGCCGTTGATCACCCACTCATCGCCCTGGCGCACCGCACTGGCTTGCATATTGGTGGCATCGGATGAGGCCACGCCCGGCTCGGTCATGGCGAAAGCCGAACGGATGGTGCCGTCCAGCAGCGGCTTGAGCCACTGCTCCTTCTGCGCTTCATTGGCGTAGCGCACCAAAACTTCCATATTGCCGGTGTCCGGCGCGGCGCAGTTGAACGGCTCAGGACCAATCAACGAACTACCCATGATCTCGGCCAGGGGCGCATATTCGGTATTGGTCAGCCCTGCACCCAGCTCAGAGTCCGGTAGAAACAGGTTCCACAACCCTTCGGCTTTGGCTTTGGCCTTGAGCTCTTCCATGATCGCGGTGGGCTGCCAGCGGTCGCCTTGATTGACCTGCTGCTCAAACACGGCTTCTGCTGGATAGACATGGCTCTCCATAAACGCGGTGACGCGTTCACGCAGTTGCTGAACCTTTGGGGAGTAGGCGAAATCCATGATGGCTACCTTCTGACGCTGATTTTTAGGGAATGAGGTGAGGTGGAAATGATGCTAGAGCAGGGATTAAGATTTATCTAATCTATTCTCAGCGTGTATAAACATTCATCACCGATATATGATCCACCCATAACAACAACCTGCGGAGCGCGCGCGTCATGAATCTCAACAAGGTCGACCTCAACCTCTTTGTCGTCTTCGATGCCATCTATACCGAAGCCAACCTGACCCGCGCCGGGCAGATTGTCGGCATTACCCAGCCCGCCGTGTCGAATGCCCTAGCGCGTCTGCGTGAAACCTTTAACGACCCGCTGTTCGTGCGTACCGCGCAGGGCATGGTGCCTACGCCGATGGCGCAGAACATTATTGGTCCAGTGCGCAACGCGCTGCAGCAGCTGCGCATTTCCGTGCAGGAAAGCCGCATTTTCAATCCGGCCCAGGCCAACAAAACCTTCCGCATCAGCATGACCGACCTCACTGAGGCCATCATCCTGCCGCCGTTGTTCCAGCGTCTGCGGCGTATGGCGCCGAATGTGAATATCGAGAGCATGCTCGCGCGTCGCCGTGAAACCACCAAGGAATTGGCCGCTGGCCGTCTGGATTTCGCAGTGGATGCACCACTCAACACCGACCCTCAGGTGCGCCACGTCAAGCTGATGGAAGACCGCTACGTCTGTGCCATGCGCCGTGGTCATCCCATGGCCAAGGAGAAAATCAGCCTTGATGAGTACATGGGCCTGACCCATATCCATATCTCCAGCCGCCGCAGCGGCCTGGGCCACGTCGACCTGGCGTTGGGCCGCCTGGGCATCCAGCGCAAGATCGCCCTGCGCTCACAGCATTACCTGATGGCCACCACTGTGCTGCAAGGCACCGACATGGCCATGACCGTGCCAGAACGCTTCGCCCGCCGTAACGACCTGCACTTTGTCGAGTTGCCAATCAAAGACATGACGCCGCTGGAAACCCACCTGTACTGGCACGAAAGCACCGACCAAGACCCGGCCAACCGCTGGATGCGCGAGCAGATCATCGAGATATCCCAGCAGGCCGTAGCCCTGGAAAAGAAAAACGAGAAGGCCCAGGCCTGACGCCTTCGGATAAAGAGCGCTTGCCACTCCAGGCTCTGTTTATTTGCGCCCAAGACCGTTAGCCAACCCCACAGCCAAACTGGTTTGCGCCAATTGGCCGGGGTTGTGCGTGTTTATGAATGAGCGCAGCTGCAATGGCTGCGGTAATCCATACCTCCTAACTTTTCTAGATAAACACCGTAAAGCACTGTCAGCCAACGACTTTTAAGCTATAAAAAATACCAACTCAGTTATCGCTCGTTGCGGCCTAGTCGGCATTGCCTGGGCGCCAGTTGACTACAGCGCCAGCCAGGCTTACGTTAACGTAAAGGTAAGCAAGAGCCATCGCCTATGTCCGTCGTCACCTACTCCATTTCAGAACTGGCCCGCGAGCTGGATATCACCACCCGCGCCATTCGTTTTTATGAAGAGCAGCAGATGCTCAGCCCCGAACGCCGTGGCCAGGAGCGCATTTACAGCGCCAAAGACAAAGTCGCCCTCAAGCTCATTCTGCGCGGCAAGCGCATCGGTTTCTCCCTGGCCGAGTGCAGGGAGCTGATCGAGCTGTACGACCCCGTACATGGCAATCACAAACAGTTGCACACCTTTATGGCCAAGATTGCCGAGCGCCGCGCCCAGCTCGAGCAACAGCTGCTGGACATTGAGCAGATGCAGCTAGAGCTGGATACCGCCGAAGAACGCTGCCTAGCTGCTTTGGCTGAAACTGATAAAAAACAATCGATTACCTCCTAAACCTAATAACAAATCTTATAGGTGGAACCATGAGCTACCCGTCCCTCAACTTCGCCCTCGGCGGTACCATCGACATGTTGCGCGAGCAGACCCAGGCCTTTGTCGCGGCCGAGCTGGCACCGCGCGCGGCGGCCATCGACAGCGACAATCAGTTCCCGGCGGATATGTGGAAGAAGTTCGGCGACATGGGCCTGCTTGGAATCACCGTTGAGGAAGAATACGGCGGCTCCGGCCTGGGCTACCTGGCCCACGTCATCGCCATGGAAGAGATCAGCCGTGGCTCGGCCTCGGTCGCCCTCTCCTACGGCGCGCACTCCAACCTGTGCGTCAACCAGATAAAACGCAATGGCACACCTGAGCAGAAGGCTAAGTACCTGCCCAAGCTGGTGTCTGGCGAGCACATCGGCGCGTTGGCGATGAGCGAGCCGAATGCCGGTTCCGACGTAGTCAGCATGAAGCTGCGCGCCGATAAGCAAGGCGATCGTTACGTGCTCAACGGCAGCAAGACCTGGATCACCAACGGCCCCGACGCCAACACCTACGTGATTTACGCCAAAACCGACCTGGACAAGGGCGCGCACGGCATCAGCGCCTTTATCGTCGAGCGCGACTGGAAGGGTTTCAGCCGTGGTAGCAAGTTCGACAAACTCGGCATGCGCGGCTCCAACACCTGCGAACTGTTTTTTGACAATGTCGAAGTGCCGGAAGAAAACGTCCTCGGCCAGCTCAATGGCGGCGTGCGCGTATTAATGAGTGGCCTAGATTACGAACGTGTGGTGCTCTCCGGCGGCCCAACCGGGATCATGCAGGCCTGCATGGACGTGATCGTGCCGTACATCCATGACCGCAAACAGTTCGGCCAGAGCATCGGCGAATTCCAGCTGATCCAGGGCAAGGTGGCCGATATGTACACCCAGCTCAACGCCAGCCGCGCCTACCTGTATGCCGTGGCCCAGGCCTGCGACCGTGGCGAAACCACGCGCAAGGACGCCGCCGGGGTCATCCTTTACAGCGCCGAGCGCGCCACCCAGATGGCCCTCGACGCCATCCAGATTCTCGGCGGCAACGGCTATATCAACGAATACCCCACCGGCCGTTTGCTGCGTGACGCCAAGCTGTATGAAATCGGCGCGGGCACCAGCGAGATCCGCCGCATGCTGATCGGCCGCGAGCTATTCAACGAAACCAAATAAGCCAAACCGTAGGATGGGTTGAGCAGAGCGATACCCATCAAGCGCTAGCCAGCACACCGGAGCCAACTCAATGGCCATCCTGCACACCCAGATCAACACCCGTTCACCGGAGTTCGCCGCCAATAGTGCGGCAATGCTTACCCAGGTAAACGACCTGCGCGCCCTGCTCGCCCGTATTCACGAAGGCGGCGGCGCCAAGGCGCAGGAGCGTCACACCTCGCGCGGCAAGTTGCTGCCACGCGAACGCATTAACCGCTTGCTGGATATCGGCTCGCCGTTCCTCGAAATCGGCCAGCTGGCTGCCTATGAGGTCTACGGTGAAGATGTACCGGCGGCTGGCGTGGTGGCTGGCATCGGCCGGATCGAAGGTGTTGAGTGCATGATCGTGGCCAACGACGCCACGGTAAAAGGCGGCAGCTACTACCCGCTGACCGTAAAAAAGCACCTGCGCGCGCAAACCATCGCCCAACAGAACCGCCTGCCCTGCATCTACCTGGTGGACTCCGGCGGGGCCAACTTGCCGCGTCAGGATGAGGTGTTCCCGGATCGTGAGCACTTCGGCCGGATCTTCTTCAACCAGGCCAATATGTCGGCCATGGGCATCCCGCAAATCGCCGTGGTCATGGGCTCCTGCACCGCCGGCGGTGCCTACGTGCCTGCCATGGCTGACGAAGCGATCATGGTGCGCAACCAGGCGACCATCTTCCTCGCCGGCCCGCCGCTGGTTAAAGCCGCCACCGGTGAGGTGGTCAGTGCTGAAGACCTTGGCGGCGCCGATGTGCACTGCAAAACCAGTGGTGTGGCTGACCATTACGCCGATAACGATGAGCACGCCCTGGCCCTGGCCCGCCGCTCAATTGCCAATCTAAATTGGCGCAAGCTCGGCGTGCTGAATAACCGTGCGCCAATCAATCCGCTGTACAGCAGCGAAGAGTTATACGGGGTGATTCCGGCGGACGCCAAACAACCCTTCGATGTGCGTGAAGTGATTGCCCGCACCGTCGATGGCAGCGTATTTGATGAATTCAAAGCGCTATTTGGCGCGACGCTGGTGTGCGGCTTTGCGCATATTCACGGCTACCCGGTAGCGATCCTCGCCAATAACGGCATCCTGTTTGCCGAGTCGGCGCAAAAAGGCGCGCACTTTATCGAACTGGCCTGCCAGCGCGGTATTCCGCTGCTGTTTCTGCAGAACATCACGGGTTTTATGGTCGGGAAGAAGTACGAAGCCGGCGGCATCGCCAAACATGGCGCCAAGTTGGTCAACGCTGTGGCCTGCGCCAAGGTGCCGAAGTTCACCGTGATCATCGGCGGTAGCTTCGGCGCCGGCAACTACGGCATGTGTGGCCGTGCCTTTGAGCCGCGCTTCCTGTGGATGTGGCCGAACGCGCGGATTGGCGTGATGGGCGCCGAACAGGCCGCCGGTGTGCTGGTGCAGGTTAAGCACGAACAGGCCGCCCGCGCCGGGCAGAGTTTCTCCGCCGAGGATGAAGCGGCGCTTAAGCAGCCCATCCTCGAACAGTACGAGCGTCAAGGGCACCCCTACTACTCGAGTGCTCGCTTGTGGGATGACGGCGTGATCGACCCGGCGCAAACCCGCGATGTACTGGGCCTGGCGCTGTCCGCCAGTCTTAACGCGCCAATTGAGCCGACTCAGTTCGGCATATTCCGTATGTGACCGTAGGGTGGATGACGCTTCACCCATCCACCGGCGATGGTGGAAGAAAAAGCGTCTTCCTCCCTACATGAGGGTAGATTGATGACCGACTTCAACACCATCCAGCTTGAAACCGACCCACGTGGTTTTGCCACGCTTTGGCTCAATCGCGCCGATAAGAACAACGCCTTTAACGCCGAGATGATCCGCGAGCTGATCCTCGCCCTCGACGCGGTGATGGCCGATAAAAGCCTGCGCTTTCTGCTGCTGCGCGGACGCGGCAAGCACTTCAGCGCCGGTGCGGATCTGGCCTGGATGCAGCACGCGGCGACCCTGGACTACACCGCCAACCTGGCCGACTCGCGCGAGTTGGCCGAGCTGATGCACAACCTCTACCAGCTGAAAATCCCGACCCTGGCCGTGGTGCAAGGTGCGGCTTTTGGCGGAGCGCTGGGTTTGATCAGCTGTTGCGACATGACCATCGGCGCCAGCGACGCGCAGCTGTGTCTGTCGGAAGTTCGCATCGGTCTAGCACCCGCAGTCATCAGCCCCTTCGTGGTGCAGGCGATTGGTGAGCGTGCGGCGCGGCGCTATGCACTGACCGCCGAGCGCTTTAGTGGGGAACGCGCGCAGGAGCTGGGCTTGTTTGCCGAGAGCTATCCAGTTGCCGAACTCGACGCTCAGGTAGAAAACTGGATCAACACCCTGCTGTTCAACAGTCCACAGGCCATGCAGGCCAGCAAAGACCTGCTGCGCGAAGTCGGCAGCGGCGTGCTGACTCCGGCCCTGCGCCGCTATACCGAAAACGCCATCGCCCGTATTCGCGTCAGCCCCGAAGGCCAGGAAGGTTTGCGTGCCTTTCTGGATAAACGCAAGCCCGCCTGGCAGGAGCCACAAGCATGAGCCTTAAGCCTATCGACACTTTGCTGGTGGCAAACCGTGGCGAGATCGCCTGCCGAGTAATGCGCACAGCCAAAGCCATGGGCATCCAGACCGTGGCAGTGCACAGCACCATCGACGCCAACGCGCGGCATGTGCGCGAAGCCGATCTGGCGGTCAATCTCGGCGGTGCCAAGCCGGCGGACAGCTACCTGCTGATCGACAAGATCATTGCGGCGGCCAAGGCCAGCGGCGCTCAGGCGATTCACCCGGGCTATGGCTTTCTCTCGGAAAACGCCGGCTTTGCCCGCGCCATCGAAGCCGCTGGCTTGATCTTTCTCGGCCCGCCCGCCTCGGCCATCGACGCCATGGGCAGCAAGTCCGCCGCCAAGGCGCTGATGGAAGCCGCCGGCGTGCCGCTGGTGCCGGGTTATCACGGCGAAGCGCAGGATGTGGAAACCTTCCGCACCGCCTCGAACGCAATCGGCTACCCAGTGCTGCTCAAGGCCGCGGCAGGCGGCGGTGGCAAGGGCATGAAAGTGGTCGAGCGTGAAAGCGAACTGGCCGAAGCCCTGGCCAGCGCCCAGCGCGAAGCGCAATCGTCGTTCGGCGACTCGCGCATGTTGGTGGAGAAATACGTCCTCAAGCCACGCCATGTGGAAATCCAGGTGTTCGCCGACCAACACGGCAACTGCCTGTACCTGAATGAGCGCGACTGCTCGATCCAGCGTCGCCACCAGAAGGTCGTCGAAGAAGCTCCTGCGCCTGGGCTGTCAACAGAACTGCGCCGCGCCATGGGTGAGGCTGCAGTCAAGGCGGCCCAAGCCATCGGCTATGTCGGCGCTGGTACCGTGGAGTTTCTGCTGGATGAGCGCGGCGACTTCTTCTTTATGGAGATGAACACCCGCCTGCAGGTCGAGCATCCGGTCACCGAGCTGATTACCGGCCTGGACCTAGTGGCCTGGCAGATCCGCGTGGCCCGTGGTGAAGCGCTGCCGATTACTCAGGAACAGGTGCCACTGATTGGTCACGCCATCGAAGTGCGGCTGTACGCGGAAGACCCGGACAACGACTTCTTGCCTGCCACCGGCACCCTGGCGCTGTACCGCGAAGCCGCCGCGGGCCCAGGCCGCCGTGTTGATAGCGGGGTCAGCGAAGGCGATGAAGTCTCACCCTTCTATGACCCCATGCTCGGCAAGCTGATTGCCTGGGGCGAGAACCGCGAAGAGGCGCGCCTGCGCCTGCTGGCCATGCTCAAGGAAACCTGCGTGGGCGGCGTCAGAACCAACCTGGCGTTCCTGCAACGTGTGCTGGCCCATCCGGCCTTTGCCAATGCCGAGCTGGATACCGGCTTTATTCCGCGCCATGAAGCACAGCTCCTACCACCGGCAAGCGAATTACCGGCTGAGTTCTGGCAACTAGCCGCCGAAGCCTTTGTGCAGAGCGAAGCGCCGCAGCAGCGCCACGACGACTACCACTCCCCCTGGTCACGCACTCATGGCTTGCGCCTGGGTTTACCGGCCGAAGCTGACGTGCACTTGGCCTGCCAGAGCGAGTGCCAGGTAATCCGTCTGCGCCACACAGCGACGTCCACCCTACAGTTGCAAGGCGAAACGTTGTCGGTAGAGCGCGACGGCCTGCGCCAACAACATCTGGCGATTCGCCGCAGCGATACCCTCTACCTGCACTATGCCGGCGAGCTGCGCAGCATCCAGCGTGTCGACCCGATTGCCGAAGTCGAAGCCAGCCATCAGCATCACGGCGCCCTGACGGCACCGATGAACGGCAGCATCGTGCGCGTGCTGGTTGAGGCCGGCCAGCGGGTCGAGGCCGGCACTGCCCTGGTGGTGCTGGAGGCAATGAAAATGGAACACAGCATCCGCGCAGCGCATGCCGGTACGGTCAAGGCACTGTATTGCGGCGAGGGTGAGATGGTGAGTGAAGGCACCGTGTTGGTGGAACTGGAAGAAGCCAACGCGTAGGGTTGAAACCCCCGCAGCGTGTTCATCCAAATGGGTGAATGGAAAAAGCGCCATCCACCCTACAGAGCATGGCATGTAGGGCGGACATCGCTGTTTATGTCCACCTGAAAATACACGGCGAAGGGTCATGGTGGATGGAAAAGCGCCATCCACCCTACGGAGAAGATGCATGAACCTACCCAAACAGGTGCGCCTGGTCGAAGTCGGCCCGCGCGACGGTTTGCAGAATGAAAAACAGCCGATCAGCGTGGCCGACAAGGTGCGCCTGGTCGATGACTTGTCGGCCGCAGGCCTCAGCTATATCGAGGTGGGCAGCTTCGTTTCGCCCAAGTGGGTGCCACAGATGGCCGGCAGCGCCGAGGTATTTGCGCAGATTCAGCAACTGCCGGGCATCACCTACGCCGCCCTTGCCCCCAATCTGAAGGGCTTTGAAGGTGCGCTGCAAGCGGGTGTACGCGAAGTCGCAGTATTTGCCGCAGCCTCGGAAGCCTTCTCGCAGAAGAATATCAACTGCTCAGTCAACGAGAGCCTGGAGCGTTTCGTGCCGGTAATGGACGCCGCCAAACAGCATGGCATCCGCGTGCGCGGTTATGTGTCCTGCGTGTTGGGCTGCCCGTATGACGGCTTTGTACCGCCCGAGCAGGTCGCCAGCGTGGCCCGTGAGCTGTACGCCATGGGCTGCTATGAGGTTTCCCTGGGTGACACCATCGGGGCAGGCACTGCTGGCGACACCCGCAAGCTGTTCGAGGTCGTTGGTCGCGATATTCCCAGAGACAAATTAGCCGGGCACTTCCACGACACCTACGGCCAGGCGCTGGCGAATATCTACGCCAGCCTGCTGGAAGGCATCAGCGTGTTCGACAGCTCGGTCGCGGGTCTCGGCGGTTGCCCGTACGCCAAAGGCGCCACCGGCAATGTCGCGACCGAAGACGTGCTGTACCTGCTCCAGGGCTTGGGTATTGAAACCGGCATCGACATGGGCCGACTGATCGCCGCCGGCCAGCGTATTTGCGCAGTGCTGGACAAGCCCAACGGCTCGCGGGTGGCACGGGCCAAGCTGGCCAATGCCTAGCGGCAGGCCGTGCGTAAGGTTTTGTTTACGCACTGTAAAGCACACGCCTCAGGCTAACGGCCTTTTGCCTGAGGGCGGTGCAAAGTGACTACAGCTACAGCTGAGACTGATCAAAACGGCGCCGCAACTGCTCGACGCAAGCCCGCCATCAGTCAGTAGGCTTGCCGCACCAGCCGAGCATCATTGTCGGCATAACAAGAATGATGAGGAAGCACGATGCAACAGCCCCTGTGGACGCCTTCTGCCGAACGTATTGCGGCGACACGAATGGACAGCTTTCGCCGCTTCGTCAATCAGCGTCACAGCCTGCAACTGGCCGACTACCCCGCCCTGCACGCCTGGAGCGTGGCGCAGCGTGAAGCCTTCTGGCAGGCAGTGGTCAAGTTCTTCGATATCCGTTTTAGCGCCGAGCCGCAGGCTGTACTGCAAGAAGGCCGGGCCATGCCCAGTGCGCACTGGTTCCCTGGCGCAACGCTGAATTTTGCCGAACACCTGCTGCGCCGCCGTGATAATCACCCAGCCCTGATCGCCATTGGCGAATACGGCTTGCGCGAGCAACTGAGCTATGCCGAGCTGGCCGCCCATGTTGCCGGCTTGCAGCGCAGCCTGCGTGAAGCTGGCGTGGGGATCGGCGACCGGGTGGCCGCCTTTATGCCTAACACCTGGCAAACCCTGGTCGGCATGCTCGCCTGCACCAGCCTGGGCGCCACCTGGTCGAGTTGCTCGCCGGACTTCGGCACCCAGGGTGTCATCGACCGTTTCGGCCAGATCGAGCCCAAAGTGCTGATCGCCGCAGCCGGATACCGCTACGCCGGCAAAAATCTCGATCTGACCGCCAAGCTCAATGAAATCCTCGAACGCCTGCCTTCGCTTGAGCAGCTGATTGTAGTGCCCTACTCCAATACCCAGGCCAAAGCCGCCGACTTCCACTCGGCGGCCAAGGTGGCGCTGTGGCAGGACTTCTACCAGGCCGGCGGCGAACCCGAATTCACCCAGGTTCCGTTCGATCACCCGCTGTATATCCTCTACTCCAGCGGCACCACCGGCGTGCCCAAGTGCATCGTGCATGGCGCCGGCGGCACCCTGCTGCAGCACGTCAAGGAACTCGGCTTGCACACCGATCTGCAGGCCGATGACACGCTGTTCTACTACACCACCTGCGGCTGGATGATGTGGAACTGGCTGGTCTCGGGCCTGGCCTTGGGTGCGACCCTGGTGCTGTTCGACGGCTCACCGTTCCACCCTGGAGCCGAGCGTCTGATCGACCTGATCGATGCGGAAAACATCAGCCTCTTCGGCACCAGCGCCAAGTTCCTCGCCGCCCTGGAAAAAGCCGGTGCCAAGCCGGGCAGCACGCACAGACTGCAACGGCTTAAGGCGATTCTCTCGACCGGCTCGCCGCTGTCCCATGAGAGCTTCGAGTACGTCTACCGCGAGATCAAAGCCGATATCTGCCTGTCCTCGATCTCCGGCGGCACCGATATCGTCTCCTGCTTTGCCCTGGGCAACCCGGTGCTGCCGGTGTGGCGCGGCGAATTGCAGTGCAAGGGTTTAGGCATGGACGTGCAAGTGTGGAATGACGCCGGCCAGCCGGTGACAGGCGAAAAAGGCGAGCTGGCTTGCGCGCAGCACTTCCCGTGCATGCCGATTGGCTTCTGGAAGGACGCCGATGGCAGCAAGTTCCAGGCGGCCTACTTCGACACCTTCCCCGGTATCTGGGCCCACGGCGACTACGCCGAGATTACCGAGCACGGCGGGCTGGTGATCCATGGCCGCTCCGATGCAGTGCTGAATCCCGGTGGCGTGCGGATCGGCACCGCCGAGATCTACCGCCAGGTGGAAAAGGTCGAAGCCGTGCTGGAATCCATCGCCATCGGCCAGGAGTGGGACGACGACGTGCGCGTGGTGCTGTTTGTCCGTCTGCGTGAAGGCGTACAACTTGACGATGCCCTGCAAGCGCAGATTCGCCAGGTAATCCGCGCCAACACCACACCGCGCCATGTGCCAGCGAAGATCATCGCCGTGGCCGACATCCCGCGCACCATCAGCGGCAAGATAGTCGAGCTGGCGGTGCGCAATGTGGTGCACGGCAAACCGGTGAAAAACACCGACGCCCTGGCCAACCCACTGGCGCTGGAGTTGTACCGCGACCTGCCACAGCTCAAAGCCTAGCCAGCAACTGAGCACACGTTGAGCTGAGCCGAATAAACCGCGTATTCGGCTCAACAACGCCCCCGACGGACCTCGCAGACATCACTGTCGACGCGTTGACCTTCGCCCCCCCACGCAGACCTGCTTGGCGAGCGCATAAAGGTCGCGCTCGCCAAAGCGCCCTAAAACCTTGGTCGTACTGACTCGGCACCTTTGCAGCACAGACGCGCCGACAAGCCGTTGCTAGCGTGGATTCTCTACTGCGCCACCACGCGTAGACACCACAGAAGGTAACCGACCATGCTTCACGCCCCCGCTTCTTACCGTCAATATGCGGCTGGCCTGGCCATCGCGCTGTGCTGCTCGAACCCCGCCGCAGGGGCCCCGCAAGAGCAAATCGCCCGCGAAATGATCCAGGTGCTGGAAGCCTATGCGGTATACAAAATGGGGGACTTCGACGAAGCCTACAGCCGTTACCTGACGCTGGCCGAAGCCGGCAACCGGCAAGGCATGCTGAATGTCGGCAATATGCACGCGGCGGGCCTGGCGGTGCCACAAAACCATGAGACGGCGTTGCGCTGGTATCGACGCGCGGCGGATACAGGCGATGCCATCGGCATGTACGAGGTCGGCCGGGCCTATGCCGAAGGCTTGGGCGTCCCGCCGGATGCGGCCAAGGCTGCCGAGTGGTACCAGCGCGCGGCCGAATTGGATAACAGCTCCGCACAATGGGCGCTGGGTAAAAACCTCTACGCGCAAGGCAACCGGCTGGCCGGCCTGAGCTGGATTCGCACCGCCGCCCGGCAAGGCGATAATCCGGCCGCCACGCAGTTTCTCAGCCGCATCGAAGGCCACAACCCAGGCGGCACGACACCCAGCGCGGCACAACGCGCCGCCGTACTCGACACCCTGGCGGCTGCCGACAGCGCCGCACAACGACGAGATGCCCAGGGCATCGTCAGCGGGCTCAGCCCCCAGGCGCAGATCCGCGTGCGCCTGCCCGGCGGCGCCTGGGACAGCCTCAGCAAAGCGCAACTGGCGGCGCTCTGGCAGGCCACCTTCGACCGCGTAGAAGGCTACGAGTCTCAGCGCTCGGAGCCGGAGCTGTTGACGGCCGAAGGGCGCATCATGGCCTTCTCGACCATCACCGAGCACCTGCAAGCACCCGGCGCTACCCAGGTATTGGAAATCCATGAAAACGCCACATTGCAGCTCGTCGCAGGCAAAGCACTGATCCACAGCTTGCGCCTGGACATACGCCGCCAGGGCGAATGAACCGCCGCGCTCGCCTGGGGCTAGCGGCCACCTGCGGCGATGTGGATGATGGGCTAGACCTGCCCCCGCGGAGCAACATCGGTATGCAATGGAATCCAGTTCGTTGTCGCGGACTACCTGCGCTCAAAGGCAGCTCTTCGGTTTCTTTTGATGTGATGACAGCGGGCGCGAAAAGCGTCCTGTAAGGGCATATAAGGCTGTGGCCAAGCGCTAGCCCGGATTGCCTTGCGCTGATCCGGGCCTGGCCTTCGCTCAAATTCCTTGGCGGCCCGGGTCTTCCGCCTGCTCGTCTGTCTCCAGCTCTTCGAGCTTCAGTTCCAAGCCCCAATCGCCGGTGGCGGCGACCTTGGCCGGCGCGGTCACAACGGCAGCGGGTGCCGCCGGTACTGGAGTCGGCGTGGATGGATTGTCGCGATAGAGTTTGAGCTTGAGCCGTACGTTGTTCGCCGAATCGGCGTTTTTCACGGCTTCTTCTTCGTCGATGGAGCCGTCATTGACCAAATCGATCAGCGCCTGATCGAAGGTCTGCATGCCGAGGTTCTTCGACTTCTCCATGATCTCCTTGATTTCGGAAAACTCGTTGCGTTTGATCAGGTCGCGGATGGTCGGCGTGCCGAGCAGCACCTCGACCGCAGCGCGGCGTTTGCCATCGGTGGTTTTCACCAGACGCTGGGAAACGAAGGCCTTGAGGTTATTGCCCAGGTCGTTGAGCAACTGCGGCCGGCGGTCTTCGGGGAAGAAGTTGATGATGCGGTCCAGCGCCTGGTTGGCGTTGTTGGCGTGCAAGGTCGAGATCGCCAAGTGGCCGGTGTCGGCAAAGGCCAGCGCATGCTCCATGGTCTCGCGGTCACGAATCTCACCGATCAGAATCACGTCCGGCGCCTGACGCAGGGTATTTTTCAGCGCGGCATGGAAGCTGCGGGTATCCACCCCCACCTCACGCTGATTGATGATCGATTTCTTGTGCTTGTGCACGTACTCCACTGGGTCTTCGATGGTGATGATATGGCCGCCGCTATTGCGGTTGCGGTAGTCAATCAGCGCCGCCAGGGAGGTCGACTTGCCCGAGCCGGTGCCACCGACAAACAACACCAGCCCGCGTTTTTCCATCACGGTCTTGAGCAGCACTTCCGGCAGTTTGAGGCCTTCAAAGCGCGGGATATCCATCTTGATATTGCGCGCGACAATCGACACTTCGTTACGCTGCTTGAAGATATTGATGCGAAAGCGCCCGACGCTGGCAATCGAGATGGCCAGGTTCATTTCCAGCTCACGCTCGAACTCCTCGCGCTGCGCGCTATCCATCACCGAGGCGGCGATGTCAGCCACCTCACCGGCCTTTAGCGGCTCGGCACTGAGCGCCTTGAGCACGCCGTTGAACTTGGCACAGGGCGGTGCCCCGGTAGAAAGGTAAAGGTCGGACCCGTCCTGGCTGGACAGGACTTTGAGCATTGCATTGAGGTCCATAGCGACTTATTCCGAAGGTGAGAGGTATTACGTTAGGCCAAGACTGTGCAGCGCTCCGGGAATTATCCGCACCTGCCCGGCCCAAGCGCTAAGCGGTTGAAATACTGGCACAATACGCCCACTTAAAAATGAGGAGCCCGTCATGGCAAAGGCAATGGCCCGCCACATTCTGGTGAAAACCGAAGCAGAAGCTGCCGCACTGAAAAAACGCATAGCCGCTGGCGAAGCGTTCGATGTGCTGGCGCGCAAATACTCAACCTGCCCTTCCGGCAAGAAAGGCGGCGACCTGGGTGAAGTGCGCCCCGGGCAGATGGTGCGCGCCATCGATCAGGTGATCTTCAAAAAGCCAGTGCGTGAAGTACACGGCCCGGTGAAAAGCCAGTTTGGCTATCATCTGGTGCAGGTTTTCTACCGCGAGTGAGCCACATGACTGCCGAACAGATCGCCGCATTTTGCCTGAGCCTGCCCGGTGCCAGTGAGGACATCAAATGGGGTGGCGTGCGGGTATTTTCGGTGGCTGAGAGCAAAATGTTCGCCCTGTTTCACCTAGGCGGGCACGCTGGCCTGGCCTGCAAAGTGGATGACGACCTGTTCCTCGGTTACTGCGACCGCCCGGGCTTTCGCCCTGCGCCCTATCTGGCCCGCGCACACTGGATCAGCATGGCTGCGCCCTACCCGCTGAGTGAGGGTGAGCTGCACGCGTTGCTGACACGCTCCCATCAACTGGTGGTGGCAAAATTGCCCAAGCGTTTGCAGCTGGGTCTTCTGCTTTAGCCTGCATTTCGCAGCCCCCTCTCCAGCAACGCCTAAGCAATAGGAGTGGGCGCGTCCTGCAGAATCTGGCTTAACACCGCACGCAGCTTGCCGGGTTTGACCGGCTTATTCAGCAGTGGCACGCCCATGGCCTGCAACTCGCGGCGGCACTGATCGCTGCGATCGGCGGTGATGATCACTGCCGGAATATTCAAGCCAAAGTACTCGCGCATGTGCTGAACCACCTGACTACCTACGACACCGTGATCGAGGTGGAAGTCGGCTAAGATCAGCTCCGGTGCATGCGCGCCCAGCACCTGCAGCGCGCCAGCCTGGTCAGTGGCAGTCAGTACTTCACAGCCCCACTGTTCAAGCAGCGCCGACATGCTGTGCAGAATGCTCAGTTCGTTATCCAGTACCAGCAAACGCCGCCCCGGCAGTGGATCCCCCAGCCGCGGCCGTGACAATGTCGGCAGCACGGCCGTGCGTTGTTGCGCGGTGCTAGCCAGCGGTACGCGGATGCTGAATACCGAACCACGCCCTGGCTGCGAACGTACCTTGATCGGATAGCCGAGGATGCGTGCAATCCGCTCAACAATCGCCAGGCCCAAACCTACGCCTTTGCGCTCTTGCGCTCGCCCGACATTCAACTGATTGAACTCAAGAAAGATGCTGTCGAGCTGGTCATCAGCAATCCCGCTGCCGCTGTCCCACACCTGCAACTCGACAAACGCGCCACGCTTGCGCGCCCCCAGGAAAATTCCGCCCTGCTCGGTATAGCGGCAGGCGTTGCTGAGAAAATTGCGCAAAATGCGCGTGAGCAGGCGTAAATCGGTATTTACCTGATAGCCACTGATGCGCACCCGCAGCGCCAACCCCGCAACGGCGGCGACCGGCTGAAACTCCGAGGCCAGCGGAGCGAGCAGCTCATCCAGGCTGTAAACCTCCAGGTCGGGCTTGATCGCGGCCTGATCCAGCCGCGCGATATCCAGCAAATCGGTCAGCAGATCTTCCGCCCCTTCGAGGGCCTGGTGGGTACGCTCCACCAGATTCTGCTCGCTGGCCGGCAAGCGGCGCTCGCGCAAGGTCGAGATCAATAAACGCGCAGCGTTCAGGGGTTGCAACAGGTCATGGCTGGCAGTAGCCAGGTACTTATCCTTACTGCGATTGGCCTCTTCGGCGGCATCGCGTGCATCACGCAGGGCCGTCTCGATGCGTTTGCGCTCACCGATCTGTTGCAACAGGTTGCGGTTGGCTTCTTGCAGTTCGCCGGTGCGCGCACTCACCCGCTGTTCCAGTTGATCATTGAGCTGCTGCAGGCGTTTCTGGGCTTGCTTGCGCTCGGTGATATCGGCCACAAAGCCTTCGAACAGGCCATTTTCATCAGGCTTGAGCAGCAGGTTCATCAACACATCGATGACCTTGCCGTCGCGTCGACGCAATTGTGTTTCGTAGCCAAACAAGCCGGGCTCAAGGGCCAGCACATCACGGATATGCTCCAGTTCAGTGGCACCTCCCACGAACAGGTAGTTGGCCAAGCCAGTCAGCGACCACAGCACCTGCTCCGGGTCGTCATAACCGAGCATGCGCGCCAGCGCCGGGTTAGCAGCCAGCAGGCCGTCCTGCAGGCTGGCTTGGAAAATCCCGTGTACCGCATGCTCAAACAACCATTTGTAGCGATTGCGCTCGGTTTCCAACTCCTCCAGCCGCGCCAACAGCTCTGGGTAGTGGCTCTTGCGGGCGGAGTGACTGCCCAGCCCCAGCAGCCCGGCGAGGGCCTCACTCTGGCTCTGCGACGGGTCAGAGCGCCTCGGCATAGACGACCTCGACATCACGCTGACTGGACTCGCGAGGGTTGGTCAGAATGCACGGGTCCTCCATGGCATGCTGCGAGAGAAAGGGAATGTCTGAGACGCTCACCCCATGCAACTTGAGGGTGTCGTGGAAGCCGACCGACTTCTTGAAGGTAACCAAATGCTCCACCAAGCGCTGGCGCACCTGATTATGGTTGAGGCCGCGCGCATCAATGCCCAGGGTCTCGGCCACCATGCGAAAGCGCTCAGGGGCCGAGTTGTAGTTGAACGCCACCACGTGCTCGACCAGCGCCGCATTGCACATCCCATGGGGCAAGTCGAGAAACCCGCCCAGGCTGTGGCTCATGGCATGCACCGCACCGAGAATCGCATTGGAGAACGCCAACCCAGCCTGCATGCTGCCCAGCATGATTTTCTCGCGCAGGGCGATGTCATGTGGTGTGGCAATCATCTGCACCAGGTTGCCGTTGATCAGGCGCATCGCCTCAAGGGCATGGGTATCCGTCAGCGGGCCGCTGCCAGTGGAGACAAAAGCCTCGATGGCATGCACCAGCGCATCAATGCCGGTACAGGCCGACAGGAACGGATCCATGCTCAGGGTGGTTTCCGGGTCGATCAGGGATACATCCGGCACCACAGCCTTGCTGACGATGGAGAACTTCATCCGCTCGGTCTGGTTGGAGATGATCACAAACTGCGAAACATCCGCTGAAGTACCGGCGGTGGTCGGGATCAGGATCAGCGGCGGGCTCGGCACGCGAATGGTGTCCACGCCCTCGAACTCGATAATGCTGCGCCCGTGGGCGACCACGATGCCGATGCCCTTAGCGCAATCCATCGGGCTGCCGCCACCGATGGCAACGATTACGTTGCAGTTGTTGGCGCGGTAGATTTCCGCGCCGTGCATCACCTCTTCCACCCGTGGGTTGGGCGAAACCTGGGTGTAGAGGCAGTAGTCGATGTTCTGCGCCTGCAGGCTGGCTTCAACATCGGCAACCCAACCAGCGGCAACCACGCCGGGGTCGGACACTACCAGCACTTTGCGGGCGCCAAAGGTACTGGCGTAGTTGCCAACATTGTGGCGGCAGCCCGCACCAAAAATGATTTCTGGTGAAACGAATTTACGTAACTGACTGAGGGTGTAGCTCATACAACGGCCTGTTCTTGTTGTTATCAAAAATCGTCCGCCAGCCTACTGCATTCCCGGCTTTATGCAATTGCACCATGGCAGCAGGCGCCACTCACAGCAGGCGACGATAGAAAGCCAGCTCAGCGTCTAGCGCATCGGCCAGATTTTCCGCCTGGCGAAAACCATGACGCTCGTTTGCATAAACGCGACACTCCACCTCAACGCCACGGCGCTGCAAGGCGGCGACCATTTGCGCGGTCTGCTCGGGTACCACGACGTTATCCAGCACGCCCTGAAAGAAAATCAGCGGCGCCTGGATGCGTTCGGCATGCAGCAGCGGCGTGCGCGCTTGATAACGTGCGGCATCGCGTTGCGGATCACCAATCAGCCAGTCCAGGTAGTCGGCCTCAAACTTGTGGGTGACACGCCGCAGCGCCAGCGGATCGCTGACGCCATACAGGCTCGCACCCGCGCGAAACACCTGGGTAAAAGCCAACGCACACAGCGCGGTATAACCACCGGCGCTGGCCCCGCGAATAAACACCCGGCCAGCATCAACCAGCCCTCGCTCAACCAGGTGCTGCACGGCTGCCACGGCGTCCTCGACTTCGACCTCACCCCAACCGCCCTGCAAGCGAACGCGATAGGCGCGGCCATAGCCACTGCTGCCGCGGTAGTTGAGGTCGACCACGGCAAAGCCGCGTTGGGTCCAGAACTGGATGCGCGGATCAAACACCGGATAACAGGCCGACGTGGGCCCACCGTGCAGAAACACCAGCAGCGGCGGCTTCTGTCCATCCGGTGCCTGAAACGCCGGGTTATGCGGCGGGTAGAAAAAACCGTGGCAGCTTTCCCCCGCACCGCTGAGAAACAACAAGCGCTGCGGCAAGGAAACCGCCTCGGCCGGCAAAGCGCACGGGCTTCCCGCCAGCACCTGACAGGCATGACTGATCCGATCAATGGCCAGCACCACACTGCCGTGCTGCGGTGCAGCGGCGATCACGTAGAAATACTGCTGATCCGCCGCCAACTGACGAAAGCGGCTGTAGTCGGGCGCCAGGCGCTGCTCATGGCCGCTGACGGGGTCACGCTCAGCCAGCCAGGCAAACCCACGATCAAAGCCGCTGAGCAATAAACGCTCCCCCGACAGCGTCAGGTAATTGCGCGCCCCCAGCTGCCAGGGCGCAGCGGCATGATCCGCCGCGCGGCAGTTGAGTGGCTGCATGCCGCCCTCGCCTTCACGCCAAGGTTGCCAGTAACCATGGCGATCACTCAAGGCCAGCAAACGGTTGTGCTGATCAAAGCTCGGTTGCTGGATCGACTCATCCACCCCCTGCCCAACCACCACCTGCCTTGGCGACCAGCCGCCCTGCGCGGTGCGCTGGCTCACGCACAAACGCGTGGCCAGCCAAGGCTGCTGCGGCCGGTCCCATTCGATCCAGGCCAGACGCTGAGCATCGTTGCTGAGCGTGGGCGCCGCGTAGAAATCACAACCTTCACTGATCACCTGACGCACGCCATCATCGCGACCGATCGCCACCAGGCGGTGCACCACGCCTGATGCCGTGTGCTGCTCCTCCACGGCGAGCACGGCGAAGAGTACAGGGTCATAACACAGGTCGCCGTAGCGGCAGTCGCTGCGTGCGGTGAGTGCCTGCGGCTGCCCGTGCAGGTCTTGCCAGTAGAGTTGCTGGTCCGCCTCGCAAACCCATGCCAGGCCATCTTCACCGAGGCAGAAGGCGCCGCCGCCGTACTCGTACACCCGGCTACGCACGGACCAGCCCGTGACCGTCAGGCAGCGCAAGCCGCTGGGCATCCAGTGCCACAAGCGGGTGCAGGCATCCGCCGGATCGAACTCGGACCACACCACGCCGCCCAGCCCCGTGCGCAGTTCGGCAAAATCGCGGCTGGCACTGGCGGCCTGGGCGCTGCCCCAGGCGCTGGACCATTGGCCATAGTCGGCGGTGCGTGGCGTCATCGGCGCGTCACACCTTACAGATCAGCTTGGAGGCCTTTTCGTTGCGAAACTGCAGGTTTTCCAACGCACCGGGTGCCTGCTCGGCCTCTGCCCGCGCCGCGAGGATGATGCCGTGATGGGCCGATTTGCTACACACAGGGTCGGCATTACTGGCATCGCCGGTGAGCATAAAGGCTTGGCAACGACAGCCGCCAAAGTCCTTGTGCTTCTCATCGCAGGAGCGGCAGGGTTCAGGCATCCAGTCATCACCGCGAAAACGGTTGAAGCCGAAGGAGTGACGCCAGATCTGTTCAATGCTCTGCTCGCGTACATTGGGAAACTGCACCGGCAGTTGCCGCGCGCTGTGGCACGGCAAGGCGGTGCCATCCGGGGTGATGTCGAGGAACAGGTTGCCCCAACCATTCATGCAGCCCTTGGGCCGCTCTTCGTAATAGTCCGGGGTGACGAAAATCAGTTTGCAGGGGTGATTCTCGGCCGCCAGTTTGTCGCGCCACTGCTGGGTGATGCGTTCGGCGCGTTCAAGCTGCGCACGGGTCGGTAGCAACCCGGCGCGATTCAGCTCAGCCCAGCCGTAGAACTGGCAGGTGGCCAACTCGACGAAGTCCGCTTCCAGCTCCAGACACAGCTCGATGATCCGCTCGATGTTGTCGATATTGTGCCGATGGGTGACGAAGTTCAGCACCATCGGGTAGCCATGCGCCTTGACCGCGCGTGCCATGGCCAGTTTATGGGCGAAGGCCTTTTTCGAACCCGCCAGCAGGTTGTTCACCTCTTCATCGGCGGCCTGAAAGCTGATCTGAATATGGTCCAGCCCCGCCTCGCTGAAGCTGGCGATACGTTCTTCGGTCAAACCGATGCCGGAGGTGATCAGGTTGGTGTAATAGCCCAGGTCACGCGCCGCCTTAATCAGCTCGGCCAGGTCTTGGCGCACCAGTGGCTCACCGCCAGAAAACCCCAGTTGCGCCGCGCCCAGCTCGCGGGCCTGGCGAAATACCTCGATCCACTCGGCGGTACTCAACTCGGCACCCTGCTGGGCGAAGTCCAGCGGGTTGGAGCAGTACGGGCACTGCAGTGGGCAACGGTAGGTCAGCTCGGCCAATAACCACAACGGTGGTCCAGCCTCGTGCCCCGGCTTAGCGAAGCTCAATCCAGAACTGAGCATTGGCGACCTCCATAAAGGCGAGGATGTCTTCGTCGAGGCCCGGCACATCGGGAAATTGCGCGCTCAGGCTGGCAATAATCTGCCCCACACTGTGGTCGCCATTGACCTGTTTGAGGATGGCCCCGGCGCTGTCATTGAGCTTGATCATGCCTTCCGGGTAGAGCAGCACATGGCAATCCTGAGCAGGTTCCCACTGCAGGCGGAAACCGCGGCGCAGCTTCGGCACCTGGTCGATAGTCAACGGGTTCATAGGGCAAGTCCTCGGTGCCAGACGCGCTCACGGGTCACGCTGTGGTACGGCGGACGTTCCAGCTGATAGGCCATGCTCATGGCGTCGAGCATGCTCCACAGCACATCCAGCTTGAATTGCAGAATTTCCAGCATGCGCTCCTGCGCTTCACGGGTGCGGTAGTGCTCCAGGGTGATCCGCAGGCCATGCTCGACATCGCGACGTGCCTGCTGCAGCCGCGTGCGGAAATAGCGGTAACCCTCGGCATCGATCCAAGGGTAATGCTGCGGCCAGCTGTCCAGGCGTGACTGGTGGATTTGCGGAGCGAACAGTTCGGTCAGCGAGCTGCTGGCGGCTTCCTGCCAGGACGCGCGGCGGGCGAAATTGACGTAGGCATCCACAGCAAAGCGTACGCCGGGCAGCACCAGCTCTTGCGACAGCACCTGCTCGCGCTCAAGGCCCACGGCTTCGGCCAGGCGCAGCCAGGCTTCGATACCACCCTCCTCGCCCTGCGCACCGTCGTGGTCAAGAATGCGTTGCAGCCATTCACGGCGCGTGTCGCGATCGGCGCAGTTGGCCAGGATCGCCGCATCCTTGAGCGGGATGTTCAGTTGATAGTAGAAGCGATTGGCCACCCACCCTTGAATCTGCTCACGGCTGGCGTGGCCGGCATACATCGCCTGATGAAACGGGTGGTGAATGTGGTAGTACGCGCCCTTGGCGCGCAAGGCCTGCTCGAACTCGGCAGGGCTCATGGCGGGTTGGCTCATCAGTATCTCCAATACGCGTTGCCGTAGGGTGTGCCGTGCGCACCAGTATTCTTTGAGGTGTGCATGGCCTGGGCGCGCTACAAAACGATGCTCATGCCATCGAACGCGACCTCGATACCGTGCGCGTCAAGTTCGGCGCGCTCAGGCGAATCCAGGTCGAGAATCGGATTGGTGTTGTTGATATGAATAAGGATCTTGCGTGCAGATGGCAGGCCATCGAGCACCTCGATCATGCCGCCCGGACCGCTCTGGCACAGGTGGCCCATCTCGCTGCCGAGCTTGTCGCCCACTTCGCACACGCGCATTTCGTCATCGCGCCACAGTGTGCCGTCCACCAGCAGGCAGTCGGCGCGGCGCATCCAGGCCAGCAATGGTTCATCGACCTGACCCAGACCGGGGGCATAGAACAGCGTGCCGCCGGTGCGGCTATCCTCGACAAACAAACCAATGTTGTCGCCCGGATGCGGGTTGCCACGGTGCGGTGAATACGGCGGTGCGCTGCTGCGCAACGGCACGGCCGTGATCGACAAGTTGACACAGGCCGCAATGCTGAACGGCTCACCATCGAGGGCAATCAGGTTGTGCTGCAAGCCGCCATTCCAGTGGCTGAGCATGTTGAACAGGGGAAAGCCGCTGGTCAGGTCCTGATGCACCATCTCGCTGCACCAGACTTGGTGCGGACAGCCTTCGCGCAGGGTCAGCAGGCCGGTGGTGTGGTCAATCTGGCTGTCAAGCAGGATGATCCCGGCGATGGCGCTGTCGCGCAGCCGACGTGCCGGGTTGAGCGCAGGAAAGGCTTCGATCTGTACGCGAATGTCCGGTGAGGCGTTGCACAGGATCCAGTCCTGGCCATTGTCACTCAGGGCAATCGAAGACTGTGTACGCGGCTGCGCCCGCACGCTGCCCGTGCGCATGCCACGGCAGTTACGGCAGTTGCAGTTCCACTGGGGGAAACCACCGCCAGCGGCGGAGCCAAGAATCTGGATATACATGGACGCTTCCGATTGCGATGCCAATGGGCATGCCTATTGGGATGCCCCGGCAATGCCGGGGCAAAAACGGCTCAACGATTGGCGAAGTACATGGTCACTTCGAAACCAATACGCAGGTCGGTGTAGGCGGGTTTAGTCCACATGGCGCGGTCCTCTTCTTATCGACGCCGGCGAATTCCGGCCCCTTCATTAAGCGCCCCGACCGACAGCAGCCAAATGGTACTTTGGGATGAATTTCTGCTGGCATTGGTAGTGTTTGCAGGGTGCGCGCGACACCACCTGCTTTGTCCGGCAGCCTCACGCTGACTATGCAGCAACAGATGCAACACGCTGCCGCTGACAGCAGCCAATAAAAAACGCGGCCGAAGCCGCGTTGCGATAGTGACCTGCTGCAGCAGTTATCTGCCCAGACCACAAACAGATCTCGCCGACCGGCGAATCGCAGGAAGGAGCCCGGCGCACTGGAGCGGATACGCCGGGGTTACACGAGTTAGAAGAGGCCCAGCGGGTTGATGTCGTAGCTGATCAAGAGGTTCTTGGTCTGCTGATAGTGGTCGAGCATCATCTTGTGGGTTTCGCGGCCAACGCCAGACTTCTTGTAGCCACCGAACGCGGCGTGCGCCGGGTACAGGTGGTAGCAGTTGGTCCATACGCGACCGGCCTTGATTGCCCGACCCATGCGGTAGGCGACGTTGATGTCGCGGCTCCACACGCCTGCGCCCAGGCCGAACTCGGTGTCGTTGGCAATCGCCAGCGCTTCGGCTTCGTCCTTGAAGGTGGTCACGCCGATCACCGGGCCAAAGATTTCTTCCTGGAACACGCGCATCTGGTTGGTGCCCTTGAGCAGGGTCGGCTGGATGTAGTAACCGTTGGCCAGGTTGCCTTCGAGTTTCTCCACGCCGCCACCGGTGAGCACCTGGGCGCCTTCCTGCTGGGCGATCTCCAGGTAACTGAGGATCTTGTCGAACTGCTGCTGCGAGGCCTGGGCGCCGACCATGGTGTCGGTGTCCAGCGGATCACCACGCTTGATCTGCTTGATCTTTTTCATGACCTCGACCATGAACGACTCATAGATCGATTCCTGCACCAGCGCACGCGCCGGACAGGTGCACACCTCGCCCTGGTTGAAGAAGCCCAGCACCAGGCCTTCAGCGGCCTTCTCGATAAACGCCGGCTCGGCATTCATGATGTCGGCGAAGAAAATGTTCGGCGATTTGCCGCCCAGTTCGACGGTGCTCGGGATGATGTTTTCGGCGGCACACTTGAGGATATGCGAGCCCACTGGAGTCGATCCGGTGAAGGCAATCTTGGCAATGCGTTTACTGGTGGCCAGTGCTTCACCGGCTTCACGGCCGAAGCCCTGGACGACGTTGAGCACACCCGGCGGCAGCAGGTCGCCAATCAGCTCCATCAGCACGGTGATCGACAGCGGCGTCTGCTCGGCCGGTTTGAGCACGATGGCGTTGCCAGCGGCCAGAGCCGGTGCGAGTTTCCAGGCCCCCATCAGCAGCGGGAAGTTCCACGGGATGATCTGCCCGACCACGCCCAGCGGTTCATGGAAGTGGTAGGCCACGGTGCCTTCATTGATCTCGGCGGTGCTGCCTTCCTGCGCGCGGATGCACCCGGCGTAGTAGCGGAAGTGGTCAGCAGCCAGCGGCACGTCGGCGTTGAGGGTTTCGCGCACGGCCTTGCCGTTATCCCAGGTCTCGGCCACAGCCAGCAGTTCAAGGTTGGCTTCGATGCGGTCGGCAATCTTCAGCAGAATGTGCGAACGCTCCTGCACCGAGGTCTTGCCCCAGGCATCGGCAGCGGCGTGAGCAGCATCCAGCGCCTTGTTGATATCGGCGGCGTCGGAACGGGGGAACTCACCGATCACCGAACCATCCACCGGGCTGGTGTTAGTGAAGTACTGACCACTCAGCGGGGCGACAAACTCACCATTGATGTAGTTGCCGTAGCGCGGTTTGAGGGTGATGACAGCGCCTGGCGTACCGGGTTTGGCGTAAAGCATGGGATTAACCTCTCTTGTTGGCGGAGCCTGCCCCCTGGGACGTGGAGCAGGTCATGGTTCGATCTTAGGAAGCGCCTTGCTCGACCGGTATGCGCCCATGGCACAAAACCTCTCGTCATTTGGTAGTAGAGCCGCAAACCGCGACCCAGAGCCTCGTACTCGCACACGTCAGGGCAACTGCCGACGGAACTCGCGGCCATCGGCGTCCACCCAGCGTAGCAGCAGTGGCGTATGTCCAGTCGGCAGCCACAACCGCCAGTAAGGGTTGGCCGCCAAACCCTCAAAAGGTTCGACGCGCAGCAAGTTGCCGTGCGTTCCATTGATTTCAAAGCGTGTCGGCAAGTGCCGCGCCAGCAGCTGACCGTCCGCGCCGGGACGCCGCCCGGTTTCCATCGGATGACGCAATAAGCTGCGCAACTCCAGGCCGTGCTCGCCCGCCTCCAGCCAGCCCTGCAACTGGCCCAGCGTGGCGGCGCTATTGCCCAGGCTGGGTGACAGGCAGCTGCTGGCCAGCACCTCGACTGACTGCGCGGCCTGCCAAATCCGTCCGCGGCCGTCACGTGCCAACACAATCAGCTGCTGGCTGCGCGGTAAGCGCACGCGGGTCGACAGGCGCAGCGGCGCTTCCCAGGCCTGCAGCTGCACCGTAGCAATGCGAGGGTCCTCCTCGCCGCTGCGCAACAGGCTGAGGGATAACGGCGGCTGAGCACCGTGCAGGGTCAGGTCGACGGCAACGAACGCACCGTCCTCGACCCAGCTTGGCACCTCGACAGTCAGTCCCTGTGTCTGCGCTTGAGCACCCTGCAACCACTGCTCCACCGCTTCCTGGGCCTGCCCCCAGGGTTGCGCCGCAGCCGGCCCCGCCAGCATCAGCATCAACAGCACTGCGCGCAGGCTCATAGCAACTGCCCCCAGGCATCGGCACAGATGCTTTGATACCAGGCCTCGGCCAGCGCCGCCTCCTGAGCGCGCAGACCGAGAGGCGCCTGCAACGGGCTGAGCGCCAGACTGCCTGGTAACTCGACCAGACGTTGCGCCTGCACGCCGTAATCCGCGGCAATCGACACCGCCTGACCCGGTGCCAGCAAGCTGTAGCAGGTGTTACGCCACACCGCTGGCGGCGGCGCCTGTCCAGCCAAATCAGCGAGTAACGCCGCCACCGCAACCTTGGCTTGGGCATTGGCGCTGTAGGCTGACTTGGGCATCGGTGCAGCGATACAGGCGTCCCCGGCCACGTAGATGTCGCTGGCCTCACGGGCCTGAAACGTCGCCGGGCGAATCGGCACCCAGCCGCTGGCGTCCACCAGGCCACTACGCTGGGCCACCTCGGCCGCCTTCTGTGGTGGGATCAGGTTGATCACGGCGGCGCGATGCCGCTGGCCAAACTCGCAAACCAACTCGCGGCGTATGGCATCGGCACGCACCACACGACCATCGCCGGCCCGGCCGACCCATTCGATACGCTCACCGTAGAGCGTCTGCCAGCCCTGTTGAAACAGCGCCTGCTTGGAGAAGCTGTCCTTGCTGTCGAGAATCAGCAGCTTGCTGCGTGGCTTGGCCTGGCTCAGGTAATGGGCAATCAGGCTCGCGCGCTCGTAGGGGCCCGGCGGGCAACGATAGGGGTTGTCCGGCACGCTGATAATCACCAGGCCGCCGTCGTTCATGGCCTGCAACTGCCTGCGCAACAGACTGGTCTGCGCACCGGCCTGCCAGGCATGCGGAAGGTGCATCGAGGCGTTACGGTCGTAGCCTTCAATGGCCTGCCAATCCATGTCGATGCCGGGCGCCAGAAACACCCGGTCGTAGCGCAAACGCTGGCCGTCTTGCAGCACCACTTGGCGGGCCTGCAGGTCAATTTCCCGCGCACGCTCACGCACGTGCAGCACCTGCTGGCGCTGCAAGGCGCGGTAATCCTGGCGCAGGCTATCGAGCTCAGCCATACCCGCCAGCACATTGTTGCTGAAGGGGCAGGTATAGAACGCCGACTTGGGCTCAATAAGCACCACTTCAAGCGCCGGTGCCTGGCGTTTGAGGTAACGCGCGGCAGTGGCACCGGCAAAACCACCACCGACTACCAAGACCCGCGCGCGACTCACGCTGGCATTTAACCCACTGGGTAACAACCAAGGCATTGCGGCCAGGCCGGCGAGCATTTGACGACGGGTAAGATCCTGCATACGTCCCCCATAGCCAGGCGATAGAGCGCCACGCTGAGGCATGGCCGTGCATTCGGCCATGCCGCTTTAGTCGAGAATCCTTAGTACTAACGCCTAAAACGCAGATGGCCGGTCTAGACCGGCCATCTCATACGCTACAGGCTAATTAACGCTTGGCGACCAGCTCCTTGGGCAGTTTGAAGGTCCAGAGCATGCCGCCCTGGTTGTAGTTCTTCACCCGTTTGGCCACTTCGCCGCCCCACAACGGTACCGCGCCACCCCAGCCGGAGAGCACCGAGACATACTGCTCGCCGTCCATTTCCCAGGTAACCGGCGAGCCGAGTACGCCGGAGCCAGTTTGGAATTCCCAGACTTTCTCGCCGGTCTTGGCGTTAAAGGCCTGCAGGAAACCTTCCGGGTTACCGGTGAACACCAGGTTGCCCTTAGTGGTCATTACCCCACCCCACAGCGGCGCGTAGTTCTTCTGCCGCCAGACTTCCTTGCCGGTTTTCGGGTCGATGGCGCGCAGCACACCGATGTATTCCTCGTTCAGTGGCCTGATGGTGAAACCAGCCCCCAGGTAGGCCGCGCCTTTTTTGTAGGCGATGTCTTCGTTCCAGATGTCCATGCCCCACTCGTTGGATGGCACATAGAACAGGCCGGTGTCCTGGCTGTAGGCCATGGGCATCCAGTTTTTCGCGCCAAGGAAGGCCGGCGCAGAGAACACGCTGGTGCCCTTCTTCGCCGCATTCGGCGAGCCTGGACGGTTGCTGTCGTCGTAGATCGGCCGGCCGTTCTTATCCAGGCCTTTAGCCCAGGTGATCTTGTCGACAAACGGGAAGCCACGAATGAACTTGCCGTTGGTGCGGTCGAGTACGTAGAAGAAGCCGTTACGGTCAGCGGTGGCGGCGGCTTTGATGGTCTTACCGCCTTCCTCGTAGTTGAAGGAGATCAGTTCGTTGACCCCGTCAAAGTCCCAGCCGTCATGCGGGGTGGTCTGGAAGTGCCAGGTGATGGTGCCATCATCCGGATTCAGGGCCAGACGCGAGGAGGAATAGAGGTTATCGCCAGGGCGCAGGTGCGAGTTCCACGGCGCCGGGTTACCGGTACCGAACAGCAGCAGGTTGGTTTCCGGGTCGTAGTAGCCGCCCAACCACGGTGCGGCACCGCCGGTTTTCCACAGATCGCCCGGCCAGGTTTTACCGGCCTCGCCACCGCTGATGCCGTTCTCAATGGCCTTGCCGTCTTTGTAGACATAGCCCATGTGGCCTTCAACAGTTGGTCGGCTCCACAGCAGCTCACCATTCTTCGGGTCGTAGGCTTCGATCTTGCCGACCACACCAAACTCGCCACCGGAAACCCCGGTAATCAGCTTGCCATTGACCACCAGCGGCGCAGCAGTGATTGAGTAACCGGCCTTGTGATCCGCCACGTTCTTGCGCCAGACCACCTTACCGGTGTCCTTATTCAGGGCCACCAACTTGGCGTCGAGGGTGCCGAAAATCACCAAGTCGCCATACAGCGCCACCCCGCGGTTGATCACGTCGCAGCATGGGCGAATGTCATCCGGCAGGCGCGCATCGTACTGCCACAGTTCTTTGCCGGTGCGGGCGTCCACGGCATATACCCGCGAGTAGGAGGCGGTCACGTACATCACGCCGTCCTTGATCATCGGCTGGGCTTGCTGGCCGCGTTGTTTTTCGCCACCGAAGGACAGGGTCCAGACCGGACGCAGGTCCTTGATGTTATCCGTGTTCAGGGTCGTCAACGTGCTGTAGCGCTGACCCTGCAGGCCCATACCATTGGTGACGATCTCATCGGTGGTGTTCACATCGTTAAGGATTTCCTGATCAGTCACCGCCCAGGCTGGAGCGGCGGCCACGAGCATTGCGCTACACAAGGCACTGAGAACGAAGGATTGGCGAAAACCGGAGTGTTTCATTGCGGCTACCTCTGCGGGTTCATTGTTATCACCGGGAATTTTTCCCGATCTGCCACAGATTCTTGGCTGCCCAGCCTCCCCCAACAATTGAACGCAGTACCGATTTAGCTACTCCCTTGGTAGCAATACCGCCCGTTTTATCGCTGCCTGACGCACCTGCCACGCAGGCAATTTTCCCGCCCGGATGTGCACCCACACCGTACCGGCACATGGCCTGGCCGACTTAAGTGCTAGCCCAGCCCCCTGAAAAGAGCATACCCAGCCCCCGGCCCAGCCGTTAGAAAGCTACTCCCCCACGCTAAGGAGCAAGCCATATGGGCCGCACCACCCCACTCAGCCACCTGTTGTTGAGCTGCCTGCTGCTGGTAGACCTGGGCAACCTTGCCCAGGCCGAGCCCATCAAGATCGGCCTCAACTACCCACGTACCGGCAATTACAAGGATGAAGGTCTCGAGCTGCGCCGTGGTGCACTGCTGGCCGTGGACGAAATCAACCAAGCAGGTGGCGTGCTCGGCAAACCGCTGGAGCTGCTCAGCAAGAACACCAGCTCGCAGGCCGACAAGGCCGTCAGCAATGTCGATTACTTCGCCAACCAGGACGCACGCATGGTGTTTGGCGGCGCCACCAGTGAAGAGGCGATAGCCGCCGGGCGACGCGCCCGCGAGCGCGGCCTGCTGTACTTCGCCACCCTGAGCTATGCCAATGAAGTGACCGGCCTGGCCGGCCATCGCTATCTGTTCCGGGAGTCCAACAGCGCCTGGATGAGTGCACGGGTGCTCGGCGAATACCTGTCCTGGCATATGCCACGCCAGCGCTACCACTACATCATTGTCGATGACGCCTGGGGCCGCAGCATGGAAAACGCCCTGCGCCTGGCCACCAACAGCACCGACCGCGCACGCCATGGCCGTACTGCGCTACCCAGTGGTCTGGTGCGCCGTGAGCAGTACCTGGCGGCGCTCAATAAAGCGGCCCGCAGCGAGGCGGATATCCTCGTGCTGGTGCTGCTCGGCGAGAACCTGCAGCGCAGCATGCGCATGGTGCACAACATGGGCCTCAAGCAACGTACGCAGATCATCGTGCCCAACCTGACCAAGAGCGTGGTGCAGCAGGCCGGGCCGCTGGTGATGGAGGGCGTGATCGGCACCGAAGCCTGGACCTGGAACCTGCCCAGCCAGGACAACATCGCCCAGGGCCAGCAATTCGTTGAGCGCTATATCAGCGATTATCAGGAGTACCCCGGCAGCACCAGCGCCTCCGCCTACTCCATCGTCAAGCAATGGGCCGATGCCGTGCAGCGCACGCAAAGCCTGGACAGCGAACGGCTGATCAGCACCCTGGAAGACCACAGTTACCAGTTGCTCAAGGGGCAGCAGCAGTGGCGCGCCTTCGACCATCAGAACGTGCAGAGCATCTATGCGGTACGGGTACGCAAGCGTGACGACGTGATGCTCGACCCGTTCAAGCAGCACTACTTCGACATCATCCACCATATGGACGGCGACCAGGCCGCGCCGAGCCAGGATGAGTGGCAGCAGGAGCGCGGCGAGGAATTGCAGCTGCGCTAAGCCAATCATGTGTTGCCAGGGACAACCCGTAGGGTGCGCTGCGCGCACCGGGATTCAACGTCTGCGCGGACATACCCCCAATTAGACGAGTAATGACTTGTGCGCACGGCGCACCCTACGAAGCAAGAGCACCTCACGTCTGTGTCGATAAATACAGACGTACCACACTCGTGGTACAGAGCCACCGCATCTGGGTATCGCAGTTTTTCTTAGCGATCCACCCGCTGCATCGCGGCCTGCTCATAACGCGGGTAGAGATGACTGACGCTGCGGATCAGCTCATAACGGCTGAGGTTTACGCCGGCAAAGCGTTCCGGGATGGCGGTGCGGATCAGTTCATTCATTTCCGCGCCCTGCTCGGCACCGCTGCGCATGACGCCGTCCAGCCAGCCGAGGTAATCACGCATCTGGGCAAAGGGCGCAGCATCGCTGGCCAGCGGGCCATGGCCGGGCACGATCTGCTTCCAGGGCAGGTGCTGCAGCTGGTCGAGATCCGCCAGCCAGGTGGCCAGGCTCGGTGTGCCGGGTGTGGTCAGGGCACGTTGATAAAACACCAGATCACCGGCAAACAGCACGCCGCTCTGCACATCGAGAATCGCCAGATCAGCCCCGGTGTGGCCGCTCAGGGCCAGCAGTTGCAGCGTCCGCCCGCCTACCTCAAGCATTCCCGGCTCAAGGCTCTCAGTGGGCAGCAGCACTTCGGTGCCGCGCATCCAGTCGCCCACCAGGCGGTACATGTTCTCCGCCATGGTATCGCCCTGCTCTACCAGCAACGCGGTGGTGCCGGGCAAGGCGGCAATCGGCACATCGCTGAAGGCCTGATTGCCCAGCACATGGTCGGGATGATGATGGGTCAGCATGACCTTGAGCAGCGGCTTGTCAGTGACGCGGGCAATCGCTTGGCGCATCACCTCGCCGTAACGCCGCGACGGCCCGCTGTCGATCACCACAACGCCTTTATCGGTGACGATAAACCCGGTGTTGACGATATTGCCGCCATTGGCCTGGGAGAAGTTGTCCGTGCTGCCTTCAAACAGCCACACGCCATCGGCAATCTGCCGGGGCTGTAGGTCGTAGGCGAGCGGATTGG
Organism: Pseudomonas spirodelae; assembly: GCF_034653255.1. Taxonomy (NCBI): domain Bacteria; kingdom Pseudomonadati; phylum Pseudomonadota; class Gammaproteobacteria; order Pseudomonadales; family Pseudomonadaceae; genus Pseudomonas; species Pseudomonas spirodelae. The sequence continues at coordinate 73,984 of NZ_JAYEET010000048.1, read as the reverse complement.
CGTGCACGCAGGCGCTGGCCAGCGCCGCCAGTATGAGTATCCAGCGCATAAGCACCTCGCGATAAGACGGGCAGCGCCGTGCTGGGCTGCCCAGGGCAGAACCGCCATTTAGGGCGCGAGGCGGACCTCGCTGATCTGCACCAGCGGCTGGCTGTCGGTAAAGTTCGGCAGATCGCCCATGATCCGTGCCGCGTGCGGGGCAAAGCTCTGCTCGAACACCGCCACGCTGTCGAAATACAGATGCCCCATGGCGATATAGGGCGCGGCCTCACCGGGCGTGGCGCTGGCCAGGCCAGCGTCCACGGCAATGCCTTGGCACGCGCTGCCCAGGCATTCGCGCACGATCGCCATATGCTGCTCGCAGTAATAGGTCATGTCGAAACGCACACCGGGAGTATTGGGGTACAGCACGCTGACTTTGATCATGGCAGGTCCTTGTGGCTTTCAGAGTTCGGCTTTGAATTCATTGCCGTTGTTGTCACGCAACCATAGCTCGGTCTCGACGTTGCCCTTTACATCCAGGCTGATGGTCGGGTTTTCGCTGACGGCGGGAAACAGTTCGAGGCTGGCCAGGGTGTTGCCGCTGCGATCACGCAACTGCGCCTGGTTGAGAAAAAATTCCGGAATACCGCCGACCAGGCCGTTGTCCATGGGGTGCGCCACCTGCACGCGAAGGCGGTTGGCATCAGCCAGGACAAAGCGCTTGCCGAGCACTTCACCCAGATGCTCCTCCCAACCGGCCTGGGCGCGCACCACACTGGGGGCTGTGCAGCCGCCACCGGCAGCATCGATTTGCGTCGAACCGACATGCCAGAGCCCGTCACGGGTCAGTACCGCCACCCGCAGCGGCGTGGCCTGCTCGACCCGAATGCGGATGGCCAGCCGTGGCAGCACCTGCTCACCCGGCTGGAAATCGAAGATCTGTGGAATCGGATTGAGTTCGGCCCAGGCCAGCATGCGCACCACCTGACCGTCGAAGGCACTGGCGTCGATCTGAATCGGCACCTGCCGCGCGTCCTCGGCAAACGGCGGCGCGCTGAGCTTGACCCGCTCATCGAAAACAAAGGCTTCGCCGCCCAGCAGACGCTCGTGGTAGTAGTCCCACATCACCGATGTGACCGGGTCGCGCTGGCTGCCCCAGCTGTCCCAGGGCACGGCAAACAGCGCCAGCAGTAGAAATGAACGCCAATCCAGTTCCATCCCACACCTCCCGGTGCCGTTGACCTGCAGCCCTACTCAACCTCCTGGTACAACCCCGGCAACTCATAACGCAGACCGTAGTGGCCATAGATACGCTTGAGCTCCCCGGCGAGAATCAGCTCTTCGAGCTTTTCTTCCAGGGCATAGGCCAATTGCCGATTGCTTTCATGCACCGCCATGCCGATGTCCCAGACCTGCTTGCCCATGTCCGGGTAAGCGTTCTCGGCCAGCGCCAGTTGCTCGTCAGCCGCCAGTTTGAGCTGCCAGTCGACCTCGCCGCGCAGCGCCATCACCGCATCCACTTCACCGGCTTTCATCGCCGCGAACGCTTGCTGAACATTGCTGTAGTGATGGGTCTGCTGGCTGAGCATGCCGTCTTTCACCGATGACAGATAAAAGGACGGCACGCTTTCCACCTCGACACCAATGGGGTGGCGCTGAAACACCGCCACACTGGGCACCGCGTCCAGCCGGCGGCGGTCGAATGCCACCTGCCAGCGCTCACGCTGATACGGGCCGAACATCACCACCAGTTCGTTGACCAGCTCGCCGAACTCGTTGCTCTTGTAGGAAAACTCGCGGTCATAAGGAACGCGCAGCATCACATCGGCCAGTTCGTGCGGACGCAGGTAATGCCCGCGCCAGATGTAATCACGCAGGTCATCATCGAGCTTCTCGCCCGGCGGTGCCCAGATCACTTCAAGCCTGAGCCCCAGACCTGCGGCCAAAGCCTCGGCGACCTCATAGTCGACGCCACGGGATTTCCCGTCCTGCTGAAAGCTGTAAGGCGCGAAATCCTGATACAGCGCCACCTTGAGCACACCGGACTCGACAATCGAGTCATAGCTGCGCACCTGCGCCTGCAGCGGCGTACAGACCGCCAGCAGTGCAGAACACCACAGCCCCAGCCACACCAGTCGCCGAGCCATGCCGATTACTCCTCGATGGCCACGCTCTCCAGGTAACTGCGCACGGCCCACAGCGCTTCCTGGCTGAGGTAGTCGGCCATTTTCGGCATATACACCCGACCATCACGCACGGCGCCATTGATCACCCGCTCCTTGAACCACTCATCGCCGCTGATGCCGGCTTCGAGCAGGCGCAGGTCCGGGGCAATGCCACCGGATTTGGCTTCCAGGCCATGGCACGCCGCGCAGTTCTGGTTGTACGCCGAAGAGCCGATTTCGATGGCCCGGGCATTACCCCGGTAGGGGTTTTCATCCAGCCACTCTTCGCCCAGTGGCTCCAGCCCCTCGGTCTTAACGGCTTGGGGCACCACGTCGCCATGGGCCCAGAGGTTGGCGGAAAAGGCCAACAGCAGAAATGCATAACCGGTGTTCTTTTTAATTGTCATGTTCAAGGCCTCATCAAATGCACGCACAACAGCTCATGGAGCTTGCTTGTGAGCATCTTAGAAACAGCGCCGCGCGCACCGAATGCTGCTTTGGTGGCCCGCGACTAATCCCTTGGTAGTAGGGCTTGTGGCCGTGTAACAGGTGGCTTTAGCAGCAAGGCTAAGTCATGTCCGGTTTGGGCATTCTTCCCGGCCTAGCCGGGAGTTTTTCCGTTTCGGCGTAATCCGCGTGGTTCCACTATCGGTTCGCCAGGTCGCCAACAGGGCAGTACCTGCAACCTTCACCACCACGATGGGAAACCACAACCATGACAACAAGATCGTTACCCAGCTCGCCACGTCCCATGGCGCTCGCCATCCACAGCCTATTACTGGCCGGCGGCCTGGCCTTGAGTGGCAGTGCGCTGGCCAAAAACGTCACTTGGGACGACATCGCCAACGACCACTTGAGCACCAATAATGTGCTGCAGTACGGCATGGGCACCAACGCCCAGCGCTGGAGTCCGCTGGCTCAAGTGAACGCCGACAACGTGTACAAACTGACTCCCGCCTGGTCGTTCTCCTTCGGTGATGAAAAGCAGCGCGGCCAGGAATCCCAAGGTGTGGTGCACGATGGCGTGATCTACGTCACCGGTTCCTATTCACGAGTCTTTGCTCTCGACGCGAAGACTGGAAAGCGCCTCTGGACCTACAACCACCGCTTGCCGGACAACATTCGTCCATGCTGTGACGTGGTCAACCGCGGCGTCGCAATTTATGGCGACAAGGTCTACTTCGGCACCCTAGACGCCCGTGTCGTTGCCTTGAATAAAGACACCGGAAAAGTGCTGTGGAACAAGAAGTTTGGTGACCACGCAGTGGGCTACACCATGACCGGCGCGCCGACCCTGGTGAAGGACAAGGTATCGGGCAAGACCCTGCTGATTCACGGCAGTTCTGGCGATGAGTTCGGCGTGGTCGGCAAGCTGTTCGCCCGCGACCCGGAAACCGGTGAAGAAGTCTGGATGCGTCCATTTGTCGAAGGCCACATGGGTCGCCTGAATGGCAAAGACAGCACGCCAACCGGCGACGTCAAAGCCCCTTCCTGGCCGGATGATCCCAGCCACCCAACCGGCAAGAAGGCCGCCTGGAGCCAGGGCGGTGGCGCACCGTGGCAGAGCGCCAGCTTCGATGCGGAAACCAACACCATCATCATCGGTGCCGGCAACCCGGCCCCTTGGAACGGCTGGGCGCGTACCGCCGACGGTGGCGATCCGAAGGACTACGACAGCCTCTACACCTCAGGCCAGGTTGGCGTAGACCCGTCCACCGGCGAAGTGAAGTGGTTCTACCAGCACACCCCGAACGATGCCTGGGACTTCTCCGGCAACAACGAACTGGTGCTGTTCGACTACAAGGACAAGGCCGGTAAAACCGTCAAGGCTACCGCCCACGCCGACCGCAACGGTTTCTTCTATGTAGTCGACCGCGCCAACGGCAAGCTGCAAAACGCCTTCCCCTTCGTCGACAAGATCACCTGGGCCAGCCATATCGACCTGAAAACCGGTCGCCCGGTGGAAAACGAAGGTCAACGCCCACCAAAACCGGAGCCGGGTGAAGCCAAAGGCAAATCGGTAGAAGTGTCGCCGCCTTTCCTCGGTGGCAAAAACTGGAACCCGATGGCCTACAGCCAGGACACCGGCCTGTTCTACGTGCCGGCCAACCACTGGAAAGAGGACTACTGGGCCGAGGAAGCCAACTACAAGGCGGGCTCCGCTTACCTGGGCATGGGCTTCCGCATCAAACGCCTGTTCGAAGACCACGTCGGCATCCTGCGGGCAATGAACCCGACCACCGGCAAGGTCGTCTGGGAGCACAAGGAAAAATTGCCACTGTGGGCCGGCGTACTGGCCACCAAGGGCAATCTGGTGTTCACCGGCACTGGCGACGGCTACTTCAAGGCCTTCGACGCGAAGAACGGCAAGGAGCTGTGGAAGTTCCAGACCGGCACCGGAATCATCTCCCCGCCCATCACCTGGGAACAGGATGGCGAGCAGTACATCGGCGTAACCACCGGTTACGGCGGAGCAGTACCGCTGTGGGGCGGCGACATGGCCGAGCTGACCAAACCGGTCGCGCAAGGCGGCTCGTTCTGGGTATTCAAGCTGCCAAGCTGGGATAACAAGACCGCACAACGCTGATCGCAACTCGCATGACGCACCCTAGGGTGCGTCATGCGCATCCACTTTCGCGCTTCCAAGCAACCACCTGCGTTGCCCCCGTGGTGCGCACGGCGCACCCTACCCGAGGACTCGCCATGAATTACCTGCCTCTGCTTCTGCCCATCGTACTGCTGGTGCTGGGTACCGAACTGGTCAACGCCGATGAGGTGCTCACCGTCAACGGCTGCCGCATCGAAGCCGACAGCCAATGCCCCAAAGCCAACCTGCAAGGTGCCAACCTGAGCAACCAGGACATGCGCCGTATGAACCTGGAAGGTGCCGACCTGCGTGGTGCCGATTTACGCCATAGCCGCCTGGATCTGGCCAACCTGGAAAAAGCACAACTGCAAGGTGCCGACCTGACCCGTGCCAGCCTGCAACAAAGTCAGCTGCGCCTGGCCGACTTCAGCAACAGCACCCTGGTAGCCATCAACGGCTGGGCCATGTATGCCCAGGCGGCAAAATTCAACGCAGCCGATATGCGCGCTGCCAACCTGGAATTCGCCCGCCTGTCTGCCGCCAAACTGCACAATGCCAACCTGCAAGCGGCCAATCTGGAAATGACCTGGCTAAGCAAGGCTGACCTCAAGGGCGCCAACCTCAAGGACGCCAACCTGCAAGAGGTCAAACTCTCAGGCTCCAACCTCGCCGACGCCGACCTAAGCGGCACGCGCACCCACTACGGCAACTTCCAGGGCGCCAATATGCAAGGTTGTGTGGAATGCCCCAAGGGATGGGATTGAAGGGTAATACAAGGCAGGGATTAGATCGGCCTGTTGCGAGTAGGCTGATTAGGCTTGGAATTTCCGCTTGCAAAGGTGGACAAGCTTCGCGTTGTCCACCCTACGACCGTCGATCGCCGCTGTATGGTCAGTAGCCTGGAGAGGCGGCTTAAAGTCATGGGCTATAGGCATCCAAACTAATAGCTTTAAGCGCTTTCCAGCCCCAGCCGAATAACCCCGGTATCAATCGCCAGGTGCACCAACTCTGCCTGGGAGCTGACCTGCAGTTTGCTCTTGAGCAGGGTCAGGTAGTTGGACACGGTTTTGCTGCTGATGCACAAGTGCTCGGCGATCTGGCGGCTGGGCATGCCTTTGGCCAGCATCACGAAAATCTCGAATTCACGCTGGGTCATGCCGCGCAGGCGTGGGTCGCTGCTGCCCTCGCCCATCGGGTTACAGGCCAGATGAGTGGCCAGGCCTTGCTCGATGTACGCATGCCCGGCCAGGGTACGTTTGACGGCCTCGACCAGCACCTCTGGCGATGAGGTTTTGGTCAAGTAACCCAGCGCGCCGGCATCCAATGCCTGACGCACCAGAGGTAACTCGTCGTGCATGCTGAAAAACAACACGCGCAACTGCGGCAGGCGCTGACGCAGGCGTCGGGTCACTTCCAGGCCGCTGATGCCGGGCAGGCCGATATCCATGATGACCAGGTTGGGAATCTCCTCGTGGACCATCTGAAACGCCTGCTCACCATCGCAGGCCTCGCGCACCTGTACGTCCGGCAGTAAGGCGCGCAGCAAGCTGGCATAGCCTTGGCGGACAACCGCGTGATCATCGACCAGCAGTATTTTCATGTTTCCTGCTCCGGCAGTGCCAGGGTCAAGCACAAAGCCCACCCGGCTTGAGGACGACTGTGCACGCGCAGCACGGCGCCCAGGCTGCGCGCACGCTCGTGGATTGAACGCAGGCCAATGCCAGGGCGCTGCGGCAACTGCGCGCCACGGCCATTGTCCCGAATAAACAAACGCAAGCGCCGCCCCTGATAGTGCAGGCGCACGCGCACTTCACTGGCCTGGGCATGCTTGGCCACATTGGTCAGGGCTTCCTGCACCAAGCGGTACAGGTGTGCCTTGGTCGGCAACGGCAGGTTCGGCAGCGTGCCGCTGACGGTTACGTGGCATTGCACGCGCTGCGCCGTCTGCCAGTTGCTCGCGAGTAAGTGCAGCGCTTCATCCAGTTGTAAATGCTCCAGCACCACGGGATACAGGTCGCGAATTAACGCGCGAAAGCCCTCTTGCAGGCGCTGGCAATTGGCATCCAGCTGCTGCGCGGTCACCAGTACCTGCTCGGGTTGTTGCGCCACGGCCTGCAACAAACAGGCTTGCGCACGAATACCACTGAGGTACTGGCCAAGATCGTCATGCAGAGTCTGTCCCAGGCGCGCGCGCTCACGCTCTTGCAGGGCCATCAGGGCCTGGGTCAACTCGGTGTTATCAGCCTGGACCTGCTGCAAGGTGGTGGCCATGGCATTGAAATAGCCGGCCAGTTGCCGCGCCTCGGGCAAACTGCGCGCTGGCAAGCGGGCATCCAGCTGGCCCTGGGTCACCTGCTGCAGGCCCGCCAATAGTTCATCCAGCACGCGCAGGCCACGGTGTACGGCCCAGCGAATCGCCACCAGGCTGATCAGCAGCGCCAGCAGGCAGAGCAGCAGCAACTGCAACAACGAATCCCAGACTTCGTCGATCTCATCGCTGGGATCGACGCTGATCTGCAATTGTCGACCGTCCGCCAACATGGCCACACGTGGCGTGGGTTGCAACGCAAACAGATGCTGCCCCAACCACTGCTCAAATGACTGCGCCGCCGGGTCAGTCGCTAGCGGCAACCACTGCAGCCGTACATGACGCAAATTATCGGCCAGGCCATTTTGCAGGCTGGCGGGGTCGCGTTGCGCGGCTTCGTACAGATACTCGACCACCGCTTCGGCGGCCTGCACCTCGCGCTGCACATCCTCGCTGGCTTGGCGCACTAGTAGGGCCAGGCCGAGCACGGTGACCAGGGCGAAAAAAAGCGTCACCAGCAGGTAAGTGCGCCATAGAACGGACACCTTACTTGACCACGAAATGACCCAGCATACCCTTGCCTTCTAGGCCCTTGGCATAGAAGCGGAATTTGCCCGGTTTGATTGGCACGAAGAAGATCTCCGCCTCGCCGGCATCTTCAAACTCAAGCTCAGTCAGGGTGATGGCCTTGATCTCCACACCGCCGGCTTCGACCTTGCGCAGGAAGATTGAGGTGGCGAACTCGGGGGCCTGAAAAGCGTATTCCTTCTGCCCGCTGGCGATGATCTTCAGTTGGTAGGCTTTGCCCGTTTCCAACTGGTATTCCATTTGCGACATGCTGTAGTCGCTGGCCTCGTTACCCAGCACTAGATCCGGGAGCGCCTGTGAACGTCGAGTCAGGTCGCCAGCGGCGTAGATGTTGTCGAAGCCGATCAGGCCGCTTAACACAATAAGCCCCAGCGTCAGGGTTTTGAGCGTGGTCATGACGGATACCTTTTGTTGTTTTAGTTAATAACCCCATCGTAAAACCCGGGCGCAGCAACTGACTTACTACCTTGGTACAGGCGTAGTGGTACTTTGGGCATATTTCCCGCACGCCCGGCTGTTCCTATGCTGGCAGCACCTATTCAGGAGTTGCCCATGCGCCGGATCAGCCAATCCCTCATGCTCTGCGCCATTGCCCTGTGCAGCCTGGCCACGCCGTGTCTGGCTAACCCAGGTACGGCTGAGCTAGAGATCCGCATCGCCTACCTGGGCTACACCCCCGAGACCGGCCCGCTGCTGTCTAACGTGATTCCCGAACCCGAGGATGCCGGGCGCCGTGGCGCTGAGCTGGCGATTATCGACAGCAACAGCACCGGGCGTTTTCTCAAGCACCGCTACCAGCTGGACGTGGCCGAGCGCAGCGACAGTGACAGCCTGCTGGCCGCCGCGAGCGAGTTGCATACACAAGGTGTGCGCCTGTTTGTGGTCAACGCCCCTGCCGCCACCCTGCGCCAGCTCAGCCAGGCGCTGCCCGACAGCTTGCTGCTTAACGCAGGCAGCGCCGACGACAGCCTGCGGCAAAGCCAGTGCCTGAGTAATGTGCTGCACACCCTGCCCAGCCGCGCCATGCTCGCCGATGCCTTGGCGCAGTTTTTGGTTGTACGCAAATGGACGCGTGGCCTGCTGATCAGCGGCCCGACTGCGGACGATCAAGCCTATGCCGCAGCACTCAAACGCGCGGCCAAACGCTTTGGCTTGCGCATCGTCGCGGAAAAAGCCTGGAGTTTTGATAACGACCAGCGCCGCAGCGCCCAGGCCGAGATGCCGCTGTTCACCCAAACGGCGGAATACGACGTGGTCTTGGTGGCCGATGAACGCGGTGACTTCGGCGAATACTTGCCCTACCAGACCTGGTACCCGCGCCCTGTGGCTGGTACCCAGGGCCTGACCTCGACGGCTTGGCACAAGACGGTGGAAACCTACGGTGCTGCGCAACTGCAGAAGCGCTTTGAGGCCCATGCGCAACGCTGGATGAATGACCGTGACTTCGCCGCCTGGATCGCCGTACGCAGCATCGCCAGCGCCGTCAGCAAACTGCGCCGAAACGACGCCCAGGCCATCCGCAGCCTGGCCCTGAGTGACCAACTGCCACTCGACGGTTTCAAGGGTCGCAAGCTGAGCTTTCGCAGCTGGAACGGCCAGCTGCGCCAACCCATCCCCCTGGTGCAGCCCCGCGCCCTGGTCAGCAATTCGCCACAAGAAGGCTTTCTACACCCCAACACTGAACTCGACAGCCTCGGTTACGACCGCCCGGAAGTGAGCTGCGATCTGGCTGCCAACCTATAACAAGAGGATCAACCCCATGCGTCTTACTCGCCTTGCCTGCGCCATCGCCGTTAGCCTCAGTTGCCACAGCGCCCTGGCGGCCACGGCTTATGTGTCCAACGAAAAAGACGACAGCATCAGCGTGATCGACCTCGACAGCCTGCAGGTCACCGCCACCCTGGAGGTCGGGCAACGCCCCCGCGGCTTGCTGCTCTCCAGTGACAACAAGCTGCTGTACATCTGCGCCAGCGACTCGGACCGCGTGCAAGTGATGGACCTGGCCACGCGCAAAATCATCAAGGAACTGCCCTCCGGCGCCGACCCCGAGCAGTTCGCCCTGCATCCCAACGACCGCTGGCTGTACATCTCCAACGAGGACGATGCCCTGGTCACGGTGGTCGACACCCAGAGCGACGAGGTGCTCGGGCAGATTGATGTCGGCGTTGAGCCCGAAGGCATGGCCGTCAGCCCGGATGGCAAGTGGGCAGTGAACACCAGCGAAACCACCAATATGCTGCACTGGATCGATACCAGTACCCAGCAACTGGTGGACAACACCCTGGTCGACCAGCGCCCCCGCCATGTCGAGTTCGACAAGGACGGCAAGCGCCTGTGGGCCTCGGCCGAGATTGGTGGCACGGTCAGCGTGATTGATGTGGCCAGTAAGCAGATCGAAAAAGTCCTGACCTTCCAGATCAAGGGCGTACACCCGGACAAAGTGCAACCGGTGGGGGTAAAGCTGAGTGACGACGGCAAGTACGCCTTTGTCGCCCTCGGCCCGGCTAACCACGTGGCGGTGCTCGACGCCAAGAGCTACGAGATCCTCGATTACCTGTTGGTTGGCCGCCGCGTCTGGCACTTGGCCTTTACCCCCGACCAGAAGCAATTGCTGACCACCAACGGGGTCAGCGGCGATGTCTCGGTGATTGATGTCGACTCGCTCAAGGTCAGCAAATCGATCAAGGTCGGCCGCTACCCTTGGGGCGTGGTCGTCACCCCATGAGCGCACTTCAGGTAGAGGGCGTGAGCTTTGCCTACGGCCAGCGCCACGCTCTGCAGAACGTTAGTTTCAGCGTTACGGCGGGGAGTTTTAGCGCGCTGCTGGGGCCGAATGGCGCAGGTAAATCCACCCTGATCGCCCTGCTCACCCGGCTCTACGACCTGCAACAGGGCGATATCCACATCTTCGGCCACAGCCTACGCAGCGCCCCGCGCCAGGCGCTGCGGCAACTGGGTGTGGTGTTTCAACAAAGCACCCTGGATCTGGACCTGTCGGTGCAGCAGAACCTCGCCTATCACGCGGCCCTGCATGGTTTAAGCAAGCGCGAGGCACTGGCGCGCATCGACGAGGAACTGGCGCGCCAGCAACTCGATGAACGCCGCCATGAGAAAGTGCGTGCACTGAATGGTGGCCACCGTCGCCGCGTGGAAATTGCCCGCGCCCTGCTGCATCGCCCACGCCTGCTGTTGCTCGATGAGGCCAGCGCTGGTCTCGACCCGGCCAGCCGCCTGGCGCTGAACCAGCATGTGCGCCAGCTGTGCGCTGAGCATGCGCTCGCGGTGCTGTGGACCACCCATTTGCTCGATGAAGTTGAGCACCACGATGAGCTGCTGATCCTCAATCGCAGCCGTCTGGTCGCCCAGGGTGGCGTTGCTCAAATCAGCCGCGCTGACGCCAACCTGGCCGCCACCTTCGCCCGCCTCACAGGGAGCGAGCATCATCCATGACAGCCCTATCAACGGCCTTCTTTCACTTGGAGCCTCGCCCATGAGCGCCTATTGGTATTGCCTGCAGGGCATCGTTCAGCGCGAGTGGTTGCGCTTTGTCCTGCAGCGCAGCCGCTTCTTCAGCGCCCTGGTGCGGCCGCTGCTGTGGCTGCTGGTGTTCGCCGCCGGTTTTCGCGCCGCGCTGGGCATCGCCATCATCGCGCCGTACGACACTTACATCACTTACGAGACCTACATCGTGCCGGGGCTGGCCTGCATGATCTTGCTGTTCAACGGCATGCAGGGCTCGCTGTCGATGGTCTATGACCGTGAAATGGGCAGCATGCGTATTCTGCTGACCAGCCCACTGCCACGCGCCTTTTTGCTGGCCGCCAAGCTGCTGGCCATCGCCCTGATCTCGCTGCTGCAGGTGTATGCCTTTCTCGCCATTGCCTGGGTCTACGGCGTGCAACCGCCCGCTTGGGGATTGCTCAGCGCACTGCCGGCGCTACTGCTGGTGGCACTCATGCTCAGCGCGCTTGGTTTGCTGCTGTCCAACGGCATTCGCCAGTTGGAGAACTTCGCCGGGGTGATGAATTTCGTCATCTTCCCGTTGTTCTTCCTCTCCTCAGCGCTCTACCCGCTGTGGAAGATGCGTGAGGCCAATGAATGGCTCTACTGGTTGTGCGCCCTCAACCCATTTACCCATGCGGTGGAGCTGGTGCGTTTTGCCCTCTATCAACGCTTCAGCCCTTTGGCGCTGGCTCTGTGTCTGGGCCTGACGCTACTGTTCGCCGTACTCGCCGTGCTGACCTTCAACCCGCAGCATGCGGCGCTGCGCAAGGGCAATGCCTAAGGGGCGCCAGCACAGCCAGCAGGCCTGCGCTCTAGTACTTTGGTACTGGTTTTCATCTCCAACGTAGAATTCCCAAAGCAGCAACATTGCCCTGTAATAGAACGATAAAAAGAACCGAGAACTAAGGCGATGAAACACTGCCTGGCGCTGCCAAAGCTCCTGATACTGATGGCTAGTTTGTTGCTGACCAGCGCTGCACTGGCCGAAGCCCCGCTGTTTTCAGCCGAAGGCTACCGCCTAAGCCATTACCGCAGCCCCACACCCATTAGCCACGACAATGCCCGCACGCTGGATACCGCGGCGCTGCAGCAGCTGCTGCGTGAACAACCCCAAACCCGCCTGATTGATGTCTACCGCCGGCAATGGCTGCATGGCCAGTTCATCGAGGATGAGCTGCACGCCAACCTGCCAAACAGCCTGTGGCTGGCCAACACCGGCGACGGTCAGCTGACGCCGCAGTGGCAGCGCTACTTGCGCGAACACCTACGCCAAGCCAGCCAGGGCAACACGGCATGGCCCTTGGTGTTTTATTGCCGCTCTGATTGTTGGCTGGGCTGGAACGCAATTAAACGCGCCCATCATCTGGGTTACCGCAACCTCTACTGGTACCGTGACGGCATTGATGCCTGGCAACAAGCAGGCCTGCCCCTGATACCCGCACAACCTTTGCCCTTGCTACGTTAACCCCAGTGTTACGGCTCAACCCCACCATAATCAAAACAACGAGGTGATAAGGCCATGTACAAAATTTTAATTGCCGATGACCACCCGCTGTTTCGCGAGGCCATCCATAACGTCATCAGTGACGGCTTCCCTGGCAGCAGCATCATGGAAACCGCCGACCTCGACAGCGCCCTGGCAATGACCCAGGAGCACGATGACCTCGACCTGATCCTGCTCGATCTGAACATGCCCGGCATGCACGGCCTCAATGGCCTGATCAACCTGCGTAACGAAGCGCCGACTATTCCAGTGGTGATTGTCTCCGCTGAGCAGGACAAGCAGATCGTCCTGCAGGCCATCACCTACGGTGCGGTCGGCTTTATTACCAAGTCATCGCCACGGGTGCAGATGACTGATGCCATCCAGCAAATTCTTAACGGCAACGTGTATCTACCGCCGGACATCATCCGCGCCCAGAAAAGCGGTTCGCAGCGCAGCCATCACGACCACCACAGCTTCCCGCCTGAATTGCTGCAAGCGCTGACCCGCAAACAACTGCTGGTACTCGAACGCATGACCAAGGGCGAGTCCAACAAGCAGATCGCCTACAGCCTGGACATCGCCGAAACCACGGTCAAAGCCCATGTCTCGGCCATTTTGCGCAAGCTCAATGTACATAACCGGGTGCAGGCGATTCTTTCAGCTGGCGACATTGATTTCGCGGCCTACCTGCGTCGCTAATCCCCGCAGCTATTGCGCCAGTACGCCCACGGATGGGCCCGCTAGCACCCTCCTCGCGCACTACCCTCCCCAAATAAAAGGTTAACCGCATGTCTAAAACAGCATTGATCATCGTCGACCTGCAAAAAGACTACTTCCAAGGTGGTAAGTGGCAGCTCGAAGGCACCGAAGCCGCAGCCGCCAACGCCGCTCGCCTGCTTGAGGCATTTCGCGCCCAAGGTTTTCCGGTGGTGCATGTACGCCACGTATTTGCCAACACCGACGCGCCCTTTTTCGCCCCAGGTTCGTCGGGTGCTGAGGTGCATCCGCTGGTCGCTGAGCGCCCTGGCGAAGCGGTGTTGATCAAGCAGCAGATCAACAGCTTTCGCGATACCGAGCTCAAACAGGTGCTGGATCAGGCCGGGGTTAGCCAAGTGCTTATTTGCGGCGCCATGAGCCATATGTGCATCGACGCGGTAACCCGTGCCGCTCACGATTTCGGTTACAGCTGCGCGGTGGCGCACGACGCTTGCGCTACCCTGGCCCTAGAGTTCAACGGGGTGAGCGTGCCCGCCAGCCAGGTTCATGCGGCGTACATGGCCGCACTGGCGTTTGCCTATGCCAATGTGGTGAGCACCGAAACACTGCTAAGCGAGCTGTCGTAAAGGCCCCCCCTTTAGCGCAGCCCGGTAAAGAAGCCGGCGCGCTAAAGGTGTGGCTAACCCGCTACGCTGCGGTCCAGTAGATGGCTGATAGCGGTTTTCAGCTTCATCGGTCGCACCGGTTTGTGCATCAGGGTATGACCCAACTCACGCATCTGCTGCTTGAGCTCGTTGCTGTAGTTGGCGGTGATCATCAGTGCCGGCAAGGGTGAGCTGCGCCGGGCATTGATTTGGGCCACGGCATCCACCCCGTTATGGTCATCATCAAGGTGATAGTCGGCGATCAGCAGGTCGGCATCAGCATGGTAATTATCCACCTGACGCGCCAAGTCCTCTTCAGATAAAGCGGTCACCACCTGACAGCCCCAGGCTTCCAGCAAGGTGCGCATGCCGGCGCAGATTGCCGCATCGTTATCCAGCACCCAGATTCGTGATCCGCTGAGGCGCTCCAGCAGCAGGTCTGGGGTGTCATGCACCGCGCGCGCGCGCGGCGCACGTGTGCTCAGCGGCACCTCAATGGCAAACACTGAGCCCTTGCCCTGACATGACGCCACACGGATACGGTGGCCCAGGATACGGGCAATCTTATCGACGATGGCCAGCCCGAGGCCAAGCCCGCGGTCCTGCTTCAAATGCGCCACGTCGCCGCGTTTGAACTCCTGGAAGATCTCCTCCAGTTTGTCTTCGGCGATGCCCATGCCGGTGTCCCACACTTCAATCGACACGCTTTGCCGACGCCGCCGGCAACCCAGCAAAATACGCCCACTGCTGGTGTAACGGATGGCATTGCTGAGCAGGTTGCGCAGAATCCGCGCCAGCAGCTGAATGTCGCTGTGCACCACCGCCGAGCTGGGCACAAAGTCCAGTTGCAGGCCTTCACTGCCGGCGATCTGGTGATATTCGGCGGCCAGATTCTCCAACAACTCGCTGACCGCAAAAGGCGCAATGTCGGCTTTGATCACCCCTGCATCCAGTTTGGAAATGTCGACCAGGGTACCCAGCAGGCTTTCCACATCCTCCAGCGAGTTGCTGACATTGCGCACCAGGCTGGCGCTCTCCACCAGCTCACGTTTCTCCATCAGCGCGCTGGTGAACAGCCGCGCCGCGTTGAGTGGTTGCAGCAAATCATGACTAACGGCGGCGAGGAACTTGGTTTTCGACAGGTTGGCCTGCTCCGCCTCGCCTTTGGCTTCACGCAGGCGCGCTTCCATCTGCGTACGTTCATCAATCTCGCGGCGCAGCTGGTTGTTCAGGTCAGTCAGCTCAGCGGTGCGCTCACGCACCCGTTGCTCCAAGTGTTGGTAGGCCTGATGCAGCGCTTCGGCGGTACGCCGACGCTCAGTGATGTCGCGGATCAGCACAAAGATCCCCACCACCTCGCCGCAGGCCAACCGATTGGGCACATAGGAGCGCAGCATGTAACGCTCCTGGCCGTTGTGGTTAGTTTCGGCAAACTCGAAGGTCACGCTCTCGCCAGACAGCGCACGCTCAATAAACGGTTCCAGGCGTCGGCAGTGCTCCTCAGGATGCACCACACGCAGGCTCTGCCCGAGCATTGCGCCACGCGGCCAGCAGTACCATTCCTCGTACACTTTGTTGGTGAACTGATAGGTCAGGTCCGCCGTGAGGTAGGCAATCAGCGCCGGCACGTGGTCGGTGATCAGGCGAATCCAGCGCTCGCTCTCGCTTAGCGCCTTGGCGTGGCGGTGGCGCTCGGTGATGTCGGTGAAGGTATTGACGAAGCCGCCGGTGGGCAGCGGATGGGTACGCACTTCGAGCATGCGCCCATCAAACAGGCACAGCTCCATTTCCTCGATCTGCTTGCCGTTGGCGTCGCGACTGGCGGGCGTCAGCAGCGCCAGCTCACTGTCGGCCATGACCTCGGCAAACGGCCGATGGGCATTGATCGGCGCCAGGCCACAGAGGTCGAGAAAACGGTGGTTCCACAACTCCAACTGGCCCTCGGCGTTGACCATCGCCATGCCCTGAGACAGGTTGTCCATGGCCCGCTGCAACAGCCGCGACTTTTGCGCCAGAGCCTGTTCGCGGCGCATGGTTTCGTTGAGTTTGACCTCAGTGATATCGGTGTAAAGGATCACCAGCCCGCCTTCGCGGGTCGGCCGTTCGCTGACCTGCACCCAGCGTCCGTCCTGCAGCCGGTAGAGCATGTTGTCATCGCGGTTGCTGCGCTGCTCCTCGACCACCAGACCCGTGCTTTTGCTTAAGCGTTTGATCTCCGCCAGACGTGTGCCAGCGGAGATACGTGCCCGGCTGCCGGCCCAGAATGATTTGAAGCGGCTGTTGAACAGCACAATGCGCTGCTCACGGTCGAACAAGACAAAGGCATCGGAAATGCTCTCGATCGCATCAATCAGGTGATGGTGTGCGGTTTCCGCCCGCAGGCGTGCATCGCTGAGCAACTGGTTACTGGATTTCAGTTCGGCCATGGCCTGGTTCAGCGCATCGGTGCGCTCACGCACCTGCTCGGCCAGCACCACCGAATGCTGGAACGCCGCATAGGCGTCGTCACCGCGAGAATGGGCCGACTCGACCCGCTCAATCAACGCGCTGTTGATCTGCCGCAGCTTATCGTTCTGCCGCTCCAGCTCACTGCAGCGTGCCTGCAGCTCAGCTGTATCAGCCTTAAGTGGGGCGACCAATGGCAACTCCGGTGAAGGTCTGGTTGATATGCATGCCATTGAACTGCTCTCCGTAGGTGTTGAACCCAATCACCTTCTGGCTGCGCAAAAAAGCCGAAATAGCGTCAACACCATCGCGCCCTTCGATTTCCATACGACGTAAAAAACAGTCACAGCCAATGGTCAGCAGTAACGGCCCGAGGCGCTCGCGCAACCCGTCAAACACGCTCTGCAGGTCTGGCAGCAGCGGCCCTGGCTGCATGGCAGTCAGCACGATGCCGTTCTCCACCGCGCAGTAGAAGGTCAAACTGAGGTCATCATTGACCCGCTGAATCGAGCGCACGTAGTACTGCCCACCGATGCGCACGGCCAGTGGATGGGCGGCAAACAGGCGGTGATTCAGCTCACTCAGCGGCACGCCAATCAACTGCGCATACTCCTGCGCTGCCGGGGCGGCATTGAGCTCATAAACAGTGCGACTGGTGCTGTCGGCGCGGGTCACCACCAATTTCTCGGTGCGCGGCAAAATGTGGTGGGTACTGAACACCTCGAAATCCAGCCAGGTATTGAACAGCACCACCACCGCCGCGCCGGTGTGGAATTCACCGTTGTAGTAAACGTGGGTGTGGGTCAGGTGGTTGTCGTCACCGGCCGAGCCGCCAAAATGCGGAATGCTGCCTAACGCCGCACTGAGTGCCCCCAGCACCACTTCCTCACGGCTGGACAAACCGTCAAGCAGGGTCAGGGCAAAGCTGTGCCCCTTGATGCTGGCCAGCTCGTTGTTGCGGCAATCACTGACCAGGCGCTCGACCAGTTGCTGCGCATCAATCAGGCTGAAGCGCTCCATTTCGTCGATCAGCGCGCTGGCAATCGAGAAACTGCGGTGATCAAAACCGATGGCACTGACGCAACCACGGTCATAGCCCTCGGCGGTGATCTCACCGGCACTGGTACAGCCCACCAGTTTGATCCCGCCAAAGTACTGATCCAGTGACTCACCAAGCCTATGCAGGTCATATTCGGCCGAGCAGAAAAACAGCACGAAGCCCAGATGCGGATGAATCAACTGGCGGGCTAATTCCTGGGCCACCAGCTCGACATCCGTGGCGTTAGAGGTGGCGGTCACCACACCTTCAGTAAGCGTATGCGGCATAGCGGCCCCTAATGCAAAACACTTTAATTCATGGGGACATTCTACGAAGCTAGCCAGCGCCGCCCCATGCCACTTGAGTAGCGCAGGACTAATCCCTAAGTAGCGGGCCAGAACAGCAGCGTCAGCACCAGCATGGCGCTATAGAAGCCGATCTCCAGGGTTTCGCTGAGCGGCTGAATACGCCGCAGGGCGCCATAGACATGGACGATGACCATCATCACGGCGACTGCCGCGAGCATCTCGAAGACCATATCAATGGCCTCGCCGGTCAGCGCGGCGCGCAGCATCATGGCTTCGAGAATCAGAATAAAGGCACCCAGACAGCGGCCGAAGTAAACGGCCAGATCGGTATGGGTCGGAATCTTCCAGCCCATCAAGCGGGCCCAAATCAGCGGGATACAGAAAATCGGCAAGGCAAACACCAGGGTGGTCGCCAGCGCCAGAATCAACAGGTACTGCGAGGCGTAAGCACTCCATAAACCAAGCATCGGGTCGTCCTTGAAAGTAACTTTGGGGAATTACAGACAGCGCATTAACACAATGGGCAGCGCCAGTAATACGCCACTGCAGGGCAGCAGAATCAGCAGTACATCCAGGTGCATGGCAACCTCCAGCTAAAGCCGGGCAACTTCTGCCCGGCCTGAACGGCCTGCTTACCAGCTGAGAACGGCACCCACCGCGAAGGTGTTGGTGTCCTCACCCAGACCGCTGCCCTCGGCGGCATCGATCTCGTACTGGTTGTACTCGGCCACCAGCTTGAGGTTGTCGTTGATGGTGCGGAAGTAGGCAATGCCGCGAGTCTCGTAGTCGGCGGCCGTACCCAGCAGGCCGTTGCCGTCATCCTCGGTTTTGCCATAGGACAGCGCCACGCGGTTTTTGCCGAAGGTGTAGGAGCCCTGGAGCAGGTAGCCTTCGCTGTCGATCTCGCGCAGCGTGGCTTCACCGGCGTTGTTGGTGAAGAACGGGTTGATCCCTTCAGCCTGGAAGCCCGACGCGGTGACCGAGAAGCCGGCCATCTTCGCCTGCACGCCGTAACCCAGGCCTTGCGAGGTTACGCTGTCGACGGCCTTGTCGGTGTTATCGGAGGTTTGGTAGGCGCCGTTGAGCCAGGAGTAGATGGTCGCGTCGCCCACATCGAACTGGTAGCTGACCTCGGACTCGAAGCGCGGCTCTTCCTGGTAGGACTTGCCCACGGCGCTGTCATCGTTGGTGTCCACTGGGTCCATGATGCCCACCGCCACGCGCAGGCCTTCTGCCAGGTTGTTGTTGCGGTAAGTGATCTGCGAGGTCGGGAACGGGTACGGGTAGCCGGTGCCGATATTGCCGAACGAGACGCCCGTGCCATCGACCAGGCCCAGGGTATCGCTGACGTTGCCGTAGCCGGCCAGCAACTCATCGAGGAAGATGTTCGAGCGCGAGAACAGCCCGAAGTCCTTACCGACCAGCACTTCACCCCACTCTGGCGAGGCCACAGTGCCGTAGAACTGACGCACATCGATGGCGGTATCGGTGCCGTTGGTTTCACTGTCGTTAATGGTGACCCAGAACGACGAACGTCCGCCGAGCTGCAGGCCATCGATCTGTTTGCCGAAGTTAAAACCGATCCAGTTCGGCAAAAAGCCCATTTTCACCCGCGATTGACGGCGGTCGAATTGCTCGCCCTCGCGGTCAACATCGCTGGTCACATAAAAGGCATTGATGTAGCCATCAGTGGAAAAGGTGGTGTCGTCCTGGTCATACAGGACAATTTCGGCGGCAGCCTGTTGAGCGGTGACCAAGGCAACGGCGGCAGCCAAGGTCAGGGGCAGGAATCGGGTGCTGGCGATCTTCTTGTTGTTCATAACACTCTCCGCTGGAAGGGACGACCGGCAATGGTCAGTCAGGTCGGAGGCGATTATCGAAAAGCCCAGACAGCCGCCATACGCTGCAATAGCGCTGTTTGCTTGCTGCTTTGGAGCGGCCTAGGGTGTGCAGCGAAACGATGTAGGACTAACAGGCCAATCGAGCCAAGCCACAAGGATGACCACCCAAGGTCGTAGAGGGACTAATTTACCGGCAGCACAACGCCCGCCTTAAATAGCGCATAAAAATCCATAGGTTCAGGATGTGGCGCGCAACGGCGCCTGGGCATTACTGGGTGTGGGTTTGCGGCAGATTTAGCGGGACGGTGCTTGGTTACTCAGCACATACCAGCCACCAACGGCATGACTCAGCGCCTGCTGCGCTTGCAGTACGGCGTCCGGATCTAGCTGCTGCAGCGCCAATTGCACAGTGTCGCCATGCTCTGCGGACAAGCCCGCCAGATGCGCCTGCCAGGCGTGCTCAGCCAGCCCTTCGCAGCTGTGCGATTGCACTTGCCACTGACGACTCAGGGCATCAGTGGCGCAGGCCAATGCAGGGTGATTCAGCTCAAGCAGGCAAGTGTTACGCGCCTGCAAAAATGCCTGAATATGCTCAACAATCGCCGCGCCATTGCAGCTCGGTGACTGCACGCCAAACAGCAACCCACGCCGGCCCTGGATCTGCCGGTAGCTGCAAAACACCGCATACCCCAGCTGCAGCTCACTGCGCAGGCGCTGATAGAACGCGCCCTGATGCAGATGCCCAAGCACGCGCCAGCAAGCCTCGGTCAACGCCGAGTCATCGGGCTGCGGGCAAAACAGCAACAGCGCCGACTCGCCCTCTGCCGCCAAGGTCCGCCAATGCTGCCCAGAGGCAACTAAGGGCAAACCGGCTGACACCGGCAATGGGTGCGCTGCGCTAAACAGCGCTTCAACCTGCTGTTGCTCGCACGCATCCAGCCCCACACCAAGCGCTTCGACGTGTACCTGACGATAGCGCTGCTGCAGCGTTGCCAGATCAAGCCGGACGTTATCAATAGGCTGCCGACGGAATAATTCGCTGCAATTCGCCAAGAGCTGACGGATTGGCATGGCCTGGCGCTCAAGCGCGGCACTTTCAACCGCTGAGCGCCAGTGTGCAGCATCGGCGTGCAGCAGTGCCGGCATGAGCAGTGCTATCGCACGTGGCAACAGGCTGGCACTGCCCTGCAAACACACACTCAAACTAGCGGCCTCGGCATCCAGAGTCAGGTTAATGCCAAGCTGAGCCAGGTGTTGGCGAACCTCACGCAAGCTAACCTGCGCCAGCCCAAGCAACAGCTCAGCCTCAAGTGGCTCGGTAAAGCAGCAGCGAGCGTGCCATACGGCCATAGGAACAGGCTGGCCAGTAACGGCCTTGGGCGCGGGTAGCCAGGCGAAACCAGCTGAAACCTTCAGCACCGCGCCCAGCTGCTGCGCCGGTAGCAATAAGGGGTTGAGCCCAGGCAACTGCCAGTAACCACGCAGGGCTGGTAATGACAATGCGGGAGCACACGCCATACGCAAGGGAAAACCCGCACCGGGCCAGCCAGGCAATACGTCGTTATCCGCCGTCACTGTGCAGCGGCGCAGCGGCTCCTGCAGTTGCTGCAAGAGTATGCTCAGCGTTTCAGTGTCAGCGTGCGACGACTCTTGCCAGTAACGCGCCAAGGCCAGTGGCGTCATGCCATGCAGGCGATGCGACTGAATCTGCAGATAACTTTCGAGGCAACGCGCAGGGTCAGCATGTGTATTAACAAAAGCCAGCCAGTCCAACAGCAAGGCAAGGCAGTCAGGCGCTGATGCCGCGCCACACACACTCACCAGCAGTAAAGCCTGACCGCCATGGCAGTAAGGCACCTGTACTTGCAGGCCCTGTGCCAAACCACGCTCGCGCAAGCCCGCAACCAGCCCCCCAGAGCTTTCATCCAATAACCAGCTTTGCAGCCAAGCCAAGGTTTCAACTGCTGAGGCCTCAGGTAAATCCAAGGCAAAGCCAAGATACAGGCTGTCCATTGCACCAGGCAGGTTCAGGCGCAAATGCTCAGTACGCCATGGCAACATCGGCAGCGGCAACACACGTGGCGTCGCCATCGCATCGGCCACAACCCGCCCATGACGTTGCGCCAAGGCGTAAAGCTGCTCAATCGGCTGCGGCGCAACGATACTCAGTTGGCAATTACCGGCGTGATAGAACGCCCGATGAAAAGCCCGCAACGCCTGCTGGAAGGCCACCTCGGCCACCGGCAGGCTGTCGCGATTACCCGCTTGAAACACCGCACTTCGATGCCCATCCGCCAACACCTGCCCCAACGCGGCACTGAGCAAGGTATCGGCATCCTGACCACGGGCCATAAATTCCGCATGCACCACTTCACGCTCGCGGACCTGGTCAACCTCCGCCAAAATCGGCTGGGCAACCATATCCAGCAGCCGTGCCAGCGCGCCGTCCAGAGACGCCGCAGGTACTTCACAGAAATATTCGCTGTAACGCGCCTGCGTGGTCGCATTCACGTGCCCGCCACAGGCTTGCACAAACGGCATCAAGCGCTGCTCAGCGGTGAATCCTTCACCGCCAAGAAACAGCAAGTGCTCGAGAAAGTGAGCTAATCCGGGATAAGCCAGTGGCTCGTCATGACTGCCGGCATTGACCCGCAGACACAACGCTGCATGGCTTAACCAAGGCTGGCTGAGCAGCATGACCGGCAAGCCGTTATCCAGATGGCGGCTCACCGGTTCCATGCGCTGGTCAGAGGTGCAAGCAGGCAGATTGAGCATGACGGACAAAGCCGTAGCAAACATGAAAGAACGAGGATCGACTGCCTGACAGCGCAGCACAATTGTTCTTTAGATGTAGTCAGAGCCTACCCCTGCATCGCCCGCTGCGGCAGTTCTAGCGCTTCTATTTAGAGTCGCCGCGCTTAGATAAATGCCTGTTTAGCGACGCCGCGCGGCATGCGGTTTGTACCCGGCAGTTGTTGCAGCCGTTGCAACCAAGCAGCGCGAGGGCTCAAGGTGGATTTCGGCTTCGCTGTTTCAGCCGCTAACTGGGCAGCTTTCGCGGCTTTGGCCGCCGCGCGCAGTTCGGCGAGGGTGGGTGTTTTACGTACTGGCTCTGCGGCGCCCTTTTCAACGGTGCGCAGGCAAAGCTTGCATGAAACCTGAGTAACATCCTGAGTACTTTTTAGGCTCAATCCTGTTCGCCCGCATGCAACATTGTCCTGAAGCGTGGAGTAATGAATTGCCAACGTGTTGTCTCCTGCATTTTTGGGGGCGCGGATTCTACACGGTTCGGCTGCAGGACAAAGGGCCTCACCTAAACAAAGTCAGCTTGTCGGACAGTTGGTTTGTCCGCCTGAGCGGCAGGGGCTAAGACCTAGGCTCGCGCTGTAAGCGCGTGGTATTTCGGCGAGCCCGCGCAAAGCGCTGCCATATAACTGCCGTCATACCTATGCGACAATACGCGGAATATCCGGTATGAACCCCGCATTGATCACTCAGCCATTGGGCCGTAACGCTCTGATGTTGGTGTCGATGTGCGCCCGCTGGATCAACTCAAGCTCCATCTGGAGCAAACTGGAACAGCTGAATATTGGTATCCAATCGCTATCAACACCATTCAGCAAGCCGCAAGTCATTGATAGGTAAGACTTTTGATCTCCACCGCTAACATCACCATGCAATTCGGCGCCAAGCCACTTTTCGAGAACGTGTCCGTCAAATTTGGCGGTGGCAATCGCTATGGCCTGATCGGGGCCAACGGCTGTGGCAAGTCGACCTTTATGAAAATTCTCGGTGATGATCTGGAGCCATCCAGTGGCCAGGTGATGCTGGAGCCGAATGTTCGCCTGGGTAAGCTGCGCCAGGACCAGTTTGCCTACGAAGAATTTACGGTGATCGACACCGTGATCATGGGTCACGAAGAGCTGTGGGCGGTCAAAGCCGAGCGCGATCGCATCTATTCGCTGGCGGAAATGAGCGAAGAAGACGGAATGAAGGTCGGCGAGCTCGAAGGTGAGTTCGCCGAAATGGACGGCTACACCGCCGAGTCCCGCGCTGGCGAGTTGCTGCTCGGCCTGGGTATTCCGTTGGAGCAGCATTTTGGCCCGATGAGCGAAGTCGCGCCGGGCTGGAAACTGCGCGTATTGCTGGCGCAGGCACTGTTCTCCGATCCAGAAGTGTTGCTGCTCGATGAGCCAACCAACCACCTGGACATCAACACCATCCGCTGGCTGGAAAACATCCTCACCCAGCGTAACAGCACCATGATCATCATTTCTCACGACCGTCACTTCCTCAACAGCGTGTGCACCCACATGGCTGACCTGGATTACGGCGAGCTGCGCCTGTTCCCGGGCAACTACGATGAGTACATGACCGCTGCGACCCTGTCTCGCGAGCAGTTGCTGTCGGACAACGCCAAGAAGAAGGCGCAAATCAACGAGCTGCAAAGCTTTGTTAGCCGCTTCTCGGCCAACGCCTCGAAATCCAAGCAGGCATCGTCGCGCGCCAAGCAGATCGACAAGATCCAGCTGGCCGAGGTCAAGCCGTCCAGCCGCGTCAGCCCGTTCATTCGTTTCGAGCAGAACAAGAAGCTGCATCGCCAGGCAGTGATCATCGACAAAATGGCCAAGGGCTTTGACGGCAAAGCGCTGTTCAAGAACTTCAGCTTCCAGGTTGAAGCCGGCGAGCGCGTGGCGATTATCGGCCCGAACGGTATCGGTAAAACCACCCTGCTGCGCACCCTAGTCGGCGAACTGACCCCGGATGCCGGTAGCGTGAAATGGACCGATAGCGCGGAGCTGGGCTACTACGCCCAGGATCACGCCCACGACTTCGAACGCGACGACACCCTGTTCGATTGGATGGGCCAGTGGACCACCGGCGAGCAGATGATCCGCGGCACCCTTGGGCGCATGCTGTTCAGCAACGATGACATCCTCAAGTCGGTAAAAGTCATCTCAGGCGGTGAGCAAGGTCGCATGTTGTTCGGTAAGCTGATCCTGCAAAAGCCTAACGTGCTGGTGATGGACGAACCAACCAACCACCTGGACATGGAATCCATCGAAGCACTCAACCTGGCGCTGGAAAATTACCCCGGCACGCTGATCTTCGTCAGCCACGACCGTGAGTTCGTCGGTTCCCTGGCCACGCGCATCATCGAGCTGTCGGCCAATGGCATCACGGACTTCAGCGGCACTTACGACGACTACCTGCGCAGCCAGGGCGTGATCGTCTAAGAGTTGGCGAACACCTTGCCAGACGCCGGCTAAACGGCGAAGAAAAAGCCCCGTTCGCAGAACCTGTGAGCGGGGCTTTTTTGCGTACGCCTGACTTAAGCGTAGTGGCGACGAAGAAAGTCCACGAGCAGCTTATTCACCTGCTCAGCCTGCTCGTTCTGGATCCAGTGGCCGCAATCTTTCAGCACATGCTGTTCAAGCTGAGTGATGCGCTTGGGCATCTGCTTCAGCGTGTAGGCTTCGAGTGTGCCGACTGGATCCTTATCCCCGAGCAAAAACAGCGCCGGTTGTTCGATCTGCCGATCAGCCAGGGCCTCGGTACGCTGCCAGTTACGCTCGAAGTTGCGGTACCAATTGAGCGCGCCGTAAAAGCCGCGCCCCTCAAAAGCACTCAGGTAGTGCTCGAATGCCGCGTTGTCGCACCAAGCAGGCAAGGTGGCGGGATCATGCATGCCATCAAACAGCCCTGCCCCTGCGGGCTTTTCCTGCAGGAAGTGATCCTTAGGCGCGGCGGCAGAGGTGTTGTACATCATCATGCGCAGGGTGCGCGGTATGTCGGCATCCATTTCCGCCTCGGCGATGCCAGGCTCTTGGAAGTGCAGGATGTAATGAAAGCGCTCGGCATACAGCTGGCGCATAATGTCGATGGCCGGCTGCTTCGGCCGACCGCCAAACGGCACTGCCATCCCAACCACCGCCTTAACCCGATCGGGCTCAAGCAAAGCCAAGTGCCAGGCAATAGGCGCGCCCCAGTCGTGCCCCACCACACACACCTGCTGCTGACCGAGCTGGTCCATGGTGGCCTGGATGTCAGCGCAAATGGTCATCACGTCATAGGCGGCAGGATCGCGCGGCGCACTGCTCTGGCCATAGCCGCGCATTTCCGGGATGAGGACGCGATAACCCGCCGCTGCCAAAGGCGCAATCTGCTGTCGCCAAGAATGCCAGCACTCAGGAAAACCGTGCAGCAGCCAGACCCATCGACCTATTTTAGGGCCGGCACTGTAAAGGCTCAGGTCGATCCCGTTGACCTGAAGTATGTGGTGCTCAAGCTGATCCATATGCGTCTCCGTTATCTGCGGCCACTATGACAAAGGCGCATCCGAAGATGCGCCCTTATTCACCC
The DNA here is from genome assembly GCF_034653255.1 of Pseudomonas spirodelae. Lineage (NCBI taxonomy): Bacteria > Pseudomonadati > Pseudomonadota > Gammaproteobacteria > Pseudomonadales > Pseudomonadaceae > Pseudomonas > Pseudomonas spirodelae. The sequence continues at coordinate 48,007 of NZ_JAYEET010000048.1, read as the reverse complement.
GCCGAATACGCCTGCAGCAATCAGCCTTGCGCAGTACTCCAGTCAATCCACTGCAACTGCCAGGTCGCCAAAATCAACAAACCAAAGCCAATGCGATACCAGGCGAAGGCTGCGTAGCTGTGGTTACCGATAAACTTGAGCAGCGCCCGCACCGCAATCATGGCGAAGATAAACGAGGTGACAAAGCCAATGGCAAATACCGGAAAGTCGCTGGCCTGAAACATGTCGCGGTACTTGTAGCCGGAGTAAACAGCGGCGCCCACCATCGTCGGCATAGCCAGAAAGAACGAGAATTCGGTGGCCGCTTTGCGCGAAAGACCGAACAACAGGCCGCCAATAATGGTCGCGCCAGAGCGTGAAGTCCCTGGAATCATCGCCAGGCATTGGGCAAAGCCAATTTTCAACGCATCTTTCCAGGTCATCTCATCTACGCTTTCGGCGTGCACCAAATGGGTACGCCGCTCAGCCCACAGCATGATCACCCCGCCCACCGCCAGTGCTAGGGCCACAGTGATGGGGTTGAATAAGTAATGATGGATAAGATCAGCAAACAGCACACCCAGCGCCACGGCCGGCAGAAAGGCGATCAGCAGGTTGGCAGTAAAGCGTTGTGCTTGAGGCTCTTTCGGCAACCCAACAACAATGCCAATAATTTTGCGGCGGTACTCCCACACCACCGCGAGAATCGCCCCAAGCTGAATAATGATATTGAAGGCCATCGCCCGCTCACCGCCAAAGCCGATCAGGTCGGCCACGATGATCTGGTGCCCAGTACTGGAAATTGGCAAAAACTCGGTAATGCCTTCCACGATGCCCAGAATCAGTGCCTGAACAGCAACCCAAAGATCCATCCCCACTCCTAAAAGCGTGCCTTATTCAGCACGAACAACAAATTATGACGATGTATACGCAAGGGCTGTCGGACTGCCCGCCTTAAATAGGGTTCCGGGCGAACAGAAAAAACAGGCAAATCACATACTTAACCAGTAGCGGCGAAAATCCTAACAGAGAACCCACACACGCACCGCACTCGGATGCTTTACGGCCACGTAAAGCTTTAGGCATTAGCAAATACTGCACCTTAACTACCCGACTATTAGCCTAAGGTCTAAGGTAGAAAAACAATGCTCTTAACCTATAAGAAGCGAGCAAATGCCGAATCTCAAAAAGGAAGAAAAACGCTATGAATAGCCTGCGCAGCCTGCCGATAAACCGCCGTTTATGGCTAATTCTGGTGGTGGCTATCGCCATGCTGGTTATTCAAGGCGCCTTATTGCTCAAGCAGATTCGCACCGATCTTTACGCCGCCAAAGCAGAAAAGACCCAGCACGTGGTGCAGAGCGCGGCAGGCATTTTACAGCATTATCAAAGTTTGGAAGCGGCAGGCAGCCTGCCCCGCGATGACGCGCAGAAACAGGCAATGGAAACGATCCGCGGCCTGCGCTATGCCGGCCAGGAATACTTCTGGATCAATGACCAGACACCGGTAATGGTCATGCACCCGACCAACCCCAAACTGGAAGGCCAGAACCTCTCTGGATTCAAAGACCCAGATGGCAAAGCGCTATTCAATGAGATGGTGGCTATCAGCAAGAGCCAGGGCGCGGGACAGGTTGATTACCGCTGGCCCAAGCCCGGGGCGAGCGAGCCAGTACCCAAGATCTCCTACGTACAGCTGTTTCAGCCCTGGGGCTGGATCATCGGGTCCGGCGTCTATGTAGATGATGTGCAGACTGAGTTTAAAACCCAGGCGCTCAATACCATCGCGATTGGGCTGGCGATTGCTGTGTTGCTGATCTTACTGGTGGTGCTGATTGTGCGCAGTATCACCCAACCGCTGCAGCAAGCCGTCAGCGCGATGGCCAATATCGCCAGTGGCGATGGCGATCTGACGCGCAACCTCGACACCCACGGTAACGATGAACTGACCGCCCTGTCCCGTCACTTCAATGCTTTTACCGACAAACTGCGCCTGGTGATCAAACAGTCTCTTGAATCCGCCAGCCAGCTTGATGTCGCGGCCAAAGAACTGGGACAGATATCTGGCCAGTCACAACAGCACAGCGAACAGCAATCGCAACAGATGGAACTGGTTGCCACAGCGATTAACGAGGTGACCTATGGTGTGCAGGATGTGGCGAAAAATGCCGAGCACGCCTCCAGCGAAGTGCACGCCGCCGAAGACCAGGCCACTCAGGGCCAGCAAAATATTGAAGCCAGCCTGCGGCAAATTAACGAGCTGTCCGGCACGATTGACCAAGCCGTAGCCGTGATTCAGGCGTTAGCCCAAGAAAGCACGCAGATTGGCAGCGTATTGGAGGTGATTCGCTCGATTGCCGAACAGACCAACCTGCTGGCACTCAACGCCGCAATTGAAGCGGCCCGTGCCGGCGAGCAAGGTCGCGGCTTTGCCGTAGTGGCCGACGAGGTGCGCCTACTGGCACAACGCACGCAAAAATCCACGGCGGAAATCCAGGTGATGATCGAACGCCTGCAAGGCAACTCGGAAGCGGCGGTCAAGGTCATCCATGACAGCAGCAAAGCCTCCCAATTGACCATCGAGCAGGCCAGCCTGGCAGGTGCCAGCCTCACACAGATCGCCAGCGGGCTGCGTAACCTCAGCGGCTTGAACGCTTCCATCGCCAGCGCCACGCTGCAACAATCGCATGTGGTCGAAGACATCAACCAGAACGTCACCCAAGCCGCCAGCCTGGCGCATAACAATGCATTGGCCGCGCAGCAATCCAGCGATGCAGGGCAACACCTGGGCCAGTTGGCCGAGCAGCTAAACCGGCTGCTGAGTCAGTTCCGGGTATAAGGAAGACATGAGCAGCATGGAGCACCAGGAAGTTGACCTGAGCAAACCACAGAACCCAGATTTGATCTGGGACTTGGACAACATCGCCCGGCGAGAGCTGGCCGAACGTTTTATCAAGCTGTTCGAGAACCGCCTGTGCGTTTACTCGGAGTCGACGCGCCAGCTGTATACCAACTACGACCTGCACTTCCCCAGCGACCTAGGCCGCAAGATGGTGGTACTGCCCAACCCGTACGCGTTCCACGACACCCTGCACGGCATTGAAGCCCAGGCGATACGCAAGACGGGGCTGTGCGTGCTGCCCGGCGTGGTATTGAAAAAGCCAGGGCTGCTGCTGACGACCATGATCAAGGAAGGCGGCCCGGCACCAAAGACGATGCAATTCAAACCGGCCTTGGCGCAAATCATCAGCAACCAGAAAAAAGCCGGTGATATCTTCCTGCCGATCATGATCAAAGGCGATTTGCGTGAGTTTAATCAGCAAATGCCCTACATCCACCTGCACCGCTTACAAGTCAGTCGCCTGACTCGGCTGTCGACCTTTGAGCGTGAGGATATTCAGCAGACTATTACCCGCAAGCTTCTTATGCTCTATCGCCAGGCCGACAGCCTCAGCTGCTAATACAACCCGCGGGTCTAGCCCATACAAAAACGGGCCCTCGTTACCGAGGGCCCGTTTTGTTATTTATCGCAAAAATTCGGAGCAGCAACCGCTACTGCTGGCTGACCCAAAATACTGCGCTGACGACGAAGATTACAATCAAGGCAAAAATAGCCTTGGCATCGACTGCGCTGTCAGCACTGTCCGGCTCGCTATGTTCGGTCATGGACTACCCCTCTTGTTATGTTTTTAGGTCAATCGCCTACTGCAGTTAAGACCAGCGCAGTCGCTTGCTCAAGCCGGGCAGCGATGTTCAGCGACGTGCTTATCTCATTAAGTTCTTTCCATATACTCAAACATCACTTTTGCGCATAACTCCGAGCTGGTATCTTCCTCGGCCTCCGCCAGGACTGCGCGGCCGTGCGCGCTGATTAGCTGTAAAAAGCCTGATAACAGGACACTCCATGTACGTATACGACCAGTACGACCAAAAAATCGTCGAAGACCGCGTTAAGCAGTACCGCGATCAAACCCGCCGTTACCTGGCTGGCGAACTGAGCGGCGAAGAATTCCGCCCGCTGCGCCTGCAGAATGGCCTGTACATTCAACGCTTTGCGCCCATGTTGCGGGTTGCCGTGCCATACGGCCTGATGTCGTCTGCACAAGTGCGCATGCTGGCCAAGATTGCCCGCGACTACGACAAGGGCTATGCGCACATCAGTACCCGCCAGAACGTGCAGTTCAACTGGCCGGACCTGGAAGATGTGCCCGATATTCTTGCTGAACTGGCCACCGTGCAGATGCACGCGATTCAGACCAGCGGCAACTGCATCCGCAACACCACCACCGACCAGTTTGCCGGTGTGGCCAAGGATGAACTCATCGACCCGCGTCCATGGTGCGAGATCATCCGTCAGTGGTCGACCTTCCACCCTGAGTTCACCCACCTGCCGCGCAAGTTCAAGATTGCTGTGAACGGTGCAGTCAGCGATCGCGCCGCAGTAGAAGTGCACGACATCGGCCTGGAAGCGGTACAGAACGCTGCCGGCGAGCTGGGCTTCCGGGTTTCCGTCGGTGGCGGCCTGGGCCGTACGCCGATTGTCGGCAGCTTTATCAACGAATTCCTGCCGTGGCAGCACCTGATCAGTTACCTCGACGCCATCCTGCGTGTGTACAACCGCTATGGCCGTCGTGATAACAAGTACAAGGCGCGGATCAAGATTCTGGTGAAGGCGTTGACCCCTGAAGTGTTCGCCGAGCGTGTGAATGCTGAATGGGCCCACCTGAAAGATGGCCCGACCACCCTGACCGAAGCTGAAGTGGCGCGCGTTGCCGCGCACTTTATCGACCCCAGCTATAAAGCTCTCGACGATCAGGATGCCGCGCTGGTAGCCCTGGATGCCGAACACCCAGGCTTTGCCCGCTGGCGTCAGCGCAACACCTTTGCCCACAAGAAACCCGGCTATGTCGCCGTCACCCTGTCGCTCAAGCCGACTGGCGTCGCACCGGGCGATGTCACCGACAAGCAGTTTGATGCGATTGCCGACTTGGCCGATCGCTACAGCTTCAGTGAAGTGCGCAACAGCCATAACCAGAACATCATTCTGGCCGACGTCGAACAAGCCCAGCTGTTTACCCTCTGGGGCGAGCTGCGCGAACATGGTTTCGCAACGCCAAACGTGGGCCTGCTGACCGACATCATCTGCTGCCCAGGTGGCGACTTCTGCTCGCTGGCCAACGCCAAGTCGATCCCGATTGCCGAAGCCATTCAGCGCCGCTTTGATGACCTGGATTACCTGTTCGACATCGGCGAAATCGACCTGAACATCTCCGGCTGCATGAACGCCTGTGGTCACCACCACGTCGGCCATATCGGCATTCTCGGGGTGGACAAGAAAGGCCAGGAGTTCTATCAGGTGTCGCTCGGCGGCAGCGCTGGCCGTGATGCCAGCCTGGCGCAGATCCTCGGTCCATCCTTCGCCGAAGCGGACATGGCGGACGTGATCGACAAAATCGTCAAGGTCTATGTCGAGCGTCGTACTGCCGAAGAGAGCTTCCTCGACACCTTCCGCCGTATTGGTGTTGCACCGTTCAAGGAGCGCGTATATGCAGCGAATCATTAAGAACGGCCAGCTGGTCGATGAAAGCTGGCACCTACTGCCCAAAGACGCCACGTTGGACGGTATTTCCAACTGCGACGATCTGATCGTGCCACTGGCTCTTTGGGTTGAGCACAGTACGGCGCTCAAGGCCCGCGACGGCGGCCTGGGCGTATGGCTGGATGCGGGTGAGGAAATCGAAGAAATCGCCGACCAGCTGGATAACTTCCAAGTTATCGCGCTGAATTTCCCGGCCTTTACCGATGGCCGTCATTGCTCCACCGCCTACCTGTTGCGCAATCGCTACGGTTACACCGGTGAAGTGCGTGCCATCGGCGACGTGCTGCGCGATCAGCTGTTCTCCTACCTGCGCGTGGGCTTCGATGCCTTCGCCCTGCGTGAAGACAAAGACCCGCTGGACGCGCTGAAAGCCTTCGAGGAGTTCAGCGAGGTCTACCAGGCCTCCGCGGATCAGCCGCTGCCGCTGTTCCGCCGCCGCGCCTAAGTCAGCGCTGTAACGCAAAAGGCCCGGTAATCCGGGCCTTTTCATATCTGCGTTAGTTAGCCCAAATTGACCAGCACACGCCCCACTTGTTTACCCGCCAGCACCTGCGCAATAGCTGCCGGTAACTGCTCAAGCGTCACTTCGCTGACCAGCGCATCCAGATTGACCTTCCACTGCAGCGACAGCTTGTCCCACATCGACGCCTTGACCACCAGTGGCAGCTCGACCGAGTCGACCCCCAGCAGATTCACCCCACGCAAGATAAACGGCAGCACACTGCCCTTGAAGCCCACGCCAGCCGTCAGCCCGCAACAGGCAGCGCTGGCACCATAGCGCAGCGATTTGACCACGTTAAACAGAAGATCTCCGCCTACGCAATCCACCGCACCGGCCCACTGTTCCTTGAGCATTGGCTTATCGGCGCCCTCCAGCAGTTCGGAACGCAGGACAATCTGCTGCGCGCCCAGCGCCTTGAGGTAATCGCCCTGCTCCGTTTTACCGGTCGATGCCGCCACCCGATAACCCAGAGTGGTCAGCAACGCTACCGCGACACTGCCAACGCCACCGGTGGCACCGGTCACCAGTACGGTGCCCGCATCAGGCGTCAGCCCGCTTTGTTCTAGCTTGTCTACACACAGCGCTGCGGTCAGCCCAGCCGTGCCGAGCACCATGGCCTCACGCAGCGACAAGCCCTTTGGCCGTTTCAGCGCCCAGCTAGCGGGAATACGGATGTATTGGGCAAAACCACCCGAGGTGTTCATGCCCAAGTCATAACCGGTGACGATCACCTCATCGCCAGCACTGAACTCAGCCACGTTAGAAACCTCCACCACACCAGCAGCATCAATGCCCGGGGTATGCGGGAAGCTTTTGGTGACGCCGCGGTTGCCAGTGGCAGACAAGGCATCCTTGTAATTGAGCGACGAATACTTGACCCGAATCAGCAGCTCACCAGCCGGCAAGTCGTCGATCTCACCCTGCACAATCACCTGTTCGAAACCACCCGCTGCACTTTCACGGGCCTGCAATGCACTGAACTTGCTCATACTCTTCCTCTGTATGACGGATCGATTACCAGAAACGCTGTTGATTCAACCGGCTCAGCCAGCTCAGGACGAAACGGTCTAGCGCAATGCTTCCCGCCAGCCCAACGCGCTCCTGCAGGGATTTCTTCTCGGCATAGTGCAAATGGAACAGTTCGGCGCTCTTCGCCCGCTCTGCCAGGTATTCGTCACTGGTCTTCAGTTCATCGACCAGCTGCTTTTCCAGCGCTGTTAAGCCAAGCCAGACTTCACCGGTGGCAATTTGATCGATATCCAGCTGCGGCCGGTAGCGCGCAACGAAGCCTTTGAACAACTCATGGGTGGCCTCCAGGTCTTCCTGAAATTTCTCCCGCCCCTTCTCTGTGTTCTCACCAAATACCGTCAGGGTGCGCTTATATTCGCCGGCGGTCAGTACCTCAAAATCGATGTCATGTTTTTTCAGCAGGCGGTGCACGTTAGGCAACTGCGCCACCACACCAATCGAGCCGAGGATGGCAAATGGTGCAGAAATAATCTTCTCACCGATACAGGCCATCATGTAGCCGCCACTGGCCGCGACCTTGTCAATGCAGATGGTCAGCGGCACGCCCGCCTGGCGAATGCGCGCCAGCTGCGAAGAGGCCAAACCATAGCTGTGCACCATGCCACCGCCGCTTTCCAGGCGCAGTACCACTTCATCCTGCGGCGTGGCCATACTCAGCAAGGCGGTAATCTCGTGACGCAGGCTGTCGGTGGCCGAGGCTTTGATATCGCCATCAAAATCCAGCACATAGACGCGCGGTTTGTGCACAGCGGCCTTTTTTTCCTGCTTTGCAGCTTTGGCTTCAGCTTTGCTGACGGCCTTTAGCTGATCTTTATCGAGCACCGCGTGCTCCATGCGCTGCTGCAACTGCTTGAAGAAGTCATTGAGCTTGTTCACCTGCAGTTCGCCCGTGCGCTGACGGCCCTTGCTGCGTAGTGCAGCAATCGTCACCAGCACGACGAGAATGGCCACAACCAAGGTCACTGTCTTAGCCAGAAAGCCAATGTACTCTGCAAAAAACTCCACGAATTCCCCCTTACCCCGATGGCAGCGCCCGTAAATCGTTAACGCTGATTGTCCGCAAGCATACCGAGGCCATCGGTTGGCGACCAGCAAGCAAGGCCTGGGACATTCAGCGCGCCGATGCAATTCAAACAAGCGTATGTTTTTACGTTGACAGTCCTTGAGCTTCCCCATACCCTCGCGAAACTTTCACCGTACCGGAAACCAACGGACGTGGGCAGCATCTACCTGATACGACATGGCCAAGCCTCCTTCGGTGCAGACGATTACGATGTGCTATCGCCCATTGGTATTCGTCAGGCCGAAGTGCTGGGTGCTCACCTCGCGCAACTCGGCACGCACCTTGATCGCAGCGTCAGTGGCAGCCTGCGTCGCCAGCAGCATACGGCCGACAGCGCGCTGCAGCAGTTGCGGGCGGTTGGGATTGATGTACCGCCGCTGGAAACCGATCCGGCATTTAATGAGTTCGATGCCGACGCGGTAATCCGCACCCTGCTCCCGGACATACTCGGCGAAGAACCAGAAGCCCTGCATATCCTGCGCAATGGCGCGAATAACCGCGCTGAGTTTCAGCGCCTGTTCGCTGAGCTGATTGGACGCTGGATTTCGGGCGAGCACGACAAGCCAGAGCTGCAAAGCTGGCAAGCGTTCGTCGAGCAGGTGCAAGGTGGTCTTAGCCGCCTGTTGGAACAAGCAGACAGCAAACAGAATATCGCCGTGTTCACCTCTGGCGGCACCATCACCGCCCTGCTGCACTTGATCACCGGTATACCGCCTGCTCAAGCATTTGAGCTGAACTGGCAAATTGTTAATACCTCACTCAGCTGCCTGAAATTTCGCGGCAGCCAAGTGACCCTGGCTTCCTTCAACAGTCATGTGCATTTACAGCTGTTGAAGGCGCCGGAGCTCATCACTTATCGTTGAGCTGCGGCCCACTGCACCCATTAAGGGCGCTAGAAAAACCTGAGAAAAAGGAATAAACCATGAGCGTTGCAGACATCGTCAATACCATGCAGTCCAAATTCAACGCCGGTGCCGCTGCAGGCCTGGACCTGGTGTTCCAATTCAACATCGAAGATGGCGAAAACTACGCCCTGATCGTCAAAGACGGCACCTGTGCCGTTGAGCAAGGCGACAACCCTAACGCCAGCGTGACCCTGATCATGGACACCGAAACCCTGAAAGGCATCACTAGCGGCGAAACCGACGGCATGCAAGCCTTTATGTCCGGCAAACTGCGCGCCGAAGGCGACATGATGCTGGCCATGAAACTGGGCGAGCTGTTCCCGGTTTAAGCAGCAACTCAGCAATAAAAAACCGGAGCCTTGGCTCCGGTTTTTTATTGCTCGTGTTTATAGAAACCGCGGCCCCGCCTACGGCTCAATCGCGGCAATGCACCGACTGACCGGCGGCGAAAGTTTGCTTGATAGCGCGGTCATCACCGAGCATGGTCAGGGCGAATAACCGCTCTTCGAGCGTCTTGGCTTGCTGCATACGGTAGCTGATCAGCGGCGTGGCGTTGTAATCGAGCACCACGAAGTCGGCGTCTTTTCCAGGCAGGAAGTTGCCCAGTTTATCGTCTAGGTACAGCGCGTTAGCGCCGCCCAGAGTCGCCAGGTACAGCGACTTGAACGGGTCAAGCTTTTTGCCTTGCAGTTGCATGACCTTGTACGCCTCGTTCAGCGATTGTAGTTGGCTGAAGCTGGTGCCCGCGCCGACGTCGGTGCCCAGGCCGACGCGTACGCCGTGTTCTTCGAGTTTATTCAGATCGAACAAGCCGCTGCCGAGAAACAGATTCGAGGTTGGGCAAAAGGCCACGGCCGAGCCGGTTTCGGCCAGGCGCTTACACTCGCCGTCGCACAGGTGCACGCCGTGGGCGAATACCGAGCGGGCGCCGATCAGCTTGTAATGGTCGTACACATCCAGGTAGCTCTTGCGCTCGGGGAACAGCGCTTTTACCCATTCGATTTCCTTGCGGTTCTCGGACAGGTGGGTGTGCATATACAGGTGTGGGTATTCGCCCAGCAGTTTGCCGGCCAGGGTCAGTTGCTCTGGAGTGCTGGTTGGGGCGAAGCGTGGGGTTACCGCGTAATGTAGGCGGCCCTTGCCGTGCCAGCGCTCGATCAGCTCCTTGCTGTCGGCGTAGCCGGATTCCGGGGTGTCGGTCAGGTAGTCCGGGGCGTTGCGATCCATCAGCACCTTGCCGGCGATCATGCGCAGGTTCAGCGCTTCGGCAGCTTCGAAGAAGGCGTCTACCGATTGCTTGTGCACGCTCCCGAATACCAGGGCGGTGGTGGTGCCGTTGCGCAGCAGTTCCTTGAGGAAGATGCCCGCCACCTCCGCCGCATGGGCCTTATCGGCGAACTGCTGTTCAGTGGGGAAGGTGTAGGTGTTCAGCCAATCCAACAGTTGCTCGCCGTAGGAGGCGATCATCCCGGTTTGCGGGTAGTGGATGTGGGTGTCGATAAAGCCAGGAGTAATTAGCGCATCGCGGTATTCGGTGATCTCAACGCCCTTGAGCGTGGGTAACAGATCAGCGGCATGGCCGACTTTGGCCACCAGGCCGTTGTTGATGACCAGCAGGCCGTCTTCAAAGTACTCATAGGATTGCTCAACGCCCACCACGGCCGGGTCGTCAATGCTGTGCAGGATGGCGGCGCGGTAGGCTTTCACTGGGCTAGTCATGTAACGCTTATCTCAATCTATGGATTTGATCACTCAGACGCGCGGGCGCCTGGGCGGATATTCAGGCCTGGTTTCGGCGCGAGGTCGGCAGTAATTTGGCGACGCTGGTTTCACCTTTTTTTACGTCCTGGCCAAAGGTCGCGTTGTAGGTGGCAATCACTTCGCCGGCGATGGACACGGCGATCTCAACCGGCAGCTTGCCTTTGACTTCGGACAGGCCCATGGGGCAGCGCATGCGTTGCATCACATCTGAACTGAAGCCGCGATCACGCAGGCGGTGTTCAAATTTGGCGCGTTTGGTCTGCGAGCCGATCAGGCCGTAGTAGGCAAAATCGTTACGTTTGAGGATTTCTGCAGTTAGCTCGAGGTCGAGCTGGTGGTTGTGGGTCATGACGATAAAGTAGCTGCCGGCAGGCATGCGTTCGATTTCGTCGATCACTTCCTCATTGACCACCTTGTCGACTCCGGTCGGGATCTGCTCGGGAAACTCGTTTTCCCGCGAGTCGATCCAGCGCACCTTGCATGGCAGGCTGGCGAGCAGCGGTACCAGGGCGCGACCGACATGGCCGGCACCGAATACGGCGATCTGCGCCTGCGGCTGGCCCATCGGCTCGAACAGCAGCACAGTGGCTCCGCCGCAGCATTGGCCGAGGCTGGCCCCCAGGCTGAAACGCTCCAGGCGAGTGTCCTGGCTGCGGCTTTGCAGCATCTCGCGGGCCAGCTCCATCGCCTTGAATTCCAGATGACCGCCACCGACGGTCTCGAAGATGCGGTCAGCGGTGACCACCATTTTCGAGCCGGCATTGCGCGGGGTTGAGCCGCGTTCTTCGATGATGGTCACCAGCACGCAAGGCTGACCTTGCTGCTGCAGTTCGGCGAGGGCGCTGATCCAGCTCATTTGCTCAGCCTCCAGGTAGGTGGCAATTGTCCTGGGCGCGGTAGGCGCCAGTTGCTTGGCGACGGGTCCAGTATCGGTACCTGCGTCGGCGGCGGTGTTTGCGGTTTCGCTTCGGTGTGTTTTGTCATTGTTGGACACCTGTGGCGTCGGTAGTGATTCTTCTGTCTGTAGGAGGCGCTTCAGCGGCGATTGTCGCGGCTAAAGCCCCTCCCACAGCAGTCTTATGCTGGCGTAAGGTTCAGGCCGGCTCAACCGCTGCGGCGGTTATTGCCTTGGCGTTCTGCTGCAGTTTCTTCATTTGCTCCACCCCCCAGAGCACGCGTTCCGGCGTGGCTGGGGCGTCAATGTTCGGCTGCACGCGGTAGTCCGCCAGACTTGCCACGGCGTCCTTGATTGCACACCACACGGCGATGCCGAGCATAAACGGCGGCTCGCCGACGGCCTTGGAGTGGAATACGGTGTCTTCCGGGTTCTTGCGGTTTTCCACCAGGTTGACGCGCAGGTCCAGCGGCATATCGGCGATGGCCGGGATCTTGTAGCTGGCCGGGCCGTTGGTCATCAGCTTGCCTTTGCCGTTCCACACCAGCTCTTCCATGGTCAGCCAACCCATGCCCTGCACGAATGCGCCTTCGACCTGACCGATGTCGATGGCCGGGTTTAGCGAGGCGCCGACGTCATGCAGGATGTCGGTGCGCAGCATCTTGTACTCACCGGTCAGGGTGTCGACGATCACTTCCGAACAGGCTGCGCCGTAGGCGAAGTAGTAGAAAGGACGGCCAGCGGCCTTGTCACGGTCATAGAAGATCTTCGGCGTGCGGTAGAAACCGGTACTGGAGAGCGATACCTGGCCGAAATAAGCCTTCTGGATCACTTCCTCGAAGCTCAGGAACAGGTCACGTACGCGCACCTGGCTGTTGCGGAACTCGACGTCTTCCGGAGTGACCTTGTATTCGCGCACCAGAAAATCAACCAAACGCTGCTTGAGGGTTTCAGCGGCGTTCTGTGCAGCCTTGCCGTTGAGGTCAGCACCGCTGGAGGCGGCAGTCGGCGAGGTATTTGGCACCTTGTCGGTGTTGGTCGCGGTGATCTGGATACGCGAAATATCCACCTGCAACACTTCAGCGACGATCTGCGCGACCTTGGTGTTGAGGCCCTGGCCCATCTCGGTGCCACCGTGGTTCAGGTGAATTGAACCGTCTGTGTAGATGTGGATTAGCGCGCCAGCCTGGTTGAGGAAGGTGGCGGTAAAACTGATGCCGAACTTAACCGGGGTCAGCGCCAGGCCTTTCTTGAGTACCGGACTTTTGGCGTTGAACGCGCGGATTTCTTCGCGGCGCTTGGCGTAGTCACTGCTGTCTTCCAGTTCGGCGGTCATCTCATGGATAACGTTGTGTTCGACGGTCTGGTGATAGTGGGTGACGTTGCGCTCGGTCTTGCCGTAGTAGTTGAGCTTGCGCACTTCCAGCGGGTCTTTGCCCAGGCTGCGGGCGACCGCATCCATGATCTCCTCGATGGCGACCATGCCTTGCGGGCCGCCGAAGCCGCGGTAGGCGGTGTTCGAGGCGGTGTTGGTCTTGCAGCGGTGACCATTGATGGTGGCGTTGCCGAGGAAGTAGGCGTTGTCCGAGTGGAACATCGCGCGGTCGACGATCGAGCCGGACAGGTCCGGCGAGTAGCCGCAGTTGCCGGCCAGTTCGATTTCGATGCCGTGCAGCAGGCCGTTGTCGTCAAAGCCGACGTCGTATTCGACGTAGAACGGGTGACGCTTGCCGGTGATCTGCATGTCTTCGACGCGCGGCAGGCGCATTTTGGTCGGGCGACCGGTGAGGTGCGCAATGACTGCGCACAGGCACGCCGGGCCGGCGGCCTGGGTTTCCTTGCCGCCGAAACCGCCGCCCATGCGACGCATGTCAATGACGATCTTGTGCATCGGTACGCCGAGCACTTCGGCTACCAACTTCTGCACTTCGGTGGCGTTCTGCGTCGAGGTGTAGACGATCATGCCGCCGTCTTCGGATGGCATTACTGAGGAAATCTGGGTTTCCAGGTAGAAGTGTTCCTGGCCGCCGATATGCAGGCTGCCTTGTAGGCGGCGCGGTGCAGTGGCCAATTCGGCGGCGGAGTTGCCGATCTTGTGCTGATGGCTATCGAGGACGAAGTGTTTCTTGCGCAGCGCATCGACCACGTCCAGTACCGGCTCAAGGTCTTCGTATTCGATAATTGCGGCCATAGCCGCCTTGCGTGCGGTTTCCAGACTGTCGGCGCCGACGGCGATCACCACCTGGCCGACGTATTCAACTTTTCCGTCTGCTAGCAGCGGGTCACCCGCAACCACCGGGCCGATATCCAGCTGGCCGGGTACGTCCTTGCTGGTAATCGCAATGGCGACACCGGGAATCGCGTAGCAGGGCGCGGTGTCGATGCTGATGATGCGCGCGTGGGCGCGATCGCTCATACGGGCATAGACGTGCAGCTGGTTAGGGAACTCCAGGCGGTCATCGACGTAGATGGCTTCGCCGGATACATGCTTATCAGCACTTTCGTGTTTAACGCTGCGGCCAACGCCGGTGGTGATGTCAGCGCGGAACAGTTCAGCCAATTCGGCCTGGCTTTTGGCTACGTGATGGTTAGACATAATCGGTCACCCGTGTTTCGACTTCGGGAGTTTGTAGCTCAAGGAAGCATTTACGCAGCAGGTTCTGCGCAATAAGCAGGCGGTATTCCTTGCTGGCGCGGAAGTCGCTGAGCGGGGTGAAATCCTCGGCCAGCGCATTACACGCCCGCTCGATAGTTTCTTGGGCCCAGGCAGAGCCAAGCAAAGCCGCTTCACAGGCAGCGGCACGCTTCGGGATAGCCGCCATACCGCCAAAGGCGATACGCACGCTTTGCACCACGCCCTCTTCGACCACCAGATTAAAGGCCGCACAGACGGCAGAGATGTCATCGTCCAGGCGCTTGGACACCTTGAAGGCACGGAATGCCTGTTTGCCCTGATAGCGCGGCACGATGATCTTCTCGATAAACTCGGCTTCCTGGCGCGCCGTCACTTTGTAATCGAGGAAATAATCTTCGATCGGCAAGGTGCGGCTTTCGCTGCCTCTACGCAGGACGATTTGTGCACCAAGCGCGATCAGCAGCGGCGGCGCGTCGCCAATCGGCGAGGCGTTACCGATATTGCCGCCCAGGGTGCCCTGGTTGCGAATTTGCAAAGAAGCGAAGCGGTGCAGCAATTCGCCAAAGTCCGGGTAGTCCTGGGCCAGCGCGGCGTAACAATCGGACAACGCGGTGGCGGCGCCTATTTCGATGCTGTCAGCGGTCACTTCGACGCGCTTCATCGCTTCGATATGGCCGACGTAAATCATCACCGGCAGTTCGCGGTGGAACTGGGTGACTTCCAGGGCCAGGTCGGTACCACCGGCGAGCAGACGCGCTTCCGGGTTGGCCGCGTAGATGTCAGCCAGGTCGGCCACGGTCAGCGGCAACAGGCAGCGTTTATCGCCGCTGTTGAGCTCGGCCGTTTCACGCGGCGCGATAGATTTCAGCTGGGCGACGGTCTGAGGCTCAAAAGCGTCGAACTGGTCCGGCTGCTTCTGGCAGCAGGCTTGTTCGGCGGCGTCAATAATCGGGCGGTAGCCGGTGCAGCGGCAGAGGTTGCCAGCCAGAGCTTCCAGGGTGTCGGCCTTGTCGAAGCCGCTGCTATTTTTCTGCAGGGCGAACAGCGACATGACAAAACCTGGGGTGCAGAAGCCGCACTGCGAGCCGTGGCAGTCGACCATGGCCTGCTGCACGCTGTGCAGTTGGCCTTGGTACTTGAGGTCTTCAACCGTGATCAGTTGCTTGCCGTGCAACGAGGAAACGAAGGTCAGGCAGGAGTTGAGGGTGCGATAACGCACGCGCTCGCCCTCCAGCTCACCGACTACAACGGTGCAGGCACCACAGTCGCCAGAAGCGCAGCCTTCTTTGGTTCCGGATTTGCCGACATGCTCACGCAGGTAATTGAGCACGGTGACGTTTGGGTCGAGGGCATGCTCAGTACGCAGCTCCCGGTTGAGTAAAAACTGGATCAAGGACGACCTCCAGGCACTTTTATTGTTCTCTTATCAGGCACTGCTGAAACGACTGCACAGGGCAGCACAGCGTTTCCACACGGCTTGGCATGAGGCAAATCTAGAGTTTTCTGACTTTATGGTCAACAAATATTTGACCCTAAAGTCAGAGGCGCTTTATGCAATTCAGCCATGAGCGGGAAAGCTCAGCTAATTTGCTTAAACGCTAGCGGCTTTTGTGCCAAATACTGCGCTGCAGCTGGGACAAATAGCCTGACATGCATGCACGCAAAGAGACGGGACTGAGAGTTACCTGGCTGTATGCTGCTTTTCGATCGACCACACTTGATCGACCTAGCGAGGCGCTAGGTGATGGCTGGCGTGCTTAAACCTATTGACTGGCTGAACCTTACTGCCAGTCCTTGAGCGCCTGTTTAGCTGCGGGGTTCATCGGCTCGGCCAGCAAGCCGGCAGGCGTCAGATTGATGCTGTAAACCGCTTCATCGGCAAGCGGCAGGTACGTCACTCGGCGCGCCTGAGGATCAAAGACCAACAAATCATGCTGACCCAACCGCAACCAGCGCCACAGGTCGATGCCGTATGGGCTGTGTGCCAGTTCGACGCGGGTATGCAGGGCCTGGCTTTGTTGTTCGATCGAAAGAAAACGCCCCGAGAGCTTTTCCAGACGATAACCCGGCTGCAAGCCGATCAATGCCGCCAGGCCCTTCCACTGTAGAAAGCGGGCATCCAACTGCCACAGATCACCTTCCATCGTCAGCGTACGTTCACGCCCACCCTCCAGCAGCGTGACCCGATACAACGGGCCATCCGCTTTGAAGCTCAGGGTCGCCAGCGGCTTGTCTTCGGCAATCGGTGCATAGCTGCGCAAATCGACAGCCAATATGCCGATCAGTACTGCCAACGCGAGAAATGCCAGGCCGCAAGTGCCACGTAACCAGCCGAGAAACCACTGCCGATTAAGCAGAATGCGAACCGCTACAAAAGCAGCCAGCAACGCCAGCAGCGCCGTTGCCCATGCGAGTCCATCGTATTGCATCGCTGTGCATTCCTTATGGTTGAAGTTGCGGGCATTATGCGCAGCTGCCAGGCTGGCGAACAGCAAGCGAGCAACACAATTAGACACAGGGCGTGTTTTATAGCCTGTTGTTTTTCGTGGCTATCGTCTGCCCATCGCTACATGACCTTTAAAAAACTCCCGGTAAATCTCCATGGTCTTCCCATTTGAACTCAGCGTTGACCTGTCGACGCTGGCCATCCTTGCTCTGGTCGCGTTTATTGCCGGCTTTATCGATGCCATTGCTGGCGGCGGTGGCCTGCTGACCATTCCCGCGCTTTTGACTGCCGGCCTCCCGCCGCATCTGGCGCTGGGGACCAACAAGCTTAGTTCGACCTTTGGCGCGGCGGCTGCCAGTTACACCTTCTACCGGCGCAAATTGTTTGACCCCAGCCAATGGCGCAATGCGTTGATCGGCACAGCGGCGGGTGCACTGCTTGGCGCGGCGATGGCGCAATGGTTACCGTCGGCGTGGTTGAACCAGATGCTGCCTGTGGTGGTATTTGCCTGCGGCTTGTATCTGCTGTTTGGTAAAACCCCAGCAGCGCCGCTGCTCGCCGACGCACCGATCGCCCAGGGCCGGCAGTGGCCACAGAGCCTGAGCCTGGGTTTTTATGACGGCGTGGCCGGGCCGGGAACGGGAGCGTTCTGGACGGTCAGCAGCCTGCTGCTCTACCCGCTTGACCTGGTTAAGGCCAGCGGCGTAGCCCGCAGCATGAATTTTG
Source organism: Pseudomonas spirodelae (assembly GCF_034653255.1). NCBI lineage: Bacteria > Pseudomonadati > Pseudomonadota > Gammaproteobacteria > Pseudomonadales > Pseudomonadaceae > Pseudomonas > Pseudomonas spirodelae. Next base: position 30,467 of record NZ_JAYEET010000048.1, on the reverse strand, counting down.
TCAGCAATATTTGTGCACTCAGCGTGTTTATCTTCAGCGGGCAAGTGGCCTGGCTGCTCGGCCTGTGCATGGGTCTGGCGCTGATGGTCGGTGCGTTTCTCGGCGCACGCACCGCGATCAAGGGCGGCTCAAAGTTTATCCGCCCAGTGTTCATCCTCGTGGTGCTGGGCTTGACCGTGCGTCTAGCCTGGCAGCACTGGTTCGGGCTGGCCTAAACGGCGCGCGACATAGGCATCAATCAGGTAACGCGCAATCGAGCGTGCCGCCGGTAACGGCGGCAGATCGTGCACGCTGAACCATTGCGCATCCTCAATCTCATCGACCTGCATGACGATCTCGCCCGAGGCGTATTCGGCATGAAAGCCCAGCATCAGGGAGTGCGGGAAAGGCCAGCCCTGGCTGCCCAGGTACTGCACATTATTGATTTCGACCCCCACTTCTTCGCGCACTTCACGGGCTACGCACTGCTCCACCGACTCACCGGCTTCGACAAAGCCGGCCAGGGTGCTGTAAATACCGGAAACGAAGCGTGGAGAACGCGCCAGGAGGATCTCATCGCCGCGCGTAACCAGCACAATCATGCTGGGTGAAAGCCGCGGATAATGCTGCAACTCACAACGCGGGCAATGCATGGCCCGCTGCCCAGGGACATGCTGCATTGCCCCGCCACAGCTGCCACAGAAGCGATGCTGGCTGGCCCATGTGCCGATCTGCGTGGCGTAGCTGAGCAACTTGAAGGTGTCCGCATCGCCTTGCAGCATGAATTGGCGCAGGCTCTGCCAAACAAACCCTGGCATCTCGAAGGGCTGGTCCAGCTCCAGCAGGTAAACCGCATCGCCATCAAAATGGCCCAAGCCATGCTCGGCGAGCACCGGTAAATCTTGCTTCTTTAACCATTCACGGGGGAACAGTACGCCGTTGCTATCGGCCAGAAAGTGCTGCTTAAAATGCACGACAACCCAGCCGCCAGGCTGCTGACTGTCGATAAAGGTGGCTTGCCAGCGCTGCATACTCAGGCCTCCAACGGCATACCCAACGCCCGCACGCTTTCAGCGGCGAGGTCGAGCACACTTGGCTGAGTTTCCGGACGCATCACTGCGCCGGCTTCCAGGTAATACTCAAGGCTACTGAGTGCATCAGCGAGCGTTTCCAGCATCTGTTCGGAAGGCATCTGCGGCGCATCAAACATCTGCTTTTGGATGTAATCGGCGCAGGCACCGACCAACGCGGCGGCGCGCTTTTGCTCGAGAAACCACAAACCACCGCGCACGGCCTGCAGGCTGAACGGTACGTTGGACAGGTGCATACGCTCACCGCCCGACTCGAGGTACGCCGTAATCGCGCGCTTGGCCAACGCCAAACCCGCCTGCGCTTCATCGACCACAACAATGCGTGCTTCATTGAGCTGATGCATGGCAAACGATTCGGCCTCATTGCCAGATTGCGCCGGGGCAGACCGTACTTCACGGCGCTCACCACTCTCCAGGCTGGCGACCATGCCTTCGACGTAGAGCACTGCATCCGCCAGCTTGTTCAGCGCCTGCAGTTGCGGCGCACTCGCCTCCCCCCAACTGGCAACAATGGGCAACTGGGCACTCAACGAGTTGCCGGCAGAGCTGAGCCCGACCATGCCGAGGGTCTTGCTCAACTTGCCAAGTAAGGCATGCAGGGTATTGAGGCTGTCGCTCTGCAATGTGCCGCGCTCGATCAGATCGAGCATGTCTTTCAGGCTATTGAGTTCTTCACGGATCGCCGAGCTCAGCGAACGCATTACCGCCTGACCAGGACCGGCCAGGCGCTGGTATTCCTCTTCAAGCAAGTGATCGGTAAACGGCAGTGGCGCCAAACCGAACACTTCACTCAGGGCCGTCACTTGTGGCCCGCGCGTTCCGGCCAGAGCCACCAGATAGAGCAGCTCTTTAAGCAGGCCACGGGGCGCTTCGTACTGAGGATTAGCGAGTGTCTGTTTAAGTTCACGATCAATGCGCGAGAACAACTGCTTGCGCGATTTACGCGCCAGCAACTGGCCGTCAACCTGCGCCTCGACAGCCGCAGCACCGACCCAGCACAGCCGCCCGCGTGGTTCATTGGCAAATAGGCCGTCGACACGGCTCAGTGCACGCCCCATCAATTTGAGACTGGCCTGTGGGTTCTGCTCACGAATAAAGCCCAGCAAGCCCACTTGGTACATGTGCCGCAAGCGTCGGCCTTCACTTTCGCGCGCCGCGCCATCAATGGCAGGCGGCGCGGTATGCGGGCGAGCGTGGTCAAGACGCACGCTAAAAAAGAAGCTTTCCGGTAAGGCAGGCTGACCGCCGGCCTGACGCAGGTCATTGATCGCTGGCAACAATAGTTCAGGCATTTCCTGGCGATTGGCTTCGACGTTCTCTAGGTAACGACGCAGTACGTGCAAGGCGTTACTCAAGGCTGAAAGCTGCACATCGCGCTCTTCACCGGCACCTGCGGGGATATCGGTCGCTTGATCCAGCACTTCCTGCGCCAGCAATTCGGCGCCGGTCAGCTCGATCAGGTTCAGCGTGCCGCGCACCTGATGCAGGTTTTCCACGGCTTGTTGCAGCAGGCTGCCGTTGTGGCGGTCGGCAATAAAGTGCTCAAGGCTCGACTCGGCCTCTTCCATGGTGGCGAACAATTCATCGCGCACCAGATTAAGCGACGTGGCTCCAGAAACCATGTGCTATTGCGCCTCCCGCGTCAGTGATAAGTACAAGTGCAAGGACTGCATCAGTCAGCAAACTCAGGCTTCTGCTTACTCATGTGCGCCGTCATCGCCACGCGCAGGTCCACCGACTGCAGCATGGCGGCGTTCCAGGTGGCGATGTACTCCAGGCCGTCATCAACGCGGTGATCGCGCATGTAGCGAATCATCTCTTTAGTGCCACGAATCGCCACTGGGGACTTACTGGCGATCTCGCGGGCAATGCCCATCACGCTATCCAGCAACGCATCGGCATCGGCATAAGTACGGTTGACCAAGCCAATGCTGCGGGCCTCTTCACCGTCGATGGTGCGCCCGGTAAAGGCCAGCTCGCGCATCATGCCGTCGCCAATAATGCGTGGCAGACGCTGCAGGGTGCCGACGTCCGCGGCCATGCCGATATCGATTTCCTTGATCGAGAACTGCGCATCGACCGTCGAATAACGCATGTCGCAGGCCGAGACCAGGTCAATCGCGCCACCCAGGCAATAGCCCTGAATGGCCGCCAGTACGGGCTTACGGCAATTGTCCACGGCATTAAATGAGGCTTGCAGTTCGAGAATTTTGCGCCGCAGTTTTTCTGCGTTGCGCCCGACATCAGGGCCCAACTGGCTGCCGACAGAGGCCAGCATCATCAGGTCGATGCCTGAGGAGAAATGCTTGCCCGCGCCCGAGATCACCACGGCGCGCACCTCATCGGTGTCGTCGACCCAGCGGAAAATATCGATGATTTCGCGCCAGAAGTCCGCGTTCATCGCATTCACTTTCTCTGGGCGATTGATCACCACGTGGGCGACCTTATCTGCCAACACGACATTAAAGGCTTTGTAGTCGGACACGGCAGTCATCCTCAGCTGGGGCGCAAGCGCACGATATGGATTTTTCTTATGCTAAAAATCGAGCAACTATAACAACCAACCGACAAATGTCGATGCCGGCCAGTGTGACGCAGAACACGCCATCAACCTTAAGCTCAATATTCACCTATCGGCGATAAGCGCTTGATCTACCGAGGCAACCTGAACGGAGCGGGGTTGCTTGTGACGGGCCGGGCGGTAAGCCCCGACCCGACGCGCCTCAGGCCTTGATGCAATCGACCGTATAGATCCCCTCCTCACGCTGTAGGCCATGCACATCGGCATCAAAGCCGGGGAAACTGCGATCGAAGGTGCGGGCAAAGGCCAGGTAATCAATGATCGAGCGCGTTTGCTCGGTAAAGCGCTCGCCCGGCATGATCAGCGGAATACCCGGCGGATAAGGCACCAGCATCACCGCAGCAATCCGCCCTTGCAGTTGCTCGATCGGCACAGCCTCAACCTCGCCGCGCACCAGCTGGTTGTAGGCATCGGCAGGTTTGATCGCCACTTCCGGCAGCACCGTGTACATACGCTTGAGCGCCTTGGCCGTGGCGTTTTCTCGATAGCAGGCATGCAAGGCATCGCACAGATCGCGCAAGCCCATGCCCTGATAGAAGGTTTTACCGGCCTGGGCAATCGACGGCAGCACATCGCTTAACGGCAGGTTGGCGTCGTAGCTGCGTTTGAACTCCAGCAGCTCGGTCAGCAGCGTGCTCCATTTACCCTTGGTAATGCCCATGGAGAACAGCACCAGGAAGGAATACAGGCCGGTTTTCTCCACCACCAGGCCACGCTCCCAGAGGAATTTACTGACCACCGCAGCAGGAATACCTCGCCCATCCAACGTGCCATCGGCCGTCAGCCCGGGTGTGACTAAGGTGACTTTGATTGGATCGAGCAGCACGTAATCTTCGGCGACATCACCAAAGCCATGCCAATCGGCTTGCGGCTGCAACAGCCAGTCCGCAGTCACCACATCATCTGTGCCTTCGGCCTTGGCCGGCTGCCAGATGCTGAACCACCAGTCATCAGCGCTGAGGTTCTGCCGCAAATTGGCCAGCGCGCGGCGGAAACTCAGGGCTTCATCGAAGGTTTCCTGAATCAGCGAGCGCCCAGCCGGCCCTTCCATCATCGCCGAGGCTACATCGAGTGAGGCGATGATGCCGTACTGCGGCGAGGTGGAGATGTGCATCATAAAGGCTTCGTTGAAGCGATCCCGATCCAGTTGGCGCGCACCGCCATCCTGCACATGAATCATCGAGGCCTGGCTGAATGCCGCCAGCAGCTTGTGCGTCGAGTGGGTGGTAAACACCAGTGGCGCGGCTTCGGTGCGCGCCGTACCCATGCCGTAGCGCCCGGCATAGAACTCGTGAAACGCCGCATAGGCGTACCAAGCCTCATCGAAGTGCAGCACCTCGACGCTGTTACCCAGGGTTTGTTTGATCAGTTCGGCGTTGTAACAGAGGCCGTCATAAGTGGAGTTGGTCACCACCACCAGCTTGACCATCGCCCCACTGCTGCTCGGCACACGACCGCGCGCCAGCGGGCTGGCATCGATCTTCGCCTGAATCGACTCGCGGCTGAATTCGGACAGCGGGATCGGCCCGATAATGCCCAGCTCATTGCGCTCCGGGCACAGGTACAGCGGGATCGCGCCGGTCATGATGATCGAATGCAAGATCGACTTATGGCAATTGCGATCCACCAGTACCAAATCATCGCGGCCGACCATGCTGTGCCAGACGATCTTGTTCGCAGTCGAGGTGCCGTTAATCACGAAATACGTGTGGTCAGCGCCGAAGTTACGCGCCGCGCGGGCTTCCGCCTCGGCCAGCGGGCCGGTGTGGTCAAGCAGCGAACCCAACTCCGGCACCGAGACAGATAAATCGGAACGCAAGGTATTCTCGCCAAAAAACTGGTGGAAGGCCTGCCCGACCGGGCTCTTGCGATACGCCACTCCGCCACCATGGCCGGGCGTGTGCCAGGAGTAGTTGGATTGCGCGGTGTGCTGTACCAGCGCCTTGAAGAACGGCGGCAGCAGACCATCCAGATAATTACGCGCCGCGCGTGCCACCTGCCGCGCAAGGAATGGCACGGTGTCTTCAAACAAATAAAGAATGCCGCGCAACTGATTGAGGTCAATCATCGCCTCGGCCGGGGCGTTTTCGATGGTGACTTGCTCGCCAATGGCAAAGATCGGCAGTTGCGGCGCACGGCGGCGGGCAATGCGGATCAGCTCAAGCATGTCCTGCAAAAGGTTGTTGTTCTCCCCCGCCCCCTCGGCAGCCACCAGAATGCAGGCCAGGCCGTGGTGGGTGGAAGCAACAATCCGCCCTTCGGCGGAACTGGCGGTAGAAAGAATACTGAAGCCGTCCTGCTCCAGCTCTTGGGCGATGGCGCGTACCCGGTCACCGGCCACGGTATCGGCCTTGATGTCACGGTGCACAATCAGGACGGGGAACTTTAGGTCTTTATACATTGTGGCGTCCCTGAAGAATGGCAGGTGCGGGGCCTGCCGATCGCTTCAGGTTAGAGGCTCGCACTGACTGGCGTAACCCCCCTCTACGTGACACTGTACGAAAAGGTCGCGAGTGAATAACTCGCGAGAAGTGGCTGCCGTTGCAACTCACTCAAGCGACAACCACCCTCGCCGCTCAGGCCTCGGCTTGCGGCTGCTCCATTTGCAGCCACAGCGGCAAGGCGCCGGCAGACTTCTCGATAATCGCCAGGCGCGCCCTGTGCTCAGCAAGCTCAGCTTCAGTGGCCTGAATCACCCGCGTGCGGGCACGCTCGGCAGGCAAACGACGAATCGCGGTGGGTTGCTGACGGCCATTGCCGTCACCTTCAGAACCATCACCGGCCAGGGACAGATTGGTCTGCCCGCCAGTCATGGTCAGGTAGACGTCGGCCAGAATCTCGGCGTCAAGCAAGGCGCCGTGCAGATCGCGGCCGGAGTTATCGACACCGTAACGCTTACACAGCGCATCGAGGTTGTTACGTTGCCCCGGATGCCGCTCACGGGCCATCAGCAGGGTGTCGAGGACCGAGCAGTAATCGCCGATCTCGGCGCGATCTGTCTGCCCCAGCAGGTTGAATTCGTTGGCAATAAAGCCGATATCGAACGCGGCGTTATGAATGATCAGCTGCGCGCCCTTGATGAATTCAAAGAACTCATCGGCGACATCCTTAAAGCGCGGCTTGTCCTTGAGGAACTCATCGGTAATACCGTGAACCGCGATTGCACCCTCATCGCTCTCACGATCCGGTTGCAGGTAAACGTGGAAGTGCCGCCCCGTCAGCCGGCGGCCAATCAGTTCAACACAACCAATTTCGATGATCCGGTGGCCGTCAGCCACCGGCATACCGGTGGTTTCAGTATCCAAAATCACGCTACGCATGCTTCAAACCTCGTACGTCATCAACACCACGATTGGCCAACTGGTCGGCGCGCTCGTTACCGGGATGCCCTGTATGGCCGCGCACCCACTGCCAGGTCACGGTATGGCGGTTGACCTGCTCATCGAGTTGCTGCCAAAGGTCAGCATTTTTCACCGGCTGCTTGGCGGCGGTTTTCCAGCCACGCTTCTTCCAGTTCGGCATCCAGTCTTGAATGCCCTGCATCACATACTGCGAATCGGTCACCAGGCGTACGTCGCACGAGCGCTTCAACTCGGCCAGGGCGCGGATGGCGGCGGTTAATTCCATGCGGTTATTAGTGGTATCCGCCTCGCCGCCCCACAACTCTTTTTCCACACCTTTGAAAATCATCAATGCGCCCCAGCCACCCACGCCAGGATTACCCTTGCAGGCGCCGTCGGTGTAGATCTCGACCTGTTCACTCATGTATCTGCAATCTCTCGCTCAATTTATCGGCCGGCTCTATTTCTGCGGTGTTTCTCGACGGCTGACTTTGGCTACAGGCATCGGCAGCAACGTCCCTACCTGCTGACGATTGGGCTGGCGCAGTGGGCGCAGGCCAATCACTAGTTTGCGCGCGACCAGCACGTAAACACCACCACCCGGCAACTGCCAGGCGGCGCCCACGCGCTCCAGCGGTGCCAGTCGTGCCTGCCAGGCCAGCGAAGAAAGCGGCGGACGATAGCACCCGAAGCGGCGTTTCTCCAGCGCGAAACCCAGCAGGTGCAACCAGTCACTGACCCGGCCGGGCGCAATGCAGCGTGCCTGACGCAGCGCATCGCGGGTGAATACATGGCGCATCCCCCAGCTGCTCATCGGGTTAATACCGACAATCAGCAAATGACCGCCGGGCCGCACGCTGCGCGCGGCTTCACGCAGCAGGCCGTGAGGCGACAGGCTGAAATCCAGACCGTGCTGCAATACCACCACATCGGCGGCATGTTCGGTCAACGGCCAGGCGTGTTCCTCGCAGACAATCTCGACGCCTTTGAACGGCGCGCCCACGCGCACACTGCGCTGAATCTGCTGGGCATCCGGCGGGGTATCGGCAGCCGGGCCGTAATGCACCATATAACCGCCAAAAAAACGCGCCAGCTCTTCTTCTAATAACGGCCGTTCCTGCTCGAGCAATAACTGCCCGAGCGGACCGGCCAGCCAACCGCGCGCCGCGCCTATGAGATCGAGCCACTCGCTATCGGCCTGAACAAACGGATGATCGGTCATAACAAATACCTACGTAGCCAGCACCGCTGTTGCGCCCTAAGATGAACCTTTATGCCCTGCTTAGCGACCTACTGATGATAAAAATCGACGCCCTGCCTGCATTCACCGACAACTATATCTGGCTGCTACAAGACGCCGAACAGCGCCGCTGCGCGGTTGTCGACCCGGGTGACGCAGCACCTGTAGAGGCCTGGCTGGCGGCTAATCCTGGCTGGCAGTTAAGCGATATCCTGATCACTCACCATCACTTTGACCATGTAGGTGGGGTGGAACGGCTCAAGGCCGTGACGGGCGCACGGGTGCTCGGCCCGGCCAACGAGAAGATACCCGCACGTGATCTACCACTGCGCGACGGCGACCTGGTAGAGATCCTCGGGTACAGTTTTGACGTCGTCGAAGTGCCAGGGCATACCCTCGGGCACATCGCTTATATCCAGCCTGAACAGCATTGGCTGTTTTGCGGTGACACCCTCTTTGCCGGTGGTTGTGGCCGGTTATTCGAAGGCACGCCCGAGCAAATGCACGCCTCACTCAGCCGCCTAGCCGCCCTGCCCGAGCAGACGCAAGTGTTCTGTACCCACGAGTACACCCTGAGCAACTTACGCTTCGCCGCCGCTGTTGAGCCTGAAAACCCCGAAATCAGCCAGCGCGTGGAACAAGTCAGTCAGTGGCGCGAAATCGGGCAGATCAGTCTGCCGTCATCCATAGGTTTGGAGCGTGCGACCAATCCGTTTCTACGCAGCGCAGAACCTTCAGTCATCGCCTGCATCGCTGGGCGCGAAGGGCCCGCAAGCCGCTCGCCAGTCGAGGTTTTTGCCGCGCTGCGCGCCTGGAAAGATCACTTCTAAACCTCGACAACCCCACAAAAAATCTGGTTAAAACTTGACCAATGGGATGCTCGTTTCTAGAATCGCCCGACCTTTTCGCCGGGAAGTACATCGCCGCCAATGCCTTTATCACCACGCAAGACCTTGAATTTAAAGGCATTAGCACGCGGCGCCGAGGCGCTTCTGGTGATCATATGCATAACTGTGGCGGGCTGTCAGAGCACCAACCAGCAGCACCTCGCCCCCGACCGCACAGTCGGCCTTGAGCAGGAACCGGAGTGGCTGAAAGACAGCGCCAAGGATGTTCCCGAAGCGCCTACAGACATTTGGGAGCGGGTACGCAACGGCTATCAGTTGCAAGAGACCATCACCCTCAACCCGCGCATCGAACAACAGCGGCTGTGGTTCGTCAGCAATCCATCGTTTATCGAAAAAGCCGGCGAACGCAGCAACCCCTACATCCACTTCATCGTTGAGCGCCTGGAAGAGCGCAATATGCCGATGGAGTTGGCACTGCTGCCGATGATCGAAAGTGCCTACAACCCCCAGGCCTACTCCCATGCTCATGCCGCCGGGCTCTGGCAGTTCATTCCGTCCACCGGGCGCTACTTCAACCTTCGCCAAACCAACTGGTACGACGGCCGCCGCGATGTGATGGCCTCGACTGATGCCGCCATCAGTTACCTGTCGCGCCTTAAAGAAATGTTCAACGGTGACTGGCTACTCGCACTGGCGGCCTATAACGCTGGTGAAGGCAGGGTCAGCCGGGCGATTGAGCGCAACCAGAAACTCGGCCTGCCGACCGATTACTGGAACCTTTCGCTGCCAACTGAAACGCAGAATTACGTGCCCAAGCTGTTAGCCCTGTCGCAGGTCGTGATGACGCCGCAGGCCTATGGCGTGAGCCTCGCCCCAGTGGCAAACGAACCTTACTTCGAACAGGTTGAGTTCAAGCAGCACATGGACTTGGCCCGTGTAGCCGCCATAGCCGGCCTGGATGAAGACGAGCTGTACCTGCTCAACCCCGCCTTTAAAAAAGGTATTACCCTGGATGGCCCACAGCATCTACTGGTGCCGACCGATAAGGCCGAACAACTGACTGCCAACCTGTCGCAAATGAAGCCCCAGGAGATGGTGCAATGGCAGCAGTACCGCGTGCGCTCGGGCGACAGCCTGCACAGCATTGCTAATCGCCACCAAGTCACCGTGAGCACCCTGAAGGACATCAATAAGCTCTCCGGCAGTCACTTACGCATCGGCCAGATGCTCAGCATTCCTGGCCAGCCTAGGGTAGTCGCCCGCGAAACGCTGCACCCACTGACCACAGTACAGCGCACACAACACCGCACCTACCGGGTGAAACGTGGCGATAGCCTCTGGCAGATCGCCAAGCATCATCAGGTCGCAGTTAAAGATGTGCGGCGCTGGAATAAGCTATCAGGCAATAGCCTGCAGGTTGGCCAGGTACTGACCCTACAAGCGGGCAAAACCAATAGCCCTAGGCAAAGCGCAACCTATTACAAGGTCCGCCAGGGCGATTCGCTTTACCTGATCGCCAAGCGCCTCAAGGTGCCGATGAAGACACTGCAGAACTGGAACCCCAAGGCGGGTAAAGCCATCAAGCCCGGCCAGACCCTGACGCTGTATAGCGCCGACTGATCAAGCCTTCTTGCTCATCGCCTCCAGGCAACGCCCGGTTAACTGGGTAAAGCGTTGGAAGGCGACAAATTGCTCATGCTTCAACGCCCGCCCGGACACCCGGCCGTCGGCGTACAGCAGGCCAATCTCCCGCGCACCGGCCAACAGCGGCGCAACAAAGAACATGCCCTGCCCCAGGCGCTGACGAATCGGCTGGGTGACTAACTCATTGAGGTTGTAGCTGGCCGGCACCCCCATCCATAGCGCCTCTTTATTGCGCAGGGCATAACTGAATATATGCGGCTGCTCCTGCTGGGAAACGGGCAAGATGAAATCATGCGCCCAACTCTCGGTACCCTCACCGATCACCCGTTTGGCGCGAAAACAGCTCTGCCCGTCGGCCAGCACCACCAGCATGATGCGCTCCAGCCCCGCGCCCTGATGCAGCCCCTTAAACAGGGTATCGAGCACCAGCCCCAGATCAGAACGCCGCGTCACCATCAACCCAAGGTCCTGCAGCGCTTGCTGCAAAACCAGCAAATTGGGCTGTAGCAACCGTGCTTTGCGCTGTTCGCGCTGCAGCAGAATTTGTTCCGGGTCGGTATTAGGAATCAGCTTGCACAGTTGGCTAGCGCCGAAGGTGGCAGCCATCTTCACCGTTTCCTCGGCACTGGCCAGCACTTGCTGCATGGCTTCCTCCGAGGTCACGCCAATAAAGCCAGCCAATTGCACGACCAAGGCGTCCATCGCCGGCGTATCCCAGCCGTCCAGCGCCGCCTGGCTGATCTTCACCCCCAAGGTCACCGCTTTGACTGCAGGGTCGTGCTGGCTGGTCGACTGATGCGCCAGGCTGACGGTGTCGCCCAGGTTCCAGCTTTTCACCAAGGCCTGGCTCAACTGACGAAAGCTGGTGCCCAGCACCTGCATCACCACCTCATCTTCTTCCGCCCCTGGTTGCGCCAGGGCACTGGCCAACTCATCGGCAACATCAGCCGCGCAGCCCCAGAATGCTAATTCACCGACGTTATGCAGCAACGCGGCGATAAACACCTCTTCATCGTTTTTAGCTAGCACGTAGCCGGCAATATTGCGCGCCTGCACGGCGGCATGGAACGAACGCGCCAGCAATTCGGCCAGCTGATCCCGCGAACTGCGGGCCAACAGCCCATCAATCAGGCTGACGGACAGGCCGATCTGCCGCACGTTATCGAAGCCGATCAGCACAATGGCCCGAGAGATGGTGCGAATGGTTTCCTGGGACGGGTTGTAATAGACGCTGTTGCCGATACGCAGGACCTTGGCGGTCAGCGCGGCATCACGCAACAGCACATCGGCTAATTGCTGAACCGATGATTTATCGCCCAGCGTCAGGCGATGCAGGTCATGCACCACCGAGGCCAGGGCGGGTAATTCGGCTTGATTAAAGCGATCAATCCATGACTGCAAACCATGGCATTTTGTAGCCAAATCAGTGTCCTCGTAATGAGTCGTTTCAGTGTAGTTAAATTGCCACTATTGCTTACCTGCGAGCCTACCCTTTTTCCAGCGGATACAAGCTGTTAATGTGCCTGACCAGCAGCCCCCAAGACGCCACGGATCGGATATTTCACTTGATACGTCCCCTCCTCTCGCTGTTCCTCTGCCTGGCCATTCATTCGCCTGCCTGGGCCACCCTGTATACAAGCCATGGCTACGCTCAGTTTGGCGAGCTGAAGTATCCCGCCAGCTTTACCCACTTTGCCTGGGTCAACCCGGAAGCGCCCAAGGGCGGCACGCTGCGGATGATGGCCAACGGCACCTTCGACACGCTCAACCCTTACACGCTCAAGGGCAGCAGCCCGATCAGCACGGCCAACTTTCTGCAATACGGCGTCAATGAGCTCAATGCGCCGCTGATGGTCGGCACCGGTGCCTATGACCCTTCGGGTGACGAACCCGCATCCAGCTATGGCCTGATTGCCGAATCAGTCGAATACAGCGATGACCGCAGCTGGGTGGTGTTCAACCTGCGCCCCGAAGCGCGTTTTCATGACGGTAAGCCGATTACCGCCTATGACGTAGCGTTCTCCTACCGTTTGCTGCTCAAGGAAGGCCACCCGCAGTACCGCAGCAACCTGCAGACAGTGAAACGGGTCGACATTCTCAACCGCCACAGCATCCGTTTTGTCCTTAAGCGCGCCGGCAGTTCGTTGTTGATTCTGCGCCTGGGCGAGTTGCCGGTGTTGCCGCAACATTACTGGAAAGGCCGCGACTTCAAGGCCACCACCTATGAGCCGCCCCTGGGCAGCGGGCCTTATCGCATCACCCAGGTCAGCCCTGGGCGCAGCCTGCGTTTTGAACGGGTCAAGGATTGGTGGGGCGCGAATCTGCCAGTTAACCGCGGCAAGTACAACTTCGACCGGGTCGACGTGGAGTTCTACCGCGACAGCCATGTCGCATTCGAAGCGTTCAAGGCCGGCGAATTCGATATTTATATCGAGCAGCAAGCGAAGAACTGGGCCAATGGCTACCGCTTCCCGGCGCTAAGCCGTGGTGAAGTCATTCGTGCCGAAATTGCCCACCAGATTCCGACGCAGACCCAGGCGCTGTTTATGAACACCCGCCGCGCGATGTTCAGCGACCGCAAAGTCCGTGAAGCCCTGGGCCTGATGTTTGACTTTGAATGGGCCAACCGCGCGCTATTCAACAGCTCCTACACCCGCGCCAAAAGCTATTACCCGAACAGTGAGTTCTCAGCCACCGGCAAACCGGAAGGCGCCGAATGGCTGCTGCTGTCGCCTTATCGCAAGCAGCTGCCGGCCCGCCTGTTTACCGAGCCATTTAGCATGCCGCAGACCGATGGCCGGGGCATCCCACGGGAAACCTTGCGCCGCGCCCTCGGTCTACTGGCCGATGCCGGCTGGAAGCTTTCAGGCCAGCGCCTACTCAATAGCCAAGGCCAGCCACTGAGCCTTGAGATACTGCTGGTTAACCCGAACCTTGAGCGGATTCTCCAGTCTTTTACCGAGAACCTCGCCAGTATTGGCATCCAAGCCAACCTGCGTACTGTCGACCGCGCCCAGTACAAGCAACGCCTTGATCAATACGACTTCGACATGATTCTGCTCACCCTGCCGCAAACCCTCAGCCCCGGTCTTGAGCAATCCCAATACTTCCATTCATCCCAGGCCAACACGAAAGGCGGTCGCAACTACGCGGGGGTTAATCACCCAGTGGTCGACGCCATGATTGAAAAGTTGCTGACGGCGCAAACGCGAACCGAGCAAGTGGCGGCCACTCGCGCCCTCGACCGCGTGCTGTTATGGCAGCACTACACCATTCCGAATTGGTATATCGACTACCACCGCCTGGCTTACCGCAACCGATTTGCCTTCGTCACCACGCCGCCCTACACCTTGGGCCTGCGCACTTGGTGGCTGAAATCCATGGAGAACGCTAAATGACCCATGCATTGCGCACCCTATTGATCCGTTTCAGCGGCATTGCCCTGCTTGGCGTTGCTGGTCTGGCGTTGGCCAGCCCCAAACACGCGCAAACCCTGTATGACGAGCCGCCCAAATACCCGGCCAACTTCAAGCACTTCGACTACGTCAACCCCGATGCGCCCAAAGGCGGCACCTTGCGCCAGGCCGGGTTTGGCGGCTTCGACAGCCTCAATCCGTTTATCAACAAGGGCGTGGCCGCCGATGACATCGGCCTGATTTACGACACCCTGACCCGCCATAGTCTGGATGAGCCTTTTACCGAATATGGCCTGATCGCAGAAAAAATCGAGAAAGCCCCAGACAACGCCTGGGTGCGCTTTTACCTACGCCCCGAAGCACGCTTCCATGACGGCCAGCCGGTCACCGCCGAAGACGTTAAATTCACCTTCGACACCCTGATGAGCCAGGGCGCACCGATGTACCGCGGCTATTACGCGGATGTCGACAAGGTCGTGGTCGAAAGCCCTCTGCGGGTTCGCTTCGTGTTCAAGCATGCCGGCAATCGTGAGCTGCCGCTGATCGTCGGCCAGCTACCGGTATTACCGAAACACTGGTGGGCAGAGCGCGATTTCAGCAAAGGCAATCTGGACATTCCACTTGGCAGCGGCCCCTACAAAGTGGCGGATGTACAAGCCGGACGCTCAATCCGCTATGAGCGGGTCGAGGACTGGTGGGGGAAAGACTTGCCGGTCAACCGCGGTTTCTACAACTTCGACACCCTGCAAATCGACTACTACCGCGATAACACCGTCGCCCTGGAAGCGCTCAAAGCCGGTCAATTCGACTACTGGCTGGAAATGAGCGCAAAAAACTGGGCCACCGCCTATAACACCGAAGCCGTGGCCAACGGCCAGCTGATCAAGGAAGAGATCGCCAACCACAACCCCACCGGCATGCAGGGGTTTATCTTCAACACGCGCCGCCCGCTTTTCAGCGACCGTCGGGTACGCGAAGCACTCGGCCTGCTGTTTGATTATGAGTGGACCAACCGCCAGCTGTTTAACGGCGCCTATACCCGCACCCGCAGCTACTTCGACAACTCCGAACTGGCGTCAATCGGCCTGCCTTCGGCCGACGAGCTGAAGCTGCTTGAACCTTTGCGCGAACAGGTACCGCCACAGGTGTTTACCGACGAATACCAGCCTTCGGTTACCGATGGCAGCGGCATCATTCGCGAGCAGCAGCGCCGTGCCTACCAGCTCTTGCAAGAAGCCGGCTGGCGTGTCGATGGCGACCAGATGCTCGACAGCACGGGCAAACCGGTGAGCATCGAATTCCTGCTGGCGCAAACCGAGTTCGAACGCGTATTGCTGCCATTCAAACGCAACCTGGCCGACCTCGGCATCGAGCTAGTGATCCGTCGCGTTGATGTATCCCAGTACATCAATCGCCTGCGCTCGCGTGATTACGACTTGATCGTGGGCGGCTTTGGCCAGTCCAACTCGCCCGGCAATGAGCAACGTGAATACTGGCACTCCAGCAGCGCCGACAACCCCGGCAGCCGTAATTTTATCGGCCTCAAAGACCCGGCCGTGGACAGCCTGGTTGAAGGCCTGATCAATGCTGACTCACGGCAGAGCCTGATCAGCTACACGCGCGCCCTCGACCGCGTGCTGTTGTGGGGCCATTACGTGGTGCCCAATTGGCACATCAAGACCTGGCGCGTGGCTTACTGGAACCGTTTCGAGCACCCCAAAGTCACTCCGCAATACGACATTGGCTTACATACCTGGTGGGCCCGCGCGCAATCACCCGAAGCGGCGGAGGCCAAGGCCACTGCAGACGTGGAGCAATAAGATGCTGGCGTATATCTTTCGTCGGCTGCTGCTGATCATTCCCACGCTGTTCGGCATTTTGCTGATCAACTTCATCATCATTCAGGCCGCGCCCGGTGGCCCCGTCGAGCAGATGATCGCCAAGCTGGAAGGCTTTGACGGCGCCACCAGCCGAATTGCCGGCGGCGGTGCTGAAGTCGCGGTAGCCGGCTCCAACTACCGCGGTGCCCAGGGCCTTGACCCCGACTTGGTGGCGGAAATTGAGCGTATGTATGGCTTCGACAAATCCGCCCCTGAGCGCTTCTGGCTGATGCTCAAGAGTTACGCGCAACTGGACTTCGGCTCTAGCTTCTTTCGCGATGCCGAGGTCATCGACCTGATCATCGAGAAAATGCCGGTATCGATCTCGCTGGGGCTGTGGAGCACGCTGATCATGTACCTGGTGTCGATCCCCCTGGGTATCGCCAAAGCCACCCGCCACGGAAGCGCCTTCGACGTCTGGACAAGCTCGGCAATCATCGTCGGCTACGCCATCCCCGCCTTCCTCTTCGCCATCCTGCTAATCGTATTGTTTGCCGGCGGTAGCTACTGGGACTGGTTCCCGCTACGCGGGCTGACCTCGAACAACTTCGACGAGCTGAGCTTTACCGGCAAACTGCTCGACTACTTCTGGCACCTGGCGCTGCCTGTCACCGCGCTGGTAATCGGTAACTTCGCCACCCTGACGCTGCTGACCAAAAACAGCTTCCTCGATGAGATCAACAAACAATATGTGGTCACTGCTCGCGCCAAGGGCCTGAGCAATAACCGCGTGCTCTACGGCCATGTATTCCGCAACGCCATGCTGATCATCATCGCGGGCTTCCCAGCGGCCTTTATCGGCATTTTCTTTACCGGCTCCTTGCTGATCGAGGTGATTTTCTCCCTCGACGGCCTCGGCTTGATGAGCTTCGAGGCCGCGATCAATCGCGATTACCCGGTGGTATTCGGCACCCTGTTTATCTTCACATTGCTCGGTTTGGTGGTGAAATTGATCGGCGACATTACCTACACCCTCGTCGACCCACGCATCGACTTTGAAAGCAGGGAGGGTTGAGATGAAACTGTCGCCAATCAATCAACGCCGCTTCCAGCTGTTCAAGGCGCACAAACGCGGCTGGTGGTCACTGTGGATATTCCTCGTGCTGTTCTTCGTCACCCTGGGCGCCGAGCTGATCGCCAACGACAAACCCTTGGTGGTGAGCTACGACAGCGAATTGTATTTCCCGGTATTCAAGCGCTACCCGGAAACCACCTTCGGCGGCGAGTTTCCGCTGCAGGCCAACTACAAGAGCCCATACATCCAAGAGCTGATCAAGGCAAAGGATGGCTGGATGATCTGGCCGCCGATTCGTTACAGCTACTCCAGCATCAACTACGACCTGCAGGTGCCCGCCCCCGCGCCGCCCTCAACGGAGAACCTGCTCGGCACCGATGACCAGGGCCGCGATGTATTGGCGCGGGTGATCTACGGCTTCCGTATTTCGGTGCTGTTCGCCCTGATCCTGACCCTGGCCAGCTCGGTGATCGGCGTATTTGCCGGCGCATTGCAAGGCTTCTACGGCGGCTGGGTCGACTTGGTCGGGCAGCGCTTTCTGGAAATCTGGTCGGGTCTGCCGGTGCTCTACTTGCTGATCATCCTGGCCAGTTTCGTGCAGCCGAACTTCTGGTGGCTGCTGGGCATCATGCTGCTGTTCTCCTGGATGAGCCTGGTCGATGTGGTGCGCGCCGAGTTCCTGCGTGGGCGCAACCTGGAATATGTGCGCGCGGCCCGTGCCCTGGGTATGCAGAACGGCTCGATCATGTTCCGCCATATCCTGCCCAACGCGATGATTTCCACCATGACCTTTATGCCGTTCATCCTCACCGGTGCGATCGGCACCCTGACTGCGCTGGATTTCCTCGGCTTCGGCCTGCCGCCTGGCGCGCCGTCGCTGGGCGAACTGGTCGCGCAAGGCAAGTCCAACCTGCAAGCGCCGTGGCTAGGTATCAGCGCCTTTGCAGTACTCGCCCTGATGCTCAGTTTGCTGGTGTTTATCGGTGAAGCCGCACGCGATGCCTTCGATCCGAGGAAATAACATGACCGACTCAACTAGCCTCATCGAAGTCCGTGACCTGGCCGTCGAATTCGTCACTGGCAGCCGTAAACAACGCGTGCTGGAAGGCCTTAGCTTCGACATAAAACGTGGTGAAACCCTAGCCTTGGTTGGCGAAAGCGGCTCGGGTAAATCGGTCACCGCGCATTCGATTCTGCGCCTACTGCCCTACCCGCTGGCTCAGCACCCCAGCGGCAGCATTCACTACGCCGGGCAAGACCTGCTCAAACTGAACGAGAACAAACTGCGCGGCATTCGTGGCAACCGCATCGCCATGGTCTTCCAGGAGCCCATGACCTCGCTCAACCCGCTGCACAGTATCGAAAAGCAGATCAACGAAGTACTTGCCCTGCATAAGGGCCTAACCGGCAAAGCCGCCACTGCGCGCACCCTGGAGCTGCTCGACCTGGTCGGCATCCCGGAACCGCATAAACGCCTGAAAGCTTATCCGCACGAGCTGTCAGGCGGCCAACGCCAGCGCGTAGTGATCGCCATGGCCCTGGCCAACGAGCCGGAACTGCTGATCGCCGACGAACCGACCACCGCTCTGGACGTCACCGTGCAGCTGAAGATCCTTGAATTGCTCAAGGACCTGCAGGCCCGCCTGGGTATGGCAATTCTATTGATCAGCCACGACCTCAACCTGGTGCGGCGCATTGCACACCGCGTCTGCGTGATGCAGCACGGGCATATTGTCGAGCAGGCCGCCTGCGAAACCTTGTTTAACGCCCCGCAGCACCCCTACACCCGTGAACTGCTGGGCGCCGAACCCAGCGGTGGGCCGGTCGATCAACCGCCCGGCAAGCCCATGCTGGAAGTCGACAACCTGCGCGTCTGGTTTCCAATCAAAAAGGGCCTGCTACGCCGTACCGTTGACCACGTCAAAGCGGTGGATGGCATCAATTTCAGTGTGCCGCAGGGGCACACCCTGGGCATCGTCGGTGAAAGCGGCTCGGGCAAGTCCACCCTGGGCCTGGCGATTCTGCGCCTGCTTGGTAGTGAGGGGGCTATCCACTTCCAGGGCCAGGCGATCGATAACCTGTCACAAGAAGAAGTACGGCCATTACGCCGACAGATGCAGGTGGTGTTCCAAGACCCTTTCGGCAGCCTCAGTCCGCGCATGTCGGTCAGCCAGATTGTCGGCGAGGGGTTACAGATCCATGGCATGGGCAACGCAGCCGAGCAGGAACAGGCAATCATTGATGCGTTGCTTGAGGTCGGCCTCGACCCGGAAACCCGCCATCGCTACCCGCATGAGTTTTCCGGCGGGCAACGCCAGCGCATTGCCATTGCCCGCGCCTTGGTGCTGAAACCTGCGCTGATTCTGCTCGATGAACCGACCTCGGCCCTCGACCGCACCGTACAGCGCCAAGTAGTCGAACTACTGCGTTCACTGCAGGCCAAATACAACCTGACTTATCTGTTTATTAGTCACGATCTCGCGGTGGTCAGGGCTCTGAGTCACCAAGTGATGGTGGTCAAACAGGGAAAAGTGGTGGAACAAGGCCCAGCGGCACGTGTCTTTGCCGCGCCACAGAACATCTATACACAGCAGTTGCTGGAAGCGGCCTTTATGGCCCCAGCTGATTAACCGACTATTAAACGCGTTGGCGAGGCAGTCAGCGCAAGGCAAAAACAGGTGAGAAGTTAAGTTTGCGCGCTGTACGTGTGCACTTTTCGTCTGTTTTTAACGCAGTGATGGCAAGCAGGTAGTGTTCAACTACCTGCCAATCCTTGTAGACAGGAAGAGGAACAACACCCATGGGTTTTCTAAGCGGCAAGCGCGTACTGATCGTTGGCGTCGCCAGCAAACTGTCCATCGCCTCTGGCATCGCGGCAGCCATGCACCGTGAAGGCGCCGAACTGGCCTTCACCTACCAGAACGAAAAGCTCAAAGGCCGCGTTGAAGGCTTTGCTGCTGATTGGGGCTCAAACGCTGACCTGTGCTTCCCGTGCGATGTGGCCAACGATGAAGAAATCGCCTCGGTATTCGAAGCCCTGAGCAAAAAGTGGGATGGCCTGGATTGCATCGTTCACTCTGTTGGTTTCGCCCCGGGCGACCAACTGGACGGCGACTTCACCGACGTAACCACCCGCGAAGGCTTCCGTATCGCTCACGACATCAGCGCCTACAGCTTCGTCGCTTTGGCCAAAGCCGGCCGCGAGATGATGAAAGGCCGCAACGGCAGCCTGCTCACCCTCTCCTACCTGGGTGCTGAGCGCACCATGCCTAACTACAACGTCATGGGCATGGCCAAGGCCAGCCTGGAAGCCGGTGTACGTTACCTGGCTGGCAGCCTCGGTCCAGAAGGCACGCGCGTTAACGCTATCTCCGCTGGCCCGATCCGCACCCTGGCGGCTTCCGGCATCAAGAGCTTCCGCAAGATGCTCGCTGCCAACGAGAAGCAGACCCCGCTGCGCCGCAACGTGACCATCGATGAAGTCGGCAACGCTGGCGCCTTCCTCTGCTCGGACCTGGCCTCTGGCGTCAGTGGCGAGATCATGTACGTCGATGGCGGCTTCAACACCACCGCCATGGGCGCCATGGAAGAGTAAGCGGTTAAAACCGCAGCAATAAAAAAGGCCGCTTAATTAAGCGGCCTTTTTTATGCGTTGCCATCCATGGCAGTTACCCTGAGGGCCGTCGCTGGACGTGCAAATGGCTCCCAGCCATTTGCACTCAGCTGTATCGATCAGAAGCGCTCGATATCCGCTTTATCTTCCAACTGCTTACGGAACGCGGCGAAGTCCTGCTGACCGACGCGCGAGGCGAGGAAGCGGCTGTACATGGCCTTATCCTCATCAGACAGTGCTTGCTCCGGCTGGCTCACGCCATTGAGGCGGATGATCACAAAATCACCATTGCTCAAGCTGACACCGGCAAAAGTCGGCTTATCCGCCGCTTCAGGTTTGGGCATGCGGAACAACGCCTGCAGCACGACCGGCTCAACGCCTTCCTGGCTGCGTGTGGCCGCCTCAACAACATTCCAGCCTTGCTTGGCATCTGCCTGGGCAACCGGCGTCTGACCTGTACGCAAAGCGGCCAGCTGCTCTTCGGCTTTAGCCTTGACCGCTTCGCTTGCACGAACCTTGGTCAACTGAGCACGAATGCTCTCGGCCACCTGCTCAAGCGGCAACTGTTCAGGCGTGTTGTGCTGTTTAACGCGCACCACCACCACTGTGTTCGGGTCGAGTTCGATCACGCTGCTGTTGCTGCCGTCTTCCAGCACCTCAGCGCTAAAGGCAGCCTGAATCACTTTAGGGTTAGCCGTTAGCCCCTCAACGCCACCCTGGCGACCGAATGCTTCAGAGGTCTTGACCTCAAGGCCCAGCTCCTGAGCCGGCTGAGCCAGATCAGAGGCTTCAAACGCGGCATCTTCAAGGTCTTTGGAAACCTCAACAAAACGCTGTTCAACCTGACGCGCCTTAAGGTCACGCTGCAGTTTTTCTTCCAGGCTGGCAAAGCTCGGTAGTTCAGGTGACTGAACGCCCAAGAGCTTAATCAAGTGCCAGCCGAATTCACTGCGCACGGGAGCCGACACGCCATTCTCGCTCAGCGCATACAGTGCCTCTTCAAAGGCTGGGTCATACACGCCTGGGCCAGCAAAGCCCAGGTCACCGCCTTCGCTTGCCGAACCCGAATCATCGGAGAACTCTTTAGCCAATACGGCGAAATCCTCACCTTGCTCGAGGCGCTTCTGCACCTCAGAGAGCTTGGCCTGGGCTTGCTCGTCATTCAGCGTGTCGTTTACCTCAACCAGAATGTGCGCGGCGCGGCGCTGTTCGGCGAGGTTGGCAATTTCACTCTGATAAGCGCTTTGCAGCGCTTCATCGCTGACCTCGACCTGGTCAAAGAAGGCATCCTTCTTCAGCTCCACATACTCCAGCACCACCTGCTCAGGGGTCATGAACTGGCTGGCTTGAGCGTTGTAGTAGGCCTTGATGTCATCATCGCTAAGAATGACCGCATCCAGGTCAGCGTGAAGGGTCAGGGTAGCGAAGTCACGGGTCTGCTTTTCCAGTGCGGCAAACGCTTGCACTTGAGCATCCGTCACAAAACCACTATTGGCCACGCCGGCACGCAACTGGCCAATGAGCATTTCCTGCTCCAGCATCTGGCGGAACTGCAAACGGCTGTAACCGAGCTGACGGATAACCTGATCAAAACGCTCAGCATTGAATTGGCCGTCGACCAGAAACTCAGGGGTTTTCAGGATTAACTGATCCAGCGCTTGTTGCGAAAAGGCAAATTTGGCGTCTTTGGCGCTGTCGAGCAGCAAAGTTCGCTCGATCAGGCCATTCAGGGCAGCCTCACGCAGCAGCTTTTCATCCAGCAGGGAGGCATCGAAATCGCGCCCCAACTGCTGCAGCAATTGCCGCCGCTGCATCTCCACAGCCTGGCTTAACTCAGCTGAAGTGATTTTCTCACCATTCACCTCAGCAGCATTCTGGCTATTACTGGTGCTGGTAAAAATAGCGTCAACACCCGTCAGCGCAAGCAGCGCGACAATGATGCCGATGATGGTCTTGGCAATCCAACCCTGTGAATTGTCCCTGATATTTTGCAGCATGCGTCCCCCAGAACGACTGTAAGAAAAGCAGCCGTGCAGTGTGGGTAAAATCCGGATAGAAGAAAGGCGCATCAGTGGATGCGCCTTCTCGTAACTGGCGAAGCGGATCGAACTCAAGTAACAGATTCGTTGTGCTCAGACCGATAAGACTGAATGAACATCCCGCCCCGCGCCAGACCAGCCATTCAACTGGTCTGCTGGGCAAAACCCGAAAGAGACTTAGTTGACAGCGTCTTTCAGTGCTTTACCGGCTTTGAAGCCTGGAATCTTGGCAGCAGCGATGCTGATCGGGTTACCAGTTTGTGGGTTGCGGCCAGTGCGAGCAGCACGCTCTTTAACAGCAAAAGTACCGAAACCAACCAGTACTACAGAATCACCAGCCTTCAGAGCGCCAGTAACGGATTCAATTACTGCGTCCAGCGCGCGGCCAGCAACAGCTTTTGGGATATCAGCAGATGCAGCAATGGCATCGATCAGTTCCGACTTGTTCACTCTTAAGTCCCCTTAATTTCTGTTGAGTTTATTTCTTGCTTTTAAATGTAAGCGAAGCTGGTGCAGAAGCGCCTGCTGACACGATAAGAGCCGCTTTATAACAAGGGCTCTAAAAATGTGTCAAGAAACCCCTCCGGCTAATGCGTGCTAATTCGCTCCTTGGAATCAGTCTCGCGTTTTTCATCCTTTGCAACCATGGGAGCCGCATCAGGCAAGGGCTCCGGGGCGTATTGCAGCGCAATTTGCAGGACCTCGTCAATCCATTTAACCGGTTTAATCTGCAGATCTTGCTTAATGTTCTCCGGAATCTCTTTCAAATCGCGCACATTCTCTTCCGGAATGATCACGGTTTTGATTCCACCACGATGAGCGGCCAGGAGTTTTTCTTTCAAACCACCAATCGCCAATACCTGGCCACGCAAGGTAATTTCACCGGTCATTGCCACATCCGCCCGTACGGGGATCTGCGTCAGCGCCGAGACCAGCGCCGTACACATGCCAACGCCGGCGCTAGGGCCGTCTTTGGGCGTTGCCCCCTCAGGCATATGGATATGGATGTCCTGCTTCTCGTAGAAGTCCTCAGGCACGCCCAGGCTCTTGGCCCGGCTGCGCACAACGGTTTGTGCGGCGGTGATCGACTCAAGCATTACATCACCCAGCGAACCGGTTTTGATCAACTGACCTTTGCCAGGCACCACGACCGCTTCAATGGTCAATAACTCACCGCCGACCTGAGTCCAGGCAAGGCCCGTCACCTGACCAATTTGATCCTGTTGCTCAGCCAGACCGTAGCGATGCTTACGCACACCAAGGTAATGCTCTAACGAATCAGCCGTAGCGGTAACCTGGAAGCGCTTCTCGGTGGAATGCTCCTTCACCACCTTGCGGCACACCTTGGCAAGCTGCCGTTCCAACCCACGCACACCGGCTTCGCGGGTGTAATAGCGAATGATGTCGCGGATCGCCGCTTCTTCAAACACCAGCTCAGTCTTCTTCAGGCCATTGGCCTGCACCTGCTTAGGCGCCAGGTACTTGACCGCGATGTTGATCTTCTCGGCTTCGGTATAACCCGGTAGACGAATCACCTCCATACGATCAAGCAACGGACCCGGGATGTTCATCGAGTTAGCGGTACACAGGAACATCACATCGGACAGGTCGTAATCGACCTCCAGATAGTGATCGTTGAAATTGTGGTTCTGCTCAGGGTCGAGCACTTCAAGCAGTGCAGAGGCCGGATCGCCGCGCATGTCCTGGCCCATCTTGTCGATTTCATCGAGCAGGAACAGCGGATTGCGCACCCCCACCTTGGTCATCTTCTGGATCAGGCGACCCGGCATGGAGCCAATATAAGTGCGTCGATGACCACGAATTTCAGCTTCATCACGCACGCCACCAAGAGCCATGCGCACGAACTTGCGGTTAGTGGCCGTGGCAATCGACTCGGCCAGCGAGGTTTTGCCCACGCCAGGCGGACCAACCAGACAGAGCACTGGGCCTTTGATTTTTTTCACACGCTTTTGTACGGCGAGGTATTCAAGGATACGTTCCTTGACCTCATCTAAACCGTAGTGGTCGGCGTCAAGGATGCTCTCGGCACGCGCCAGGTCGAGGCGCACCTTGCTCTGCGCTTTCCATGGCACATTGACCAGCCAATCAATGTAGGAGCGCACCACTGTGGCCTCAGCCGACATAGGCGACATCTGCTTGAGCTTATTCAACTCGGCATTGGCTTTGGTGAGTGCTTCAGCCGTCAGGCCAGCGTTATCGATGCGCTTTCTCAGCTCATCGAGCTCATTATGGCCGTCCTCGCTGTCGCCAAGCTCCTTCTGAATGGCCTTCATCTGCTCATTCAGGTAGTACTCACGCTGACTGCGCTCCATCTGCTTCTTGACCCGGCCGCGGATGCGCTTCTCGACCTGCAACAGGTCGATCTCGGCATCAAGCAACGCAAGCACATGCTCAACGCGCGCAGTTAGATCGGTAATTTCCAGAATTTCCTGCTTCTGCTCGATCTTCAAGACCATATGCGCAGCCATGGTGTCGACCAAGCGAGCGGGGTCATCAATACCGTTAAGCGAAGCTAGCACCTCAGCTGGCACCTTTTTGCCCAGCTGAACGTATTGTTCGAACTGGCTAAGCAGGCTGCGAGTGAAAACTTCAGACTCACGCTCGGCAGCATCCACCTCGTCAATTAGTTGCACTTCAGCACGGCAATGGCCGTCAACCTCGATAAAGCGCTCAATTTCACCGCGCTGCTCGCCCTCGACCAGCACCTTGACCGTGCCGTCCGGTAGTTTCAGCAACTGCAGGACTGTGGCTACGGTGCCGACCCGATAAAGACCGGCCTCATCAGGGTCGTCGTCCGCAGGATTCTTTTGTGCGAGGAGCAGAATTTGCTTCTCGCCCGTCATTGCAGCCTCAAGGGCCTCAATGGATTTCTCACGCCCGACGAATAACGGAATGACCATGTGCGGATAGACCACAACATCGCGCAACGGCAGGAGAGGCAATTCGATGGTTGTCTTCATGATTTCAGCTCTACGGCGGCCATACGGCCGTAAACAGATGGGATGACCCTTGGAGCTAAGATGGGGGCAGCCCAAACAAAAAACAAGCATTGCAGCAGCAAAAGCAAAGGGGCCCGCAGGCCCCTTGCTTTCAACATGTTACAAAGCTGTTACGCGTCAGGCGCAGCCTTTGCTGGCAGTTCGCTGTTCTCATAGATGAGCAACGGCTTGGAGGTGCCTTCGATGACACTCTCATCGATCACCACCTTGCTGACGTCAGACTGCGATGGAATCTCGTACATGGTATCGAGCAGGATACCTTCGAGAATCGAACGCAGACCACGGGCACCGGTTTTACGCTCAAGCGCCTTGTGGGCAACCGACTTCAGTGCATCGGGACGGAACTCCAGCTCAACGCCTTCCATCTCAAACAGCTTGCCATATTGCTTGGTCAAAGCGTTTTTCGGCTCGGTCAGAATTTGCACCAAAGCGGCTTCATCAAGCTCATCCAAGGTTGCGATAACCGGCAAGCGGCCAACGAACTCAGGAATCAGGCCAAACTTGACCAAGTCATCGGGCTCAACAGCGCGCAATGACTCGCCCACTTTCTTGCCTTCTTCCTTGCTGCGAACCTCAGCACTGAAACCAATACCGCCTTTGGTCGAACGACCCTGAATAACTTTTTCCAGGCCCGAGAACGCACCACCACATATAAACAGGATGTTGCGCGTATCAACCTGCAGGAACTCTTGCTGTGGATGCTTGCGGCCACCTTGAGGCGGAACAGATGCCACAGTCCCTTCAATCAGTTTCAGCAGAGCTTGCTGCACACCCTCACCCGATACATCACGGGTGATCGATGGGTTGTCAGACTTACGCGAAATCTTGTCGATTTCGTCGATGTAGACGATACCCATCTGGGCTTTTTCTACATCGTAGTCGCACTTCTGCAACAGCTTCTGAATGATGTTCTCGACATCCTCACCCACATAACCGGCTTCGGTCAGGGTGGTGGCGTCAGCGATGGTAAACGGTACATTGAGCAAGCGCGCCAGGGTTTCAGCGAGCAGGGTTTTACCCGAGCCCGTCGGACCGATAAGCAGGATATTGCTCTTACCTAGCTCAATGTCGTCTTTCTTGTCGCGCTGGTTGAGGCGCTTATAGTGGTTATAAACCGCTACAGCCAAGATTTTCTTCGCGCGCTCCTGACCAATCACATACTGGTCAAGAATGCCGCTGATTTCCTTGGGTGCAGGCAATTTATGCGCGCTGCTCTCGGCCTGGGCTTCCTGCACCTCCTCGCGGATGATGTCATTGCACAGGTCGACGCACTCGTCGCAGATGAAGACCGAGGGGCCGGCAATTAATTTGCGCACTTCATGCTGGCTTTTGCCGCAGAAGGAGCAATAAAGCAACTTGCCGTTGTCCTCGCCGTTGCGGGTGTCAGTCATTCGTTCGATCCAAATTCGATAGGCTTGCAACACAAGATGAAGGCTTATGCGGGCTTTTTCAAGCCCGCTGGTGGCCGGAGACGCCGACCTGCCCTATTTTTGAGCTGCTTAATTAAGCGGGGCGCTTTTCGATCACGGCGTCGATCAACCCGTATTCACGCGCAGCTTCAGCGCTCATGAAATTGTCACGATTGGTATCGCGCTCAATCTCTTCCAAGGTGTGCCCGCTGTGTTTGGCCATCAGCGTGTTGAGGCGCTCACGGATAAAGAGGATTTCCTTGGCGTGAATTTCGATATCCGACGCCTGACCCTGGAAGCCGCCCAGTGGCTGGTGAATCATCACGCGCGAGTTCGGCAGGCAGTAGCGCTTACCCTCGGCGCCAGCCGTCAGCAGGAATGCGCCCATGCTGCATGCCTGACCAATACATGTGGTCGACACATTGGGCTTGATGAACTGCATGGTGTCGTAGATCGACATACCCGCCGTCACCGAACCGCCTGGGGAGTTGATGTAAAGATGGATGTCCTTGTCCGGATTTTCCGCTTCAAGGAACAGCAGTTGCGCACAGATCAGGTTAGCCATGTAGTCCTCTACAGGGCCGACTAGAAAGATCACTCGCTCCTTGAGCAGGCGCGAATAAATGTCGTAGGCGCGCTCACCGCGAGCCGACTGCTCGACAACCATGGGAACCAGGCCGCCAGCGGCTTGGACATCAGGCATTTGCTGCATAAAAGGATTGCGGGACATGTGTGCACTCGCTCCCTAAATAGTCATGTCACAAATACGCATAAGCCAGCACGATGGCTGGCTTATGACGCATTCGAACGAGGTAAAGAAATCAGGCGGCTTGTGGTGCTTCTACCGGCTTGACAGCTTCTTCGTACGAGACCGCTTTATCGGTCACGTTGGCCTTCTGCAAAACAGTATCTACAACTTGCTCTTCCAGTACAACCGAACGTACTTCGTTCATCTGCTGGTCGTTTTTGTAGTACCAAGCCACAACCTGCTCAGGCTCTTGATAAGCCGAAGCCATTTCCTGAATCATTTCGCGAACGCGAGCGTCATCGGGTTTCAGCTCACACTGCTTAACCACTTCAGCCACAACCAGGCCCAATGCAACGCGGCGTTTGGCTTGTTCTTCGAACAGCTCAGCTGGCAGCTGGTCCGGCTTCAGGTTGCCGCCAAACTGCTGTACGGCCTGAACGCGCAGACGATCAACTTCATTGCTAATCAACGCCTTCGGCACTTCGATTGCATTGGCAGCCAGCAGGCCGTCCATGACTTGATTTTTGACCTTGGACTTGATGGCCTGGCGCAGCTCGCGCTCCATGTTCTTGCGAACTTCAGCGCGGAAGCCTTCCAGACCGCCTTCTTTCACACCGAACAAGGCGAAGAACTCATCATTCAGCTCAGGCAACTGAGGCGCTGCAATGCTGTTGACGGTCACAGTGAACTCAGCGGTTTTGCCCGCCAGATCCAGATTCTGGTAATCAGCCGGGAAAGTCGGGTTGATTACGCGCTCTTCGCCCGCTTTGGCGCCCACCAGCGCATCTTCAAAGCCAGGGATCATGCGGCCAGAACCAAGAACCAACTGCGTACCTTTCGCCGAACCACCGGCAAAGGCTTCGCCGTCGATTTTGCCAACGAAGTCGATATTGAGCTGATCGCCATTCTCGGCAGCACGCTCGACAGTTTCAAAGCGAGTGTTTTGCTTGCGCAGGATTTCCAGCATGTTGTCGACGTCAGCGTCAGTCACGTCAGCCTGTAGGCGTTCGATGGCGATAGACTCGAAACCAGCAACGGTGAACTCCGGGAACACCTCGAAGGTCGCCACGTACTCCAGATCCTTGCCTTTCTCGAACGACTTCGGCTCAACGGCCGGAGCGCCAGCTGGATTGAGCTTTTGCTCAACAACGGCCTCATAGAAAGTCGATTGGATCAAGTCACCCAGCGCTTCTTGGCGCGCAGCGTCTTCATAACGCTGGCGAATCACGCTCATCGGCACTTTGCCAGGACGGAAGCCAGGGACTTTGGCGCGACGGGCAGTCTGCTGCAGACGCTTGTTGACTTCAGTCTCGATGCGCTCAACGGAAACGCCTACAGTCATGCGGCGCTCGAGAGCAGAAGTACTTTCAACAGAAACTTGCATTGATATTCCTCGTTGCACAGACATAAGCCGGCCGTTTACCGGCCCCAAATCAAGGGCATGCATTCTAGAGGGTCAATATGCAGAAGTCACCCTAAGAAGCAGGCGGCAAACGGGAGGGAGCTCTAAAAGATGGTGCGGACGGAGAGACTCGAACTCACCAACGATAACCCCAGCAGTCTGGACGGCTGATAGCTACTGGTTTGCGCGCTATGCACGAACCTAAATTTGTTCCCAAGTCATTCCCACTGAATGAAGGGGCGCGGCACTCTAAGAGCTTCTCCTAGGCGGGTCAACCGTTTTTATGTTGCCCCCCTTTTTTGGGGTAATTTTGGTTAGGTGCTGTTTGTAAACGGACAAAATCCATGCACATCAATAACTTAGGAGCCATTCATAAAGGTAATAAAATGGTAATTCTTAGGTTATCTAATTACCTAAAACGCAGGCTAGGCGGTGAAAAGCTACAGCCCTTTAAAATCAAGGACTTACAAAAAAATTACCTTTACCCTTACCTTTACTTACCCGCAAAGGTAATCAGTCAACGCCAGCAAATCCGGGGCGTGTAGATTCAAAATCACCACGACTAACCAAAATTACCTCCAATCAATAGCGCAACTGAAACCAAAGCCAGCACAAGCCCCTGGGAGCCACTCAGAAACAACGCCACGCCGCAGGGTTTCGCAGGTATTCAGCGCCCAATAAAACCGCACACAGCCCCCAGCCTTGGCCGTACTGAGCCACCTGCAGGCGTGCAGACTATTCGACCCATTTAGCCCGCAGGCGAGGTGGGGGGACGACGGCGCGCGCCGGGGCTGGATTGCGCTCCGCCGGGCTGCGGCGCACCATCGCGGTGCACCCGGCGGGCAGGATCGGGTAGGAGGCGGCCTCACGGCCGCCGTCCTCCCACACCACCGTGCGTACGGTTCCGTACACGGCGGTTCAGGCCATGCGGTTAAGCCGATTGATCGTATCCAGTATCGAGACCAGTCCAAGTCTGTCCCATAGCTTCTTCGGCAGCGCCTGATTCATATGCGGCGCTCCTGAGTTCCACCACGGGCCTCGGCCATTGAAGGCCGACTTGCAGGCACGCTCCTCGCTCAATCCC
Organism: Pseudomonas spirodelae; assembly: GCF_034653255.1. Lineage (NCBI taxonomy): Bacteria > Pseudomonadati > Pseudomonadota > Gammaproteobacteria > Pseudomonadales > Pseudomonadaceae > Pseudomonas > Pseudomonas spirodelae. The sequence goes on along the minus strand of NZ_JAYEET010000048.1, from coordinate 117 downwards.
AGGCGCATCAGGTTGCGCGCCCTCGTAGAGGGCTGCTTCCATTGCCGCCAGATGACACAGCGACGTTTGTGCCTGACCCAGCCATCCAGCTCTTCCAGTGGACGCTTGCTCTGGCKG